>NZ_JBFAJK010000035.1:0-66974 GCF_040655175.1 Micromonospora sp. NPDC050495 | reverse complement strand
CGGCGTGGGCGGCGATCGGACCGGCGAACACACCACCGGTGAACGCCAGACCAGCAATACCCAGCACGCTCTTACGCAGCATCGTGTTCATGACAAAGCTCCATTCGGGGGACGGCGTCCACACCCAAGGGGGATCAGGCAACAGACGCAAGCACCGTCAGGCGCTCAACGGATGACAACGCGACAAGCGCGCACCCAGAGGGAAAGGGTCTTCGGGACGCCCGCACGGTAGGCGCGCACCCACAAAGGGGAAAGTCTTGGGGGGATCATCCCGGCCGCGGGGCGGGGAGCCTTCTTCGCGGCGCCGGGACCATGTGTAACGACCACCGGCCCACCATCATTCCCGGAGGCCCGGCACCCTGTGGGGCCTGCACCCCGTGGGGCCTGCACCCGGTGGGCCGCACCCCGTGGGGTGGTCTTCCTTGGCCGTTCACCCGGATACAACGACCCCCGGCCCCCAGCCATTCCGGCCGCGGGATGCCGCCGGTCACTCCGGAACCGGACATAACCCCCAACGGACGCGGGTCATCGCGGGCGTCGGTCTCGTCGGTGGAACGCCATGGAGGTCACCGGAGCCCGGAGACATCCATGGCGTTCCACCCGGCACACCTCAGCCAGCTCAGTACCGGACAATCCGCCCGGCCGCCCTGGCCACGCAGGGGCAGTGACCATCGAGCGCCCCCGGCAGCGATATCGCCCTGGAGGCTGCCCCGGCAGCCGCGCCGTCCCGGCAGCCGCCCCGCCTGGGCGGTCGCGCCGACAGGCACACCCGAGGTGCCTGGGCGGTCGCGCCAGACAGGCAGCACCCGAGGTGACCCCCGGAAACGGGCAAAACGTACACGAAACGCGGACCACGGATACGGCGGGATCACCCCGATCGGCCTGCCGGCGTAGTGGCGATCCTGGTCCGACTCGCGGGTGGTCGCCACGCCGCAGCGCACGGCACGGACATCGCCAGCTCACGGCACGGACGGACGGCAACTCACGGCACGGACAGGCGGCACCTCACGGCACGGACGGACGGCACCTCACGGCACGGACAGGCGGCACATCCAGGCGGCACCTCGCGGCACGGACGGGGGGCACCTCACGGCCCGGACGGCGTCTGGCTGCTACCAGCGCAGACGAAGGTCACGGCTCGAACTTGTAGCCCAGTCCCCGGACCGTGACGATGTAGCGGGGCGCGGACGGCTCGGGCTCGATCTTGGAGCGCAGCCGCTTCACGTGCACGTCGAGCGTCTTGGTGTCGCCCACGTAGTCGGCGCCCCAGACCCGGTCGATGAGCTGGCCCCGGGTGAGCACCCGGCCGGCGTTGCGCAGCAGCAGCTCCAGCAGCTCGAACTCCTTGAGCGGGAGTTGCACGCCGGCGCCGTCGACGGTCACCACGTGCCGTTCGATGTCCATCCGGACCGGGCCGGCGGCCAGCGTCGGGCCGCCCGGCTCGTTCGCCTCGGCGCTCCGCCGGCGCAGCACCGCCCGGATCCGGGCCACCAGCTCGCGCGGCGAGTACGGCTTGGTCACGTAGTCGTCGGCCCCGATCTCCAGGCCGACCACCTTGTCGATCTCGCTGTCCCGGGCGGTCACCATGATGATCGGGACGTGGGAGCGCTGGCGGAGCTGGCGGCAGACCTCGGTACCCGACATCTCCGGGAGCATCAGGTCGAGCAGCACGATGTCGGCGCCGGTCCGGTCGAACTCGGTGAGGGCGGCGGGCCCCGTCGCGGCAACAGACACCTCGAAGCCCTCCTTGCGGAGCATGTAGGACAGGGCGTCGGAGAACGATTCCTCGTCCTCGACCACCAGTACGCGGCTCAACGGGGTGTTTCCTTTCCTGTCGGTCAGACCGGCCGGAAGTCGGCCGGGCCGGCCTCGATCCCAGCGGAGGAGAGTGTCGCCTCCAGGTCGTCCGGGGGGCTGGCGGGCAGCCGGAGGGTGAACGTCGACCCACCACCAAGAGTGCTCGACACATCCACCCGGCCGCCATGGTTGCTGGCGATGTGTTTCACGATGGCCAGACCGAGGCCGGTGCCACCGGTGGAGCGGGAGCGGGCCTGGTCGGCCCGGTAGAACCGCTCGAAGATCCGGTCGACCTCGTTCGGGGCGATGCCGATGCCCTGGTCGGCCACGGCGATCTCGACGTGCTCGTCGGTGGCCTGCGCGGTGACCCGGACGGTGGTGTTCTCGCCCGAGTAGTTGATCGCGTTCTCCACCAGGTTCGCCACCGCCGTGGCGAGCTGGCTGTCGCTGCCGTACGCGGTGAGGCCGCGCTGGCCGGCCACGACGATCTCCACCCGGCGGGCGGTGGCCGTCGTCCGGGTCCGGTCGAGCACCTCGGCGATCACCCAGTCCACGGCGACCGGTTCGGGGGCGGGCTGCGGTTCGGCGCCCTGGAGCCGGGTGAGTTCCAGCAGTTCCTGGACGAGCCGGCCGAGGCGGGTCGACTCGTGCTGGATGCGCTCGGCGAACCGGCGGGCGGCGATCATGTCCTCGGAGAGGTCGGCCGCGGCCTCGCCGGCCGGCTCGGTGGCGTCCACCAGCGCCTCGGCGAGCAGTTGCAGGGCGCCGATCGGGGTCTTCAGCTCGTGGCTGACGTTGGCCACGAAGTCCCGCCGTACCCGGGCCAGCCGGTGCGACTCGGTGACGTCGGCCGCCTCGACCGAGATGTAGCCGGCGCCCAGCCCCATGGCGCGCAGGTGCACGCCGAGCGGGTTCTCCCCGGCGCTGTCGCGGCCTCGCGGCAGGTCCAGCTCGATCTCGCGCCGCACGCCCGTGCGGCGGACCTGCCCGGCGAGGGTACGGATCAACGGGTGCGCCGCGATCGAGCCGGGCGTCGCCCCGGTGCGGAGCAGGCCCATCGCCCGGGCGGCCGGGTTCACCAGCACCGGCTCGTCGTCCGGGTCGAGCACCACCACCCCGGCGCGCAGGGCGTCGATCGATTTGCGGCCGAGCCCGGCGAGCCGGGCCTGCTGGTCGTCCGGAATCCCGGGCCTCCCTGCGCCTCCTCGGGAGCCGGGGCTCCCCGGCCGCGCCGACCGGCGCCGCCACTCCCGGACGGGCCCGGACAGCAGCAGCCCGGCGACCAGCCCGGTCACCAGTGCCACGGCCACCCCGACCGTCACCGCCCATTCCACCCGGCGATCGTAGGGTCATCGTTTACCTGGCCATCGGGCAGAACGGGACGAAGCACTCGCGCTTCCGGGAAAGTTCACCCCCGGGTCCCGTGCCGTTCACCCGCGTTCATCGTGGCGCCGGTTCCCCCGGCCTACGGTGGGTCGCGCACCTGCTCACGCCGTACCCGGGCCGCTCCGGCCGGCGGCGGCCACCGACCCCAGGAAGTGACCATGCGCGACGAATTCCGGGCCGACCTGCAGATTGTCAGCCAACTGCTGGTGGACATGGCGGAGGGGGTGCGGTCCGCCATGCGCCACGCCACCCGGGGCCTGCTCACCGCCGACCGGGCGGCGTCCGAGACGGTGATCGCGCGGGACGCCGAGATCGACGACCTGTACCGGCACGTGGAGGAGCGGGTCTGCGACCTGCTGGCCCGGCAGGCGCCGGTCGCCTCCGACCTGCGCGCCATGATCACCGCGCTGCACGTCGCCGCCGACCTGGAGCGGATGGGCGATCTGGCCGAGCACGTCGCCAAGACCGCGCTGCGCCGGCACCCGTCGCCGGCGGTGCCGGCCGAGCTGCGGCAGGTCTTCACCGACATGGCCGCCATCGCCGACCGGATGGCCGAGAAGATCGCCACCGTGCTGGCCAAGCCCGACGCCGACCTCGCCGCCGAGCTGGACCGCGACGACGACGCCATGGACGACCTGCACAAGAGCCTGTTCGGTGTGCTGCTCGGCGAGGGCTGGCCGTACGGGGTGGAGACGGCGATCGACGCCACCCTGCTGGGCCGCTTCTACGAGCGCTTCGCCGACCACGCGGTCAACGCCGGCGAGCACGTGGTCTACCTGATCACCGGCGAGACGGCACCCTCGGCGAGCTGAGCCGGGCACGAGCCCCGGCCGCGAGCTGAGCCGGGCACGAGCCGGCGGCGAGCTGAGCCGGGCACGACGAAGGCCCCCGGTCACCCGGGGGCCTTCCGTCGGCCGGGGTCAGCGGCCCTGGTTGGCGACCGCGGCGGCGGCCGCCTTGGCGGCCTCCGGGTCGAGGTAGGTGCCGCCGAGGACCTGCGGGCGCAGCTGCGGGTCGAGGTCGTAGCGGAGCGGGATGCCGGTGGGGATGTTCAGCTTGGCGATCGCCTCGTCGGAGATCTGGTCGAGGTGCTTGACCAGGGCGCGCAGCGAGTTGCCGTGCGCGGCCACCAGCACCGTCCGGCCGGCCAGGATGTCCGGCACGATCGAGTCGTACCAGTAGGGCAGCATCCGCTCGACGACGTCCTTCAGGCATTCGGTACGCGGCATCAGCTCGGTCGGGAGGAGCGCGTACCGGGGGTCGCCGACCTGGGACCACTCGTCGTTGTCGTCGATCGGCGGCGGCGGCGTGTCGTACGACCGGCGCCAGAGCATGAACTGCTCCTCGCCGTACTCGTCCAGGGTCTGCTTCTTGTTCTTGCCCTGGAGGGCGCCGTAGTGCCGCTCGTTGAGCCGCCACGACCGGCGTACCGCGATCCAGTGCCGGTCGGCGGCGTTCAGCGCCAGCTCGGCGGTGCGGATCGCGCGGCGCAGCACGCTGGTGTGCACCACGTCCGGCAGCAGGTTGTGCTCGCGGAGCAGCTCGCCGCCGCGCCGCGCCTCGTTCTCGCCCTCCGCGGTCAGGTCGACGTCGACCCAGCCGGTGAAGAGGTTCTTGGCGTTCCAGTCGCTCTCGCCGTGCCGCAGCAGGACCAGCGTCCCGATGGTGGGCCCCTCGCTCGCAGTCATGCGGATCATCCTGCCGTACCGCCCAGGCGGACACGCGGGGACCGGTGGTGACGACCACCACGTGGAAAAGCTGATGACCGGCGTTCCGGCCCGAGACTAGGTTGTAAGGCGCTCAATAATCATCGGTCATTACCAAAACGGGGGCGTCGGATGCGGACGGTACGCGGCTGGTTCCAGAACACCACGGGCGGGCTGCCGCGGGCCTTCTGGTACCTGTGGACCGGCACGCTGATCAACCGGCTCGGTTCGTTCGTGCTGGTCTTCCTGGCCATCTACCTCACCCAGGAGCGCGGCTTCTCGGCGTCGGCGGCTGGCCTGGTGATCGGGCTCTGGGGCGTCGGCGGGGCGGTCGGCACCACCGTCGGGGGCACCCTGGCGGACCGGTGGGGCCGGCGCCCCACCCTGCTCACCGCGCACCTCGGCGCGGCCACCATGATGCTCGCGCTCGGGCTGGCCCGGCCGCTCTGGGCGGTGGCCCTCGGCGCGCTGCTGCTCGGCATGTTCGCCGAGGCGGCCCGCCCGGCCTTCGGCGCCATGATGATCGACGTGGTGCCGGAGAAGGACCGGCTGCGCGCCTTCTCCCTCAACTACTGGGCGATCAACCTCGGCTTCGCCTGCGCCGCCGTCCTGGCCGGGTTCGCCGCCCAGGCCGGCTACCTGCTGCTCTTCGTGGTCGACGCGGCCACCACGCTGGTCACCGCGCTGATCATCTTCACCCGGGTCCGGGAGACCCGCTCGGTCGCGGCCGGCCCGGCCCGGTCCGACGGCCGCGCCCCGGCCGGCGTCCTGCGGACCATCCTCAACGACCGGGTCTACCTCGGCTTCGTGGCGCTCAACCTCTTCGCCGCGCTGGTCTTCCTCCAGCACATCTCGATGCTGCCCATCGCCATGGGCGACTCCGGCCTGAGCCCCGCCACGTACGGCTCGGTGATCGCGCTCAACGGGGTGCTGATCGTGGTGGGACAGCTCTTCGTACCCCGGTTGATCAAGGGGCGGAGCCGGTCGCACGTGTTGGCGCTCGCGGCGCTGGTGATGGGCGTCGGCTTCGGGCTCACCGCGTTCGCCCACGCGGCCTGGTTCTACGGCCTCACCGTGCTCGTCTGGACGGTCGGCGAGATGCTCAACTCGCCCTCCAACTCCACCCTCATCGCCGAACTCTCCCCCGCCGAACTGCGCGGCCGCTACCAGGGCGTCTTCTCGCTCTCCTGGCAGGTGGCCGGCGCCGCCGCGCCGGTCCTCGGTGGCCTGCTCCGCGAGCACGCCGGCAACACGACGCTCTGGCTCGGCTGCGCCGTGGTCGGCGGGGTGATGGCGGTGGCCCACCTGGTCTCCGGCCCGGCCCGCGAGCGGCGGGCGGCCCAGCTGCGCACCCCGACCCTGCCGGTCCGGCCGGTCACCGTGGTCCGCACCCCGGTGCCCGAGGCGGCCGAGGCCGCGGCCACCGGACCCGCCGAGCCGGTCCGAGCGACCCACTGAGGTACCGGCCGCGGCCGCTCCACCGTCGCCCGGCCGGGTGGGTGAGCAGCGCCACGCTGGCGCGGGGCGGCCCGGCTGCCTACGGTCGACGGCGGAGTAGTTAACAAACCTTCATGGAGGACGGGTGCGCGGCCTGCGGCGCTGGTGGGACAGCTCGGCCGGCGGGCTCCCCGGCACCTTCTGGTACCTCTGGTCCGGCATCCTGATCAACCGGGCCGGCGCGTTCGCGATGCTCTTCCTCTCGCTCTACCTGACCGCCGCGCGCGGCGCGTCGCCGGCCCTGGCCGGGCTGGTCGTCGGGGCGTACGGGGTGGGCGGGGCGGCCGGCACGCTGCTCGGTGGGGTGCTCGCGGACCGGTGGGGTCGGCGGTCCACCCTGCTCGCCGCGCACCTGGTCGCGGCCGGGCTGATGGTGGCGCTGGCGTTCAGCCGGCACCTGCTGGTGATCGCCGTGCTGGCCGCGCTGGTCGGCGTGGCGCACTCGATGCCCAGCCCGGCCTTCGTCGCGGCGATCGTGGACGTGGTGCCGGAGGAACGCCGCGCCCGGGCGTTCAACCTGCAGTTCTGGGCGTTCAACCTGGGCATGGCGGTGGCGTCGCTGCTGGCCGGCGTGCTGGCCGAGGCGAGCTACCTGGCGCTCTTCCTGGTGGACGCCGGCAGCACGCTGGTGACGGCGGTGGTGATCGCGCTGAAGGTCCCCGAGACGCTCGACCGGCGCATCCGGGTGCCGGCCGCCCCGGGCGGACGCCGGCCCGGCCTGCACACCGCGCTGACCGACCGGGTCTTCCTCACCTTCGTCGGGCTGACCTTCCTGCTGGCCGTGCTCACCATGCAGACCTCGACGATCATGCCGCTGGCGATGCGCGCCGACGGCCTGCGCCCGTCCGCGTACGGGCTGGTGGTGGCGCTGGGCGGCGCGCTCATCGTGGCCGGCCAGCTCTTCGTGCCCCGGCTCATCGCGCCGTACCGCAAGGCGGCCGTGCTGTCGATCTCCACCGGACTCATGGCGCTCGGCTTCGGCACCCTGTCCGCCGCCGACCACCTGCCGGTCTACCTGGGCGCCGCGGTGGTCTGGACGGTCGGGCAGATGCTGGCGGCGCCGCCGAACGCCCAGATCAACGCGGACCTCGCCCCGCCCGAGCTGCGGGCCCGCTACCAGTCGGTCTTCTACCTGACCTTCCCGGCCGCGTCCTTCGTGGCGCCCGCGCTGGGCGGGCTCAGCATCCAGCACCTCGGCGAACGGCACTGGCTCGTGGTAGGCGGGCTCGGCCTCGTCGCCGCGGTCGGCCACCTGCTCGCCGGCCCGGTCCGGGAACGCCGGGTCGCGGCGCTGCGGGCGGCCACCGCCGAACGGGAGAAGGCGCTGGCCGGGGAGCGCTGACCGGCACCGCTGGCCGGGGAGCCTGACCGGCACCGGCCGGAAACGGCTCGAGCGCCCACCCTGACCCCCGTCAGGATGGGCGCTCGGACCGTACGCCCGGCGGCGGCGGGCGACCCTCACCCCCGTAAGCGTCGCCCGCTCGCGCCGCCGGTTCCACCGGGTGGCACCGTCCCCCAACGGCGTGCTCCACCCGATCCCTCGCGTCTCGCTTGCGCGGATCTGATCGATCCGCCGCTCCCCCGAACGATTCCAAGCGTGACGCGGTGCAATAAAGTTAGTTCGCCCGGATTCCGGATTCAACCCGGATCGCTGTCTCGCCCGTCACAACCGGGCCGAAAAGCTCCTGCTCCGGGCCTCGGTCATGGCCAACAGGGAATCCCCGCCGGCCATTCCCGTAAACCTCAACCGTCCTCCCGATTCGGGTTCTCGGTCCGGAAGAAGTTGCTCTGCCGGCCGTCCCGAAGCTGCTCCTGATAGATCAGGTTCAGCTGGCGCAGGTCGAACGTGCGGAACCAGTCGTCCCAGCTGATCTCCTGGATCCGGCTGCTCTCCCGGTAGCCCGGGATGTTGAAGGTGAGCACCCCCGGCCGGTTGCCGCGCTCCGTACCGGCGATGGTGGCCGGCTTGGCGTTGCGGGCCCGCGCCCAGCGCTGGATCACCTCGTGGTTGCGGGTGACCAGGCTGCGACCCGGACGCTCCGGCCGATCCTCCAGCGACATGATGAGCTGGGACGAACCGACCGACCGGCTGGACGCCCGCCCCGTCGTCGTACCCCCCGACGGGGCCGCCCGGGCGGTGGCCCGGCGGGCCGGTGCGGCCTTGGCCCGGGCGGTGGTGCGCTTCGCGGCGGGCGCCGACTTCCGCGCGGCGGTGGTCCGCTTCGCGGCCGTGCCCGTCCGGGTCCGCGCGCCGGTGGTCTTCGCGGCCGGCGCCGCCTTCCGGGTCCGCGCGCCGGCCGCCTTCGCCGCCGGTGCCGACTTGCGGGCCCGCGCGCCGGTCGCCTTCGCGGCCGGCGCCGCCTTCGCCCGGGCGGTGGTCTTCTTCGCGGTCGTCTTCTTCGCCGCGGCGGTCTTCTTCGTCGCGGACGCCCGGCCGGCGGGGCCGGTGCTCTTCCGGGCGGCGCCACCGCGCGACTCCGAGCGCAGGGTCCGGGTCAGGGTCTTCACCAGATCCGGCTTGCGCATGGCGGAGATTCCGGTGACCCCGCGGCGGCGGAGTTGACCCCGAAGGTCGTCCACCTTCATCCGCGAGATGTCGGATTCGGAAATGCCCGGCGTGTTCGCGGTCTGGTTGCCGGGTTGCCGCTTGGTCCTGGCCGCGGTGCTGCCGCGACCTGAGCTGTTGCGCTGAGCCATGGGAAACGCTCCTCGACAGTCCGTCCTCGGCCCGCGGTGGGTCCCAGTGCCGCACCGCGCGGTGCGGCATACCCGTCAGGACGGGTCCGAACCTCCAACGCCCGAGGTCGCGCCGGCCGACGGCTCGAAGAGGTGGGCGAACGCGGCCAGATTGGCCGTCGACTCGCCCCGCTTGACCCGCCACTCCCACTCCCGGCGGATCGCGGTGCCGAAGCCGATCTCCAGCATGCTGTCGAACGACTCGTCGGCGTAGGTCAGCACGGCGCCGAGGAGCCGGTCCAACTCCTCCTCGTCCACCCCGGCCAGGTTGACCCGCCCGGTCAGGTAGACGTCGCCGACCGCGTCGATCGAGAACGACACCCCATACATCCGGGCGTTGCGCTGCAACAGCCAGGCCCAGAGCTCCTCCCGGCGCTCGTCCGGCTGGCGCATCACGAACGCCTCGACCCGCAGCGCGTGCTCGCCGACGATCAGGTTGCAGATCGTCTTGAGCTTGTGCGTGCCCGGCAGGGTGACCGCGTACGACGTCTCGGCGGTGGACTCCCACTCCAGCTCACGCTCGGCGCAGACCGACTCGATCAACGCGGCGACGGCACTCCTGCGGCTCATCGCACCCACTCTACGGTCGCCACCCGCCGCCCGCCGGGCGGGCGAGCCGGGTCACCACGAGCAGGAGAGGGCGGGATCGCGGGCCAGCCGGTCGGCCAGCCGGGACCGCTGCTCGGCGATCGCCTCACCGTAGACGGCGAGCAGGCCGGTCACCGTACGCTGCCAGGAGAAGTCGCGGGCGTGCCGCTCGGCGCCCTGGGCCAGCGCGGCCCGGCACAGCCGGTCGGGCAGCAGGCGGGCCAGCGCCCGGGCCCAGTCCACCGGGTCGTGGCCGTCGATGAGCATCCCGCTGACGCCGTCCCGGACCGCGGTCACCAGACCGCCCACCGCCGCCGCCAGCACCGGCGTGCCGCAGGCCTGGGCCTCCAGCGCCACCAGCCCGAACGACTCGTTGTACGAGGGCACCGCGACCAGGTCGGCGGCCCGGTAGAGGGCGGGCAGGTCCTCGCCGGTACGCGGCGGCAGGAAGCACACCCGGTCGGCCACCCCGAGCGAGGCGGCCAGCTCGATCAGCGCGGTGGGCCGGTCGAGGCCGCTGCCGCTGGGCCCGCCGCAGATCACCACGGTCACCTCGTCGGCGAGCGCGGGATCGCGCTGGCGCAGCGCGGCGACCGCGCGGATCAGCACGTCGGGGGCCTTGAGCGGCTGGATTCGGCCGACGAAGGCGACCACGTACCCGGCGGTGGGCAGGCCGAGGCGGCGGCGCGCGGCCATCCGGGCGGCGTGCCGGTCACCGGCGGCCGGGCGGAACCGGTCCAGGTCCACCCCCGGCTGCACCACGGCGACCCGGGCCGGGTCGGCGTCGTACCGGTCGATCAGGTCGCCGGCTTCGACCCGGGTGTTGGCGACCAGCCGGTCGGCCTCGGCCACCACCTGCTCCTCGCCGATCACGCGGGCCTTGGGCTCCGGCCGGTCCCCGGCGGCGAGCTGCGCGTTCTTGACCTTGGCGAGGGTGTGCGCGGTGTGCACCAGCGGCACGCCCCACCGCTCCTTGGCCAGCCAGCCGACCTGGCCGGAGAGCCAGTAGTGCGAGTGGATCAGGTCGTAGTGGCCCGGCGGGCGGGCCGCCTCGGCGCGCAGCACGCCCGCGGTGAACGCGCAGAGCTGCCCGGGCAGCTCCTCCTTGGTCAGCCCTTCGAGCGGGCCGGCGGTGACGTGCCGGACGTGCACCCCGGGCGCCATCTCGACCACCGGCGGCAGGTCACCGGAGGTGGCCCGGGTGAAGATCTCCACCTCGACGTCGGCCTCGGCCAGCCGCCGGGCGATCTCCAGGATGTAGACGTTCATGCCGCCGGCGTCGCCCGTGCCGGGCTGGTGCAGCGGGGAGGTGTGCACGGAGACGGTGGCGATGCGGCGCGGCCGTGGCCACGGCAGGGCACCTCGCTGACGACCGACACCGGTGTGCAAATCCGCCACGTCCGCTCCCTCTGTCACGGTTGATGCCGTCCCGCACGACCGGCGCTTCTCGGTCAACCTCCACGCCGGATGTCATCTTCCCTATCGGGCTTGGGAAATGCTTCCCGGCCGGGTCCCGGCGTGACGGAGCTCATCGGCACGCCCCGACACGGGCCGGGGGAGAATGACCGGATGACCTCTGTCGCCATCGTCACCGGAGCGTCCAGCGGGATCGGCGCGGCCACCGCCCGCCGGCTGGCCGCCGAGGGTTTCCACGTGCTCGCCGCCGCGCGGCGCACCGACCGGCTGGCCGGCCTGGTCGCCGAGATCGAGTCGGCCGGCGGGGCCGCCACCGCGGTGGAGTGCGACGTCACCTCGGACGAGTCCGTCGCCGGCCTGGCCGCCGCCGCGGCCGCCGCGCCCGGCCCGGTCACCCTCCTGGTCAACAACGCCGGCGGCGCGCGCGGCCTGGACCCGGTGGAGTCCGGCTCGGTGGGCGACTGGCAGTGGATGTACGAGGTGAACGTGCTCGGCACGGTCCGGGTCACCCAGGCGCTGCTGCCCGCGCTGGAGGCCTCCGGCGCCGGCACCATCGTGATCATCAGCTCCACCGCCGGTCGCGTGGTCTACGAGGGCGGCGGTGGCTACACCGCCGCCAAGCACGCGCAGACCGCGGTCGCCGGGACGCTGCGGCTCGAGCTGTGCGGCCGCCCGGTCCGGGTCATCGAGATCGACCCGGGCATGGTCAGGACGGAGGAGTTCGGGCTGGTCCGGTTCGACGGCGACGCGGCCAGGGCCGAGGCCGTCTACGCCGGTGTCGCCGAGCCGCTGGTCGCCGAGGACATCGCCGACTGCGTCGCCTGGTGCGCCACCCGCCCGCAGCACGTCAACATCGACCAGCTGGTGGTCCGCCCGCTGGCCCAGGCCGCCCAGCACAAGGTGCACCGGACCACCTGATGCGGGGCCGGCCGCTCGGGGTGGTGACCCGGGGGACGACCAACCCCAACCGGCTCCGCCGGGTGGACAACTGGATCGTCGAGACCTGCGGGGACGCGCTGCGGGCCGCCGCCGACCCGCTCGTCGTCGACCTGGGCTACGGCGCCACCCCGGTCACCGCCGTCGAGCTGCGGGCCCGGCTCGCCGCCGGGGTCCGCGCCGACGTCCGGGTGGTCGGGCTGGAGATCGATCCGGTACGCGTGGCCGCCGCCCAACCGGCCGCCGACCCGCCCGGCCTGACCTTCGCCCGGGGCGGCTTCGAACTGGCCGGCCTCCGGCCCGCCCTGGTCCGGGCGTTCAACGTGCTGCGCCAGTACGACGAGAGCGAGGTCGCCGAGGCCTGGCGTACCGTCACCGGACGGCTGGCCCCGGGCGGGCTGCTCGTCGAGGGCACCTGCGACGAGCTGGGCCGGCTCGGCGCCTGGGTGCTGCTGGACGCGTCCGGCCCGCGCACGCTGACCCTGGCCGCGCGGCCGACCACCCTGGAAAGCCCGGCCCAGCTCGCGGAGCGGCTGCCCAAGGCGCTGATCCACCGCAACGTGCCCGGCGAGCCGATCCACGACCTGCTCGTCGCCCTGGCCGACGCCTGGCAGGCCGCCGCAGGCTACGCCCCGTTCGGCCCCCGCGACCGCTGGACCAGGACGGTGGCCGCCGTCAAACAGGCCGGCTGGCCCGTCCTCGACCGCCCCCGCCGCTGGCGCCAGGGCGAACTCACCCTCCCCTGGCCCACCATCGCCCCCACCTGACCCCCTCCCCCTCCCCCTCCCCCTCGCCCTCGCCTGCCCTCCCCCTCGCCCTCGCCTGCCCTTGCCCTGGCCTGGCCTGGCCTGCCCTCGCCCTAGCCTGGCCTGGGCCCGCCCGCACCCGCACCCGCACCCGCACCCGCACCCGCACCCGCACCCGCACCGGCACCGGCACCGGCACCGGCACCGGCACCGGCGATCATGGAGTTGTGGCACCGAACAAACACCGCAAAAGCCGCGAGCTGGGCACCACAAGTCCATGATCGATGCAGGAGGCCGCCGGGGTGGGCGAGGGCGGGGGCCACCGGGGTGGGCGGAGGCGGAGGCCGCGGGGCGGGGGGTGGGGGTGGGGGTGGGGGGTGGGGGGTCAGATGGTGCAGTTGATGAGGACGGGTTCGGGGTGGAGGGTCACGCCGAAGCGGGCGTGGACGCCGTCCCTGATCTCGCGGGCGAGGGCGACCAGGGCGGCGGTGCCGGCGGTGCCGCCGCGGTTGGTGAGGGCCAGCGTGTGCTTGCTGGAGATCGCCACTCCCGCCGGGCCCGGGTAGCCCCTGCCGAAGCCGGCCTTGTCGATCAGCCAGGCGGCACTGATCTTGACCCGATCCCCCGGGCAGGGCCAGTTCGGCGGGTCACCCAGGTCGCCGACGCGCTCCCGGAAAAGGTCGTACGCGGCCCGCTCCAGCACCGGATTCGTGAAGAACGAGCCCACCGAGCGGGTGTCCGGGTCGTCCGGGTCGAGCACCATGCCCTTGCCGGCGCGCAGCCGCAGCACGGTGGCCCGGGCGTCGGCCAGCGGCACCCGGTCGCCCACCTCGACGCCGAGCGCCCGGGCCAGTTCGGCGTAGCGCACCGGGCCGGAGAGCGGGGCGCGGGTGAGCCGGAAGTCGACCGAGAGCACCACCCACCGGTCGCTGTACTTGAAGATGCTGCCCCGGTACGCGAACCCGCAGTCCTCGGCCGCGATCCGGACCACCGCCCGGTGGCTGCGGTCGTACGCCTCGACGGCGACGATCGTCTCGGCCACCTCCTGGCCGTACGCGCCGACGTTCTGGATCGGGGTGGCACCGGCCGAGCCGGGGATGCCGGAGAGGCACTCGAGCCCCGACCAGCCGTGCTCGACGGTCGCCGCCACCAGGTCGTCCCAGGGCTCGCCGGCCTCGACGCGTACGGTGACGGTGTCGGCATCCTCCGCGACCACCCGGTAGCCCCGGGAGCGGATCAGCACGACGGTGCCGGGGAAGCCCTGGTCGCCGATCACCACGTTGCTGCCGCCGGCGAGGACCAGGACGGGGTCCTCCCGCAGCTCCGCTTCCTGCACCTGCTGGACGATTTCGTCGGCGCTGGCGGCGGTCGCCAACCGGCCGGCGGGGCCGCCGAGGCGCAGCGTGGTGTAGCGCGCCAGGGTGGCCGGGTCGGCCGGGTCGGCTCCGGTCGTCGGTTCGGCGTAGACGTCTGACACACCTCTCACCCTAGGCTGAGGGGTAGCCGCGGCACCCACTGGTGGCCCGGTCACCCCCGGGAGGATGGCGATGAGCAGATTGCACGGCACGAAGGACTTCTGGATCGGCTCGTTGCGGACGGAGGCACCCGCCTTCGCCGCCGCCGTTGCCGAGGCGCCCCCTGAGACACCGGTGCTCTCCTGTCCCGGCTGGACGGTCTCCGATCTCGCGCACCACCTCACCCGGGTCTACGTCTGGGCCCGGACGGTGCTGACCGCCGGGACCACCACCCGGCCGGAGCGGCACGATCCGGAGCCGCCGGCCGGCCTGGCCCCGGCCGACTGGTACCGGCGGGAGTTCGACCAGTTGATGGCGCTCCTCGAGGGGCTGGATCCGGAGGCGCCGGCGTGGAACTTCGCGCCGCAGCCGAAGAAGGCGGGCTTCTGGCCGCGCCGGATGGCGCACGAGACGGCGGTGCACCGCTGGGACGCCCAGCTCGCGATCGGCGCGGGCGAGCCGATCGAGGCCAAGCTCGCGGCCGACGGGGTGAGCGAGGTGCTGGACACCTGGCTGCCGGCGGGGCGGCGGATCACGCCGGGCCAGTGGCAGGGGGTGGTCCAGTTGAGCGCGACGGACGCCGCCCAGGACTGGTACCTGCGGCTGCGCGGCGAGGGGGTGGCGCTGCTGGACACCGCGACCATCCTCGACCACGACGACCACCACGCCCGGGTGCAGGTCACCGGGACGGCCAGCGACCTGCTGCTGGCGGTGATGGGCCGGATCAGCTTCGACGCCCTCGGGGTGGCCGGTGACCAGCGGCTGTTGCAGGGCTTGCGGGTGGGCTGAGGTCGCCTCGGCGTACGCCTTGCGGGGAGTGGCCCGTCCCGTCGGGGGCGGCCACTCCCCGGCGCTTTTCCGGGGTCACCCGGGCCGCTTCGTAACGGTCTGAGAGCGCTCTCTTGACAGGACGGGAGGCAACCTCCACCCTGTCGTGAGAGCGCTCTCTCAGTTCCGGAACCACCCTCCACCACCCGTTACGACCTAGAGGGGTCAGCAGACAGATGGGTACCTTCACGCGCCGCCGGCTGGCGGCGGTGGCCCTCGTCGCCACCACCGCGCTGCTCGGCGCCACCGGCTGCGGTGGCGGTGACGACGAGGCCGCCGACGGCCCGGTCACGCTCACCGTCGACGTCTTCGGCCAGTTCGGCTACGAGGAGCTCTACCAGGAATACATGGCCGACCACCCCGACGTGAAGATCGTCGAACGGGGCACCGGCGGCAACCTCGACGAGTACTCGCCGAAGCTCACCCAGTGGCTCGCCGCGGGCAAGGGCGCGGGCGACGTCGTCGCCATCGAGGAGGGCCTGCTCGTCGAGTACAAGGCCAACCCGCAGAACTTCGTGAACCTGCTCGACCACGGCGCCGCGGAGCTGAAGGGCAACTTCCTCGACTGGAAGTGGAACCAGGGGCTCACCGCCGACGGCAAGCAGCTCATCGGCCTCGGCACCGACGTCGGCGGGATGGCCATGTGCTACCGCAAGGACCTGTTCGCCAAGGCCGGCCTGCCCACCGACCGGGACGCGGTCGGCCGGCTCTGGCCCACCTGGCAGGACTACATCAAGGTCGGCGAGCAGTTCACCGCGAAGAAGACCGGCGCCGCGTTCCTCGACGCCGCGACGAACACGTTCAACACGATCCTGCTCCAGACCGCCGGCAACACCACCGGCTACAGCTACTACGACACCGGCAACAAGCTGGTCGTGGCGAGCAACCCGGCGGTCAAGCAGGCGTACGACACCACGATGGACATCATCGACTCCGGCCTCTCCGGCCGGTACGGCTCCTGGTCGGAGGAGTGGGTCTCCGCGTTCAAGCAGTCGAAGTTCGCCACCATCGCCTGCCCGGCCTGGATGACCGGGGTGATCGAGGGCAACGCCGGCCCCGGCGCCAAGGGCAAGTGGGACATCGCCCAGATCCCCGGCAACGGCGGCAACTGGGGCGGCTCGTTCCTCGCCGTGCCGAAGCAGAGCAAGCACCAGGCCGAGGCGATCGCGCTGGCCAAGTTCCTGACCAGCGCAAAGGGCCAGATCGGCGCGTTCAAGGCCAAGGGCCCGCTGCCCTCCTCGCCGCAGGCCCTGGCGGACCCGGCGATCGTCGACTCGACCAGCGCGTACTTCTCCGACGCCCCGGTCGGCACGATCTTCGCCACCGGCGCCAAGAGCCTGAAGCCGGTCTACATGGGCCCGAAGAACCAGGCCGTCCGCACCGAGGTGGAGAACGCGGTCCGCACCGTCGAGTTGGGCAAGCGCACCCCGGAGCAGGGCTGGGCCGACGCGGTCGCCAACGCCGAGAAGGCCGCCGCCAAGTAACCCGAGCCAGCGCGTGCGGGCGGGCCCCGGTGACGGGGTGCCGTCCGCACGGCGGAAAGGAGTCCCGGGCCATGGCAGTCCAGCTCGACGCCCGCCCGCCGGTCAGACCGGCGCACCGCACCACCCGCCCGAGCCGGGGCGCCCGGCTCAGCCGGTTCGACGCGACCTACTCGCCGTACCTCTACGTGGCCCCGTTCTTCCTGGTCTTCGGGGTCTTCGGGATCTACCCGCTGGTCTACACCTTCTGGGTGTCGCTGCACGACTGGGACCTGCTCGGCGCCGAGCACCCGTTCGTCGGCCTGGACAACTACAGCCAGTTGCTCGCCGACCCGGACTTCTGGCACTCGGTGGTGAACACCCTCGGCATCTTCGTCATCTCCACGGTCCCCCAGCTGCTCGCCGCGCTCTGGCTGGCCAACCTGCTCAACCGGCAGCTCCGGGCCCGGACCACCTGGCGGATGGCGGTGCTGATCCCGAACGTCACCTCGACCGCCGCCGTGGCGATCGTCTTCGCGGTGCTGTTCGGCCGCGACTTCGGCATGATCAACTGGCTGCTCGACCACGTCGGGATCAGCGCGATCGACTGGAAGGCCAACCGGTTCGCCGCCTGGGTGGCCATCTCCACCATGGTCGACTGGCGGTGGACCGGCTACAACGCGCTGATCTTCCTGGCCGCCATGCAGGCCATCCCGCGCGACCTGTACGAGTCGGCGGCGATCGACGGCGCCGGCCGGGCCCGGCAGTTCTGGTCCATCACGGTGCCGCTGCTCAAGCCGACGATCATCTTCGCGGTCATCATCTCCACCATCGGCGGCCTTCAGCTCTTCACCGAGCCGCGGATGTTCAACTCCGGCACCAACGCGATCCGCGGCGGCCCGCTGCGCGAGTCGCAGACGGTGACCATGTACATGTTCGAGAACGCGTTCGCGCCGCACTACAACTTCGGCTACGGCTCGGCCATCGCCTGGCTGCTCTTCGCGCTGATCGCGCTGGTCGCCGCCGTCAACGTCCTGCTCCTCCGCCGGCTCGGCGGCGCGCGCAAGGGGGACCCCCGATGACCCGCCTCTGGTCGGCCGGCCGGCTCACCTACCTGGCGCTGGCCCTCACGGCCGCCCTCTCCGTCTTCCCGATCTACTGGATGTTCGTGGTGGCCAGCCGGACCAGCGACGCGATGGGCCAGGTGCCGCCCCCGGTCACCCCGGGCGGCAACCTGGGCGCCAACATCGCCACGCTCTTCGACAACACCGACGCGTACTTCCTCACCGGTCTGATCAACTCGGCCATCGTGGCCAGCACGGTGACCATCTCGGTGGTCTTCTTCGCCACCCTGGCCGGATTCGCCTTCGCCAAGCTGCGATTCCGAGGCCGCAACGCGCTGCTGCTGGTCATCGTCGCGACCATGATGGTGCCCACCCAGCTCGGCGTGATCCCGCTCTACCTGCTCATGACGAAGCTGAACTGGAACGACCGGCTGCCCGCGGTGATCGTGCCGGCGCTGGTCACCGGCTTCGGCGTGTTCATGATGCGGCAGTACGCCGGCCAGGCGGTCAGCACCGAGCTGATCGAGGCGGCCCGGATCGACGGCTGCAACACCGCGCGGATCTACTGGAACGTGGTGCTGCCGGCGCTGCGCCCGGCCGCCGCCGTGCTCGGCCTGCTCACCTTCATGACCACCTGGAACGACTTCCTCTGGCCGTACGCGGTGCTCAACGACCCGGAGAACCCGACCGTGCAACTGTCCCTGCGGGCCCTCTCCGACGGCTACTACCAGGACATGTCGCAGGTCTTCACCGGCACGGCCATCGCCACCCTGCCGCTGCTGCTGGTCTTCGTGGTGTTCGGCCGCCAGATCATCGGCGGCATCATGGAAGGCGCCGTGAAGGCGTGAGGGCGAGGGACGAGCCGGGGTCGCCGGACCCGTGGCCAGGAACGAAGGAAGGCGCCGCGTGACGCAGCTGAGGTTCCCCGAGAACTTCGTCTGGGGGGCGGCCACCGCCGCGTACCAGATCGAGGGCGCGGCCGGGGCGGACGGTCGCGCGCCGTCCATCTGGGACACCTTCAGCCGTACGCCCGGAAAGGTCTTCGCCGGGCACACCGGCGACGTGGCCTGCGACCACTACCACCGGTACGCCGAGGACGTGGCGCTGATGGCCGAGCTGGGGCTGCGGGCGTACCGGTTCTCGGTCGCCTGGCCCCGGGTCCGGCCCGCCGGCACCGGCCCGGACAACCCGCCCGGCCTGGACTTCTACGACCGGCTGACGGACGCGCTGCTGGGGCGGGGCATCGACCCGATCGTCACGCTCTACCACTGGGACCTGCCGCAGGCCCTGGCGGACCGGGGCGGCTGGACCGTCCGGGAGACCGCCGAGCACTTCGCCGAGTACGCGCTCGCCGTGCACGGCCGGCTCGGCGACCGGGTCCGCACCTGGACCACGCTCAACGAGCCGTGGTGCTCGGCCTACCTGGGCTACGGCAACGGGGTGCACGCGCCGGGCGGGCAGGACGCCGGGGCGGCCTTCCGGGCCGTACACCATCTGCTGCTCGGCCACGGCCTGGCCGCCCGGGCGCTGCGCGCGGCCGGCGCGCAGGTCGTGGGGATCACCCTCAACCTGGCCGACGTGCATCCGGCGGACCCGGACAGCCCGGCGGACGCCACGGCGGTGCGGCTGGTCGACGGCCTGCACAACCGGATCTTCCTGGGCCCGCTGACCGGTGCGGGATACCCGGAGGACGTGCTGGCCCACCTGAGCCGGCTGGTCGAGCCGGACTTCCTGCGGGACGGCGACGAGAAGCTGATCGCCGCCCCGCTCGACCTGCTCGGCCTCAACTACTACTCCCCCACCTACGTGGCCGGGCGGGCCGGCGGCGCCGGCAGCAGCGCGTACCCGGGCAGCGCGGGCATCGTCGAGTTCCTGCCGCCGGTCGGGCCGGTGACCGAGATGGGCTGGCTGATCGAACCGGCCGGGCTCACCCGGCTGCTGGAGCGGGTGGCCGCCGACCACCCGGGCCTGCCGGTCATGATCATGGAGAACGGCGCGGCGTTCCCCGACGAGCGGACCGACGAGCTGGGCCGGGTCGCCGACGACGACCGGATCCGCTATCTCGACGGGCACCTGCGGGCCGCGCACGACGCCCTCGCCCGCGGCGTCGACCTGCGCGGCTATCTCGTATGGTCGTTGCTGGACAACTTCGAATGGGCCGAGGGTTACCGGAAGCGGTTCGGGATCGTGCACGTCGACTACCCGACCCAGCGGCGCACACCGAAGCGAAGTGCCCGCTGGTACCAGGAGGTGATCTCCCGGAACGGGCTGTGACGAGGCGGTGGTAACGGGGATGACGACGGCACAGCGGCCCACCCTGGAGGCGGTGGCGAGACGGGCGGGCGTGTCCCGCGCGACCGTGTCCCGGGTGGTCAACGGGTCTACCACCGTCGCGGAACCCATCCAGCAGGCGGTCCGCCGGGCGGTCGAGGAGCTGGGGTACGTCCCGAACCTCGCCGCCCGCAGCCTGGTCACCCAGCGCACCGACTCGGTCGCCCTGGTCCTGCCCGAGGCGGCCACCCGGGTCTTCTCCGACGACCAGGTCTTCCCCGGCATCATCCGCGGCGCCGCGCAGGAACTGGAGGCGGCCGACAAGCAGCTCGTGCTGATGCTGGCCGGCTCGCCGGCCGGGCACGAACGGGTCGAGCGCTACACCACCGGCCGGCACGTCGACGGGGTGCTCTTCGCCTCGCTGCACGGCGAGGACCCGCTGCCCGGCAGGCTCGCCCGGCTCGGCATCCCGGTGGTGTGCAGCGGCCGGCCGCTGGACGGCGCCGAGGTGCCCTACGTCGACGTCGACCACGTCGGCGGGGTCGCCCGGGCGGTCCGCCACCTGATCGGGAACGGTCGCCGGCGGATCGCCACCATCGCCGGGCCGCAGGACATGGTGGCCGGCATCGAGCGGCTGATCGGCTACCGGGACACGGTCGCCGCCGCCGGCCTGCCGGAGCTGGTCGCGTACGGCGACTTCACCCGGGAGTCCGGCAGCGCGGCCATGCGGCAACTGCTCGCCGCCGACCCGGAGCTGGACGCGGTCTTCGCGGCCTCCGACCTGATGGCGCACGCCGCCCTGCGCACCCTGCGGGAGGCCGGCCGGCGGGTGCCGCAGGACGTCGCCGTGATCGGCTTCGACGACATCGACACGGCCGCGTACACCGAGCCGCCGCTCACCACGATCCGGCAGCCGATCGTCGAGCTGGGCCGGGCGATGACCCGCCAGCTGCTCCGGATCGCCGCCGGGGAGCAGGTCGAGCAGGCCCTCGTGCTCCCCACCGAACTGGTGCTCCGCGACTCCGCCTGACCGGCCGGGCGGGACCCCTTAAACGCCTCGCCGGGTCGGCGGACCGGGCGCTACGGTCGGCCGATGACCGACACCGTGCGCCTGATCCGGGCGGCCCAGCTCTCCGACGTCGCCGAGTACGCGTACGCGGCCGAGGTCGTCCCGCCCGCCCGGCTGGTCTTCACCGCCGGCGCCTGCCCGCTGGACGCGGACGGGCGGACGGTGGCCCCCGGCGACCCCGCCGGCCAGGCCCGGCAGGTGATGGCCAACCTGGTGGTCGCCCTGGCCGCCGCCGGGGCCCGGCTCACCGACGTCGTCCGGACCACGGTGTACGTGGCCAGCGGCGACCGTGCCGACCTGGTGGCCGCCTGGGAGGTGGTCCGGGACGCGTTCGGTGACCACGACGTGCCGAGCACCCTGCTCGGGGTGGCCGTGCTCGGCTACCCCGACCAGCTCGTCGAGGTCGAGGCGGTCGCCGCGGTCCGGGCGGAGGTCGCCTGAGTGGCCCGCCGGCCCGCCCGCGGTAAACCCGTCGCCAGCGGGCGGGCGACGGCTCTAGGGTCGCCGGATGACCGACCTGATCAGATCCGCCCGCCCCGAGGACGCGCCCGGTGTCGTGGCGCTGCGCGCGCTCGTCTTCCCCTACCTGGTCCGCGGCGTCGAATCGACCCGACGCATGATCGCCCAGCCGCCGCCCGGCGAGGACTGGGCGGCCTGGGTGGTGGAGACGGACGGGCGGCTGGTCGGCTGGGGGTCGGCGTACCGCAACACGCAGACCTCGACGGCCGGCGTGGGGGAGATCTCCACCC
Organism: Micromonospora sp. NPDC050495; assembly: GCF_040655175.1. Classification (NCBI taxonomy): domain Bacteria; kingdom Bacillati; phylum Actinomycetota; class Actinomycetes; order Micromonosporales; family Micromonosporaceae; genus Micromonospora; species Micromonospora sp. NPDC050495. Next base: position 45,211 of record NZ_JBFAJK010000035.1, on the reverse strand, counting down.
TGCACGTCCACCCGGCGCACCGAGGCCGGGGCGCCGGCACCGCCCTCTTCGACGCCGCCCTCGGTCACCTGCGGCAGACCGGCGCGACCCGGGTGCTCACCCACTGCCGCGCCGAATCCCTGCCGTTCGCCCAGCGGCACGGCTTCACGCCCAGCCGCGAGCTGCGCTACTCCGCGCTCGACCTCCGGCCCGCCCCGCCGATGCCCGAACCGCCGCCCGGCGTACGGCTGCTGCCGGCCGGCGAGGTCGACCCCCGGCGGATCCACCGGGCGGACGCGGAGTCGGCGCGGGACGAGCCGGGCGACGTCCCCACGGACGTGCTCGGCTACGACCTCTGGCAGCACGAGGTCTGGGACAACCCGGGCCTGGACCGGCAGGCCAGCACGGTCGCCGAGGTGGCCGGGGACGTGGTGGCGCTCAGCCTGGTCAAGCGGGACGGTGACCGGATGTGGTCGGACTTCACCGGCACCGTGCCGGCGCACCGGGGCCGGGGGCTGGCCCGGCTGACCAAGCAGGTCGCCCTGCACCGCGCGGCGGCGACCGGGGTGCGGACGGCGTACACCTCCAACGATGAGGCGAACGGGCCGATGCTGGCGATCAACACCCGGCTCGGCTACCGGCCGGTGGACAGCCAGTGGTCCTGCCGCCGCACGCTCAGCTGAGCCCGCCGGCGACCCGCACCGCGGTGCCGTAGGTGTCCGCGCCGAAGAGCACGAGCCGGGCCTCGGTGACGTGCGCCGGGGTGGCCGCGTGCAGCACGGTGAGCGCCTGGCGGACCGCGTCGTCGACCGGCCAGCCGTAGACGCCGGCGGAGATCAGCGGGAAGGCCACGCTGGTGGCGCCCAACTCGTCGGCGACCGCCAGGCTGTTGGCGTAGCAGTCGCGCAGCAGCGCCGACCGGTCCTCGCGTGGGGAGAAGACCGGCCCGACGGTGTGCACCACCCACCGGGCCGGCAGGTTGCCCGCGGTGGTGGCGACCGCCTGGCCGGTGGGCAGGCCCCGGCCGTAGCGGGAGGCGCGCAGCGCCCGGCACGCCTCAAGAATGGCCGGGCCGCCCGTGCGGTGGATCGCGCCGTCCACTCCCCCGCCGCCGAGCAGCGAGGAGTTGGCGGCGTTGACGATGGCGTCGACCCGCTGGGCGGTGATGTCTCCCGCGATCAGGACCGTGTCCACGTCACCCCTCCTCGACGGACTGCCCGAGCGACCGGCGGGCCAGCAGGGCGGCGCCGGCGACGGCGGCCGGCATGATGAGCACCGCGCCGAGCGGGATCAGGAAGCAGACGAAGACCGCCGTCCCGAAGCCCAGGGCGGTGGGCCGGTCGGCCTTCAGTATCGACCGCCGCTGCGGCAGCCGCATGCCGCGCCGGTAGAACGGCGCGCCGACCAGTTCCAGGGCCAGGAACCAGCCGCCCACCAGGGCGCCGACCACCGGCACCACGGTCTGCCCGACCACCGGGATGAAGCCGGCCGCGAAGAGGGGTACGCCGACCAGCGCGGAGATGGCCACCAGCCGCAGCGAGTCCACGATGCTGCGCCGCAGCGACGCCCAGAACGGCACCTCGACGGCGCCCGGGGTGCCGCCGAGCCGGTCCTCGACCCGCTCGGAGATCTTCTCGTAGAACGGGTCGCCGATGGCCAGGGTGGCCGCCGTGAAGGCGAGCACGCCGAGCAGCCCGGCCAGCCCCACGACAGCCAGCCCGGCGACCACCCGGACCAGCCCGCGCGCGGTCCCCGACCAGTCGTCCGCGAACGGGGTGACCAGCGCGGCCAGGTCGTCCACGAAGTACAGCAGGGTGGCGAACGCGGCGATGAAGAGCACTCCGGTGATCAGCGCGGGCACGATCCCGAGCAGCATCAGCCCGGGGTCGCGCACGTACAGCCGGAGCCCGCGCAGCAGCAGGCCGGCGCCGGCGAGGAAGCGGGTGACGGCGCCGGTGACGGGCGCGGCGAGGCGGGGTGCGTCCACGATCGCAGAGCCTAGTGGTCGGCCGCACGATCGCCGGGCGGCCGCCGGCCGGGGACCGCGGTCCTTCCCGCCGGCCGGCGTGGGAAGCCCTTGACTCGTGGCGTTGCCAAAGACAACCATCGAAGCGATGGACGTCGATAACGGGGGACGTTGATGAGAAATCGCATCGCCGGTCTGGTCGTCGCCGCGCTCGCCGCCACCTCGGCCGCGCTCGTCATGGTGCATCCGGCGTCCGCCACGGGCGGCTGTGCCGCGGAGATGCCGGTCCGCGCCCAGTACCCGTCGATGCTCAGCGGCGAACTCACCGTCGTGAGCCTGGGCCGGTCGCTGCCGGAGTGGACGCTCGACTTCCAGCTCCGGTACCCGAGCGAGCAGATCAAGAACGTCGACGGCGTGCGCTGGGAGCAGCACGGCGATCACGTCACGCTGCGCGGCCTGCCCGGCGCCGGGTTGCCGGCCGACCGGCCGACGTCCTTCCGGTACGTCATGACCCACGGCGTCAAGCGCGGCGAGCCGCCGGTCTTCACCCTGAACGGTGTCCCGTGCGGGACCGTGCTGCCGCCGTCGCCGTCGCCCTCGTCATCTGTCCCGCCGAGCCCGACGAGGCCGCCGAGCCCGACGCCGAGTTCGTCACCGAGCCCCACACCCGACCCGAACCGGCCGGTCGTGCGGATCACCCGGCCCGAGGACGGTGACCACTTCTTCGCCCCGGCGACAATCACGGTGGAGGCCACCGCCACGCCCGCGCCGGGACGGCGGATCACCCGGGTGGAGTTCTTCCACACCGGCGACTCGCCGGATTCGGCCCCGTTCGAGACCGACACCACCGCGCCGTACACCGCGGAGTGGCGTGATGTGCCGGCCGGCGGATACAGCTTCTTCGCCGTGGCGTACGACGACCAGGGCGCGAAGCAGAGCGGAAAAGACGCCCCGTTCGTCCGGGTGCTCACCCCCGGTGAGGAGCGGCAGGCGCCGTACGTCACCGTGGTGCGGGACCGGCTCTGGGGCATCTCCCCCGTCATCGACGCGGTGGCTCCGCGGGAGCTGGCGCCGCTCGCCCGGAGCGGCGCCGAGTCCCGATGCGTGCAGGGGCGCGGCATCTGGGACGGGCCGGTGGACGCGAGGGCCGTGGCCGGGCTGGCCGCCCGCGGCTTCCGGGCGGTGTACCTCGCCCTCAACGAGGCCTGCTGGCTCGGCCTGCCGTACGTCGACCCGCGCTACGGAGGCGAGCCGTACCGGCAGGAGGTCGTCGCGTACACGCAGCGGCTGGCGGTCGCGGGTATCACCCCGATCGTCGGGCTCACCTGGAGTGAGGGCCGCTACACCGGGCCGGGTGCCACCTGCCGGGACGAGCGGGCGGTCTGCGCCAAACCGATGCCGGACGCCGCGCACGCCATCGACTTCTGGCAGAGCGTCGGCCAGACCCTGGGCACCGAAGCGGTGGTGTACGACCTGTTCACGGCGCCGTACCCGGACCGGGCGATCGGCGATCCAACCCAGGCGTGGACGTGCTGGCGAGACGGTGCCGAGGCCTGCTCCGCGCTCGGCTATCCGGCGGTGGGCATGTTGGCCCTGCACCTCGCGGTCCGGACCGGTTCCGTCGGTGTGCTGCTCGCCGGCGGCCTGCGCGGCGGCAGCGACCTCTCCCAATGGGCTGCGTACGTGCCGGAGGACTGGTACTACAACATCGCCGCGGCGTGGCGGCCGGCGACACCCGGCGACTGCCGGCCGCCGGTGCTGGCGCAGGCGCCCGTCGTCGTCACCACCACCTGCCGTTAGCGCGCTACCGCAGAATGGTCGGGTGCGTGCCGCCCGGTTGATCTCGTTGCTCCTGCTGCTGCAGGCGCGGGAGACGATGACCGCCGCCGAACTGGCCCGCGAGCTGGAGGTCTCCGAGCGCACCGTCTACCGGGACGTGCTGGCGCTCTCCGCGGCCGGTGTGCCGGTCTACGCGGACCGGGGCCGGGCCGGCGGCTACCGGCTGCTCGGCGGCTACCGGACCCGCCTGACCGGGCTCAACCGGGACGAGGCGGAGGCGCTCTTCCTGGCCGGGCTGCCCGGGCCGGCCGGGGACATGGGGCTGGCGGACGCGGTGGCCGCCGCCGAGCTGAAGGTGCTGGCCGCGCTGCCGCCGAGCCTGCGGGACGCGCCCGCCCGGGCCGGGCAGCGGTTCCACCTGGACGTGCCGGGCTGGTTCCGCGAGTCGACCCCGCCGCCCCGGCTGGCCGAGCTGGCCCGCGCCGTCTGGCGGGACCTCGTGGTCGAGTTGCGCTACCGCCGGGGCGAGCGCGAGGTGGCGCGCACGGTCGAACCGTACGGGCTGGTGCTCAAGAACGGGGTCTGGTATCTGGTCGGCCGCGTCGGCGACGGCTGGCGGACGTACCGGGTGGACCGGGTGGTCGACGTCGAGGTGGGCGAGGCGATGTTCGCCCGCGACGGCGGCTTCGACCTGGGGGCGTACTGGCGGGAACAGGCCGAGGCGTTCCTGCGCGGCATGCTCCGCGCCGAGGTCACCGTCCGGCTCAGCCCGGCCGGCCTGCGCGCGCTGCGGCACCGGGCCGAGGCCCCCTTCGCGTACGAGGAGGCGGTGGCCCGGGCCGGCGAGCCCGACGGGCAGGGGTGGCGGGTGACCCGGCTGCCCGTCGAGTCCGTGCCGGTCGCGTACGACGTGCTACTGGCGCTCGGCCCGGAGGTCGAGGTGCTCGACCCGCCCGAGCTGCGGGCCCGCTTCGCCGAGGCGGCCCGCCGGTCGGCGGCGCTCTACCGGGACCCGCCCCCGCCACCGGGCACCGGTCAGCGGTAGCCGGTGGGGTCCGCGGGCTTCCCGGGCGTGACCACCTCATCCTGGTAGCGGGCCCAGTGCGGCCGGCTGCCGTCGACGTCGGTGAAGCCGTACACCTGGGCCAGGCCGCCGCTGTCCACGGACCTGCCGTTCCAGCGGGCCCGGTCCGGGTCGGCGGCCAGGGCGGCCACCGCGCGCCCGACGAAGGCCGGCGTCTCGGACATGACGAAGTGCGGCTCCTTCGCCGCGCCGTCCCGCCAGGTGGCCTCGGTGACCCCGAAGTGCTCCAGCATGGCCTCGGAACGCAGCCAGCCGGGGGTGAGCGCGACCGCCGTGCACCCGTGCGGCGCCAGCTCGTGCGCCTGGGTGAAGGCGAGCCGGTTCACCGACACCTTGGCCAGGTCGTAGAAGACCGAGAGCCGGTACGTGGTGTCGTTGTACTCCTTGGTGCCGTCGCCGATCTCGACGACCAGGCCACCCGGGTTGCGGATCAGCAGCGGCAGCGCGAAGTGGCTGGTGATGATGTGGGTGTCCACGGCCAGCCGCAGGGTGCGGAAGCCGGCGTCGAGTGGCTGCTCCCAGACCGGCTTCTCCCAGGTGATCAGCGGGTCCGCGCCCCAGATGTCGTTGACCAGCACGTCGAGCCGGCCCTGTTCGGCGTCGATCCGCTGCACCAGGCGGCGTACCTGGTCCGGGTCGAGGTGGTCGACCACCACGGCGATGCCGGTGCCGCCGGCGGCGGTGACCAGCTCGGCGGTCTCCTCGATGGTCTCCGGGCGGCCCAGCTCCGAGGGCCGCTCCCGGCTGGTGCGCCCGGTGGCGTAGACGGTGGCCCCGGCGGCGCCGAGCTGCACGGCGATCTGCCGGCCGGCGCCCCGGGTCGCCCCGGCGACCAGCGCGATCGTGCCTTCCAACGGTTTCGTCATGGCTGTCACCGTGCCACCGATACCTGACAGCCGAAGTCTGGTTTCCGGAGTGATCTCGATCGGCCATGATGGCCGGCATGCACCTGCTGCTCTCCGGGATCGTCGGCTCGGTCGCGTACGGGTTGGCGGGGCCGGACTCGGACGTGGACCGGATCGGCGTCTTCGCCGCGCCGACGGTCGCCTTCCACGGCCTGCACCCGCCGCGGGAGTCGGTGGTCACCACCGGCCCCGACCTGACGCTGCACGAGGCGGGCAAGTACGCGCGGCTGGCGTTGAGCGGCAACCCGACCGCCACCGAGCTGATGTGGCTGCCCGACGAGTGCTACGAGACCCGGACCGAGCTCGGGGAGCGGCTGATCGGGATCCGTGCGGCGTTCCTCAGCGGCCCCCGGGTCCGGGACGCCTACCTCGGCTACGCCGCCCAACAGTTCCGCAAGCTGGCCGGCCGGGATGCCACTGTCGGCGGTCGGCGCCGCTCGGCGAAGCACGCCCGGCACCTGGCCCGCCTGCTGCACCAGGGGCGGGTGCTCTACACGACCGGGGTGCTGGCGATCCGGCTGGCCGACCCGGAGTGGTTCCGGGCCTTCGGCGAGCGGGTCGCCGCCGGCGCGCTGGACGAGGCGGAGGCGCTGGTCGCCGCCGCCGAGCGGGACTTCGACCGGATCCGCACCCCGTTGCCGGAGCGGCCCGACGAGGAGACCGTGGAGCGCTGGCTGCTGGCCGTCCGGGCGGCGCACCTGCCGCCGGAGCCGCGCCGCGGCTGACGCTGGACGGTCAGTCCACCAGCCGCACCCGGACCCGGCGGTTGGCCCGGCCCTTGCTCTCCACCTTCACCACCTGCACTTTGCCGATCTGGGCGGTGGAGGCGACGTGGGTGCCCCCGTCGGCCTGCACGTCCAGCCCGACGATGTCCACGATCCGCACCTCCTGCTCGTCCGGCGGGATCAGGTTGGACTGGGTACGGATGATGTCCGGCAGGACCAGCGCCTCGGCCCGGGGCAGCACCCGGACGGCGACCGCCCGGTCGGCGGCCACCTCGACGTTGACCAGCTCCTCGATCCGGGCCTTGAAGTCCGGCGGCACCTCGGGCAGGTTGAAGTCCATCCGGGCCTCGCCGGGTTCCATGTTGCCGCCGGTGACCAGCGCGCCGAAGTCGCGGAACACCACGCCGCAGAGCACGTGCAGCCCGGAGTGGGTACGCATCAGCATGGTGCGCCGGGCGTCCTCGACGGCGCCGGTGACGGCGGTGCCGACCGGTGGCAGCGGGTCACCCTCGGCCGGGATCAGCCACAGGTCGTCGCCCTTGCGGGTGCCGACGATCCGGGTCTGCGCCCCCTGCCAGAGCAGCACCCCGTGGTCCGGCGGCTGTCCGCCGCCGCCCGGGTAGAAGGCCGACCGGTCCAGCACGATGCCCTGCTCGGGATCGGCCGCCAGCACCGTGCACGCCCACTCCCTCAGGGTGGGGTCGGCGAGGTCCAGTCGGTGGGTACGGCCGTGATGTGTGACGCCCATGACCGGGGAGGTTACCCGTTGAGGAACGTCGAGATCCGCTCCCGCAGGTCGGCGCGTTCCGTCCAGAGCACGCCCGGCCGGTCGTACACGTGCAGGGTGGCCTGCGGGAGCGCGGCCGCCAACTGCTCGGCGACCGCCACCGGGTGCAGGTCGTCGCCGGCGCACCCGATCACCAGCGCCGGCGCGGTCACCGCGGCGAGCGCCCCGGCGTCCCGCAGCGGGGCCTGCTCGGGCAGGCTGGCCAGTCCCGGGGCGAGCCCGTCCCGGAGCAGCTGGTCCAGCCGCTGCCGCAGGTACGCCCACCCGGCCGGGGTGTTGCGCACGGACGGCGGCAGCTCCAGGGCCACCACGTCGGCCAGCGCGGACGCGTCGCCGTCGGCGACCGCGTCGAGCAGCCCGGTCAGCCGGGACCGGGCGACCTCGCCGCGCGGGGTGTCCAGCACGGCGGGCAGGAAGAAGACCAGCCGGTCGAAGCGGTCCGGGCTCTCGGCGAGCAGCCGGCAGAGCGCGCCCGCGCCGAGGCTGGCCCCGAAGGCCCGGCCGGCCCCGCCCAGGTCCGCGATGGCCCGCAGGTCACGGGCCAGGTCCAGATAGGTCCACGGGCCGGGCGGCGAGTCGGAGCGGCCGTGCCCGCGGAACTGGAAGAAGATCCGCCGCCCGGTGACCCCGCTGCCGAACGGGCGGGTGGTCGCGATGCCGTTGCCGAGCCCGTGCGCGAACACGGTGACCGGGTCGCCGGCGCCGGTGACCAGCCGTTCCAGCCGTACGCCGTGGGGGGTGGCGACCAGCTCGGTCTCCGGCTCGGGCAGCGCCGGCCGGCCGGTACGCGGGGCGCCGGGCCCGGGACCCCAGGTGCGGGGGCCGCCGTCCGGTGGTGGTGGCCAGCGGAAGCCTCTCACCAGGAGGAGCCTCGGCCGTCGTGCAGGTCCCGTAGGCCGGGCCGGACGTCCAGCAGGTAGATGAGCGACGCAGCGATGCCGACCAGGCCGAAGATGCTCAGCACGCCGCCGAAGCCGAAGCCCAGGCCGGGGAGCGTGAACAGCAGGCAGATCGCCAGGATGGCGATCCAGCCGCCCTTGGGCAGGGTGCCGATCGCGGAGAACCCGTCGGAGCGCTGGGTGATCGCGTGCACCAGCGAGACGGCCTCGATGACCAGGGCGAAGACGAGCAGGATCAGCTCGATCACGAAGCGGACGTCGTGGTAGAACAGCGGCGCGGCGTAGGCCATGACGGCAAGCTTATGCCGAGACCCCGGCAACGTCCGACAGGACGCCGTCCGGGGTCTCGGTCCAGCTTCGACTCACTCGGCGGCCGGGCGGGTCCGCTTCGTGGCCTTCGGCAGCTTCGCCGACGGGGTGGCCGGCTTCGCGGCGGTGGCCCTGGCGGCGGTGGCCTTGGTGGCCCGGGTCCGCTTCACGGCCGCGGGCTTGGCCTCGACGGCCTCGGCCACCTCGGCCGGGGTGGGCACCTCGGCCTGGGCCGGCGCCTCGGCCCGGGCGGTCTCGACGACCGAGGTGGTCGCCTCGGTCGCCTCGATGTCGGCGTTCACCGTGTCGGCGGCCTCCAGCACGCCGGCGCCGACCACCCGCTCGCCGCGGGCGACCAGCTCGGTGTACGCGGCCAGCGCCCGGGCCTGGGCGGCCTGCGCGCCGGCGAGGGCGCGCTCCTGGGCGGCCTGCGCGCCGGCCAGCACGGCGGCGGCGTTGCGGGCGGCTGCCTCCCGGAGCTTGTCCAGGTCGAGGTCGGTCGACTCGGCCTTCTCGCGGAACCCGGCCGCGGTCAGGTTGGCGGTCTTCAGCGTCTCGGTCGCCTTCTGGCGCAGCTCGACACCGGTGACGACGGCCTTGCCACCGAACTCGGCGACGACCCGGGTGCCCAGGTCACTCACCACGGTGGGCAGCTTGCGGAGCTGCTCGAGGGCCAGCTCGCCGGCGCCCGCGGCGGCGTAGAGCGGGGCCGGGATGCGGTTGGTCTTCGGCTGGGTCATGACTTCTCCTCTTCGGCCGCACCGGCGGCCTCGCGGGCCACCCGGTGGGTGGTCTCCTTGTCGGGGGTGGTGGCGGTGGTCGGGGCGGGGGCGGCGCCGGCCTCGGTGACGGCGACCGACTCGAGAACCGCCTCCGTCGGGGTGCCCTCCGCCGTCGTGGGGCCGGTCGCGGCCGGCGTCACGGTGGCGGGTGCCTCGGTGGCCGGGGCCGGCTCGGTGGTGGCCGGCTCGGTCGCCGGCTGGGTGGCGGCGGTGGCCTCGGCGAGCCGGGCGTTCTCCCGGCGGAACGTCTCGTAGATCTGGGTGAGCGACTGCTTCTGCGCCATGGTCAGTTCGGGGTCCACGGCGATGGCGGCGAGCACCCCCTGGCCTTCCTTGTCGTCCAGCAACCCGGCCCGCAGGTACATGGCCGGGGTGGAGACGCGCAGGGCGCTGGCGAGCTGCTGGAGCACCTCGGCGCTGGGCTTGCGCAGGCCGCGCTCGATCTGGCTGAGGTACGGATTGCTGACGCCCGCCTGCTCGGCGAGCTGGCGGAGCGAGATCTTCGCGTTGCGACGCAGGTCGCGAATGAACCCGCCGACGTCGGGAAGGTCCTTACCGGTGGCCATGCCTCCACGCTAGCTCGATCTGCTAGCTCCTGCAAGCAAAATGCTTGCTGGCAGTTAGCAATGTCTCAGTTACCCGCTTGCGCCGCCGCCGTTCGGTCCGTAGCGTCCTCGCGTGCCCAAGATCGAGGTCAACAACGCCCAGCTCGCGTACGACGAGGCGGGCAGCGGCAGCCCGGTGGTGCTGCTGCACGCCGGCATCGCCGACCGGCGGATGTGGCGACACCAGCTGTCCGCGCTCGCCCACCGGCACCGGGTGATCGCCCTCGACCTGCGCGGCTACGGCGACTCGGAGCTGCCACCCATCCCGTTCGCCCACCACGACGACGTGATCGGCCTGCTGGACGCCCTCGGGATCGACCGGGCCGCCCTGGTCGGCTGCTCGTTCGGCGGCAAGGTGGCGGTGGACACCGCCCTGGCCCATCCGGCCCGGGTCGCCGCGCTGGCCCTGCTCGGCGCCCCGGTCTCCGGCAACGAGTGGTCCGAGGAGACCGAGCAGGCCTGGGAGGACCTGGTCGGCGAGGTGGACCCGGAGGACTTCGCGGCCACCGCGGCCGGCGAGGTGCGGTTCTGGGTGGTCGGCCCGAGCCGGCAACCGGCGGACGTCGATCCGGAGCTGATCCGGTTTGCCGAGGAGATGGACCGCCGGGCGCTCGCCGCCGAGCAGGCGCTGAGCGCCGTGGAGGCGGGCGAGCTCGACCCGCCCGCGATCGACCGGCTGGCCGAGCTGTCGATGCCGGTGCTGGCCGCGGCGGGCGCGGACGACCTCGGCGACATCCGCCGGCTGGCCGACCGGATCGCCGCCGAGGCACCCCAGGGGGTACGGCTGCCCGACGTCCCGGACGCCGCGCACCTGCTGCCGCTGGAGCGCCCCGAGCCGGTCAACGCCGCCCTGCTCGACTTCCTGCCCTGACAGCCCCCGGACCAGGTCCGGCAGGTAAGAGCGATATGCCGCTGAGGCATTCGCTCTCGGGCCGTTGCCCGCCCGGAGCCGGCAGACCGCCAGCGCCCCCCGGTTCACCAGACCGGGCGGACCGACCCCACCGGCAGGCCGCCGCCGAGCAGCGGCAGTTCGGCGTACTCGATCAGCACCGGGGCGTCGACGCCGAGCCGACGCAGCGCCGACACCAGCACCGGCATCCGAGCCCGCCCGGCGCCATCGTCGATCTTGAGGGCGACCGCGCCGACTCCCGGGACCGCCGCCGCGATGACCCCCTCCGCGCCCACCTTGGCCAGCAGCCCGGGTACGCCCCGCATCAGCCGCGTGTCGTCGGCCTGGGTGCCGCCCACCAGTTCCGGGTACGCCCGCATCGCGTCGGCCACACTCCGCTCGACGGTGCCCGGCTCGGCGGTGACCAGGCGCAGGAAGGCCCGGGCCAGCCCGGTCAGCGACACGGCGAGCACCGGTGCGCCGCAGCCGTCCACCCCGACGGCCGCCGCCCGTTCCCCGGTCAACTCCTCGATCGCGGCGGCCAGCCGCTGCTGGAGCGGATGCGCGGGACGCCAGTAACCGTCCAGCGGCCAACCCGCGGCCAGGCAGGTGAGCAGCATCCCGGTGTGCTTGCCGGAGCAGTTCATCAAGGTCCGGGTCGGGCCGCCCCCGGCGCGCAGCACCGCCTCCCGGGCGGCCTCGCCGACCGGCAGGTCGGGCGGGCAGTGCAGCGCCTCCTCGGTCAGGCCGGCGCCGCGCAGCAGGGCGGTCACCCGCTCGACGTGGAACTCCTCGCCGGCGTGGCTGGCCGCGACCAGTGCCAGGTCGGCCGGCTCGGTCAGCGGCAGGCCGGCCCGGAGCATCCCGATCGCCTGCATCGGCTTGTTGGACGACCGGGGGAAGATCGGCGAGGTGTTGTCCCCCGCCCCGGCCACCGGCGCGCCGTCGGCGTCGAGCACCGCCACGGAACCCCGGTGGAAACCCTCCACGAAGCCGGACCGGACCACCTCGGCGAGCGGCACGCCGCCCTCGTACGTCTTTCCCACGAGGTGGACGGTACCGACGGGCCCGGCGGGCCCGGCACCGGGGTGACCAGCGGCGTCACCCGAACGTGTACAGGGGTGCCGGGCGGGATGTGGCTTACAGGCCGAGCAGCGCGCGGGCCTCGGTGGTGGTCAGCGGCGGGCGCTGCGCGAGCTGGGCGAAGCCGACCGCGCGGGCGACCAGTTGCATGTTCGACTCGACCGGCCGCCCCTTGGCGTAGCTGACCGTGTCCTCCATGCCGACCCGGAGGTGCCCGCCGGCCGACAGCGACGCCAGCATGACCGGGATGGTGCTGCGGCCGATGCCGGTGGCCGAGAAGGTGGTGCCCTCGGGCAGGTCGCGCAGCATCTGCTCGGCGGCGACCAGGGTGGCCGTGCTGCCCGGCATGCCGCCCGGCACCCCCATCACGAAGTCGACGTGCACGTGCCCGCCGTGCGGCAGGCCGTACTTGCCGAGCAGCCGCTGGAGGGCGGTGAGGTGGCCGAGGTCGAAGATCTCGTACTCGGGGACCACGCCCTTCTCCTGCATCCGGGTGTGCAGGTCGACGATGAACTCCCAGCGGTTCAGGAACACGTCGTCGCCGAAGTTGACCGTGCCCATCGTGCAGGAGGCCATCTCCGGACCGGCGTCCAGCACGGCCAGCCGGTCGGCCTCCGGATCGGTCACCGCGCCCCCGGAGGAGAGCTGCACGATCAGGTCGGTGCTCTCCCGCAGCGCCGCCACGGTCTCCCGCAGCCGGCCCTGGTCGAGGGTGGGCCGCGCCTGGTCGTCGCGGATGTGGACGTGGATCACGGCGGCGCCGAGCGCCTCGCACTCCTTGGCCGTCAGCAGCAGCTCGTCAAAGGTCACCGGCAGCGCCGGCACCTCCGCCTTGGCCGACTCCGCGCCGGTGGGGGCAACCGTGATCAACGTCCCTGTGGTCATGCCCGGGATCCTAGACCGAGGGCCCGCCGCCGGTCGACGGCCACCGGGCGTGCCGACGGAAGAATCATGGATCCGGGCGGGCCGGACCGGAAGGTTTCCCGCCCCGAGCGGCTCAGGCGGGATCGATGGCGGCGGCCGACTCCCCGATCATCAACCGGGCGTCGTCCGCGACGTTGCGCTTGACCACGGCCAGGGCGATCTGGCCCAGCTCGTGGTGGTGCACCGCGGTGCCGACGAAACCGACCGTCCGGCCGTCCAGGGTCACCGGCGTACCGGCCGCGGGCGGCTGGTCCGTGGCCACCCCGTCCAGGTGCAGCAGGACGAGCCGCCGCGGCGGCCGGCCCAGGTTGTGCACCCGCGCCACCGTCTCCTGCCCCCGGTAGCAGCCCTTGTCCAGGTGCACGGCCGGGCCGACCAGGTCCAGCTCGGCCGGGATGGTCCGGTGGTCGCTGTCCACCCCGATCCGGGCCCGCCGGGCGGCCACCCGGATCGCCTCGTACGCCCAGAGCCCGGCCACCGGCACACCGGCGCCGCGCAACTCGTCGACCACCCGGACCATCGCCTCGCGGGGCACCAGCAGGTCCACGCCCAGCGCCACCCGCCGGGCCCAGCCGCCGCCCGGCAGCGGCTTGACGTCGTACACCACGCCGGGGCGCGGCGGCAGCTCGCCGGAGCGGAACTTCGGGCCCGGCACCGCGACCAGGTCGGGCGCGGCCAGCCCGGTGACGCCCAGGGTCTCGAGCGCGCCGGCGGCGTCCGGCCCGACCAGCGACAGCAGCGCGTGCTCCGCGGTGACGTCGCGCGGGTCCACCTTGCTGAAGAAGCGCATCTTCTCCAGGTACGACAGCAGGCCGCCGGTCATCCCGGGCTCGGTGTCCAGCCAGGTGGTCTCGCCGTCCTCGGTGACCATGGCGTGCTGCTCGACGTGCCCGTGCGGGGAGAGGACCAGCAGCTCGGTGCCCTGCCACGGGCGCAGCCCGGCCAGGTGCTGGCTGGTCAGCGTGTGCAGCCAGCTGATCCGCTCCTCACCCGGCACCGCCACCACCCCCCGGTGCGAGCGGTCCACCAGGCCCACGCCGGTGGCCAGCGTGCGCTGTTCGCGCATCGGGTCGCCGTAGTGCGCCGCCACCGGGCCGACCCCGGCGGCCCGATGGGCCGGCTCGGGCTGGTCCCGGGTCTCCTCGTCGATCGCCTCGGCAGCCACCGCGCCCGCGATGTCGATCACGTCGTCCCCCCGTCCTCGCACTGGCCGCAGACGCCGAAGAGCGCCACGTGCCCGATGTCGACCCGGAATCCCCGCTGCGCGGCCAGCCGGTCGGCCAGCGGGCGGAGCAGCTCCGGATCGATCTCGTCGATCCCGCCGCACTCCCGGCAGACCAGGTGGACGTGCTGGTGCTCGCCGGCCGCGTGGTAGGTCGGCGAGCCGTGCGACAGGTGCGTGTGGGTCACCAACCCGAGCCGTTCCAGCAGCTCCAGCGTGCGGTAGATGGTGGTGATGTTGACCCCGGCGGCCACCTCCCGCACCGCCGTGTGCACCTGCTCCGGCGTGGCGTGACCCAGATCCAGCACGGCCTGGAGCACCAACTGCCGCTGCGCCGTCAGCCGCAGCCCACGGGAGCGGAGCAGTTCCGCCAGGGAGGATTCGGACACCGTCCGATCATAGTTCGGCCGCCGCGCCACGCCGACCGCCGAGGTGTACGCCACTAGGCTCGACGGTCGTGGTGGCATCGCGGGTGGCCGTGCTGGGGCGGGGCGTCGTACCGACCGGCCATCCGGTGCTGCGCGGCGACGACCGGGGCGTACTGCACGGCGACGGGCTCTTCGAGACCCTGCACCTGCGCGGCGGCGAGCCCTGGCTGCGCGACGCCCACCTGGACCGGCTGCGGGCCGGCGCGGCCGCGATCGAGCTGGACCTGCCGCCCACCGCCGCGCTGGCCGAACTGCTCGACGTGGTACGCGCCGGGTGGCCGCCGGAGGCGGAGGGGGCACTGCGGCTGGTCTGCACCCGAGGGCCGGAGGGCGGCGGCCCACCCACCGTTTACGCCACCCTGACCGAGGTCCCGGCCGCGACCGTGCGGGCCCGGCGGGACGGCCTGGCCGTGGCCACCCTGCCACTCGGGGTCGCCGCCCGGGCCCGCCCCGAACTGGGCTGGCTCCCGGTCGGCCTGAAATCCACCTCGTACGCGGTCAGCACCGCGGCCCGGCGCTGGGCGGCCCGGGCCGGGGTGGACGACGTGCTCTGGACCTCCACCGACGGGTACGCGCTGGAGGCGCCGAGCGCGAACCTGGTCTGGCAGGCCGGGACGACCCTCTGCACGGTGCCGGCCGCGGCCACCGGGGTGCTCCCCGGGGTGACCGCAAGCTGGCTCCTGGGCCACGCGGCGGAACTGGGCCTGCGGGCCGAGGAACGGCTGATCAGCCCGGCCGGGCTGCGCCACGCGGACGGCGCCTGGCTGACCTCGTCGCTCCGCGGCCCCGCCGAGATCCACTCCCTGGACGGCAGCCCCCTGCCCCGTTCCCCCCTGGCCCCCGCCCTGCTGGCCCTGACCGCCTTCCCCCCACCCTGACCCGCCCCACCCGGGCCGGGCGGGGTGGGCATCCGAGGCGTCCGGGCCGGACGGGTGGGGGCGGAGGGTTGGTTGGTTGGTTGGTTGGTCAGCCGGCCACGCGGGTGAGGCGGGCGGAGAGGTGCGGGCTGAGGGGCTGGCCCACGGCGGCCATCTCCTGGGCGTACAGCAGCGCACCCTCGACGATGCCGAAGAGGCGGGCGCCGGCGGTGACCTCCTTGGCGGTGGCCGTCCGGACCACGGCGTCGGTGGCGAACTCGATCTGGGTGCCCGTGCGCTTGCCGATGTGCAGCTCCATCACGCCGGTCGGCGTGGTCATCAGCGCCTCCAGCTCGTCGGTGACCCGGTCGCCGTCCAGCACCGGACGCCACCAGCCCACCTCGCGCCCGGCCGGTCGGACCGGGCGGCTCTGCTCGTCGAGGATCCAGGCGCGCGACTCGTAGAACAGGAAGGGCCGGCCGTCGTGGCTGATCCGGATCTCCTGGGCGAAGTCGAAGTCGTCGATGGTGGGGAAGCCACCCCGGCCCCGCCCGCGCCACACCCCGATGTACGGCAGCAGCCCGTCCAGGCTGCGGTGCAGCTTCGGGCCGACGCGCAGGTCGTGGCTCTCCTCGTACGGGTACGGGTCGACCGGCGGCGCGTTCAGCCACGGCGGCTGGAGCGGGTTCTCGCTCACCGGGCCACCTTCGTTCGCGACTGCGGGGCTCGCAAACCCGGCTCACTCCTCACGCTCACCATTTTCCTCTCGAGATGCGAACTGCGAGGTACACCAGGCCACCGGCGAGCGCACCCAGGCCGGCGACCAGCAGGCTGACGAACCCGATCTCGGTAACCATCCGGGCCATCCTATGCTGGGTGGTATGGCCCGCACTCTCGTCGTCAAGGCCACCGCCGGGGCCGACGCCCCCGAGCGCTGCGCCCAGGCCTTCACGGTCGCCGCCACCGCCGCCGCGGCGGGAATCGACGTGTCGCTCTGGTTGACCGGTGAATCGACCTGGTTCGCGTTGCCGGGCCGGGCGCAGGAGTTCGACCTGCCGCACTCCGCGCCGCTCGGCGAGCTGCTGCACGTGATCCTGGCTACCGGCAAGGTGACCGCCTGCACCCAGTGCGCGGCCCGCCGGGACATCGGCCCGGACGACGTCATCCCCGGCGTACGGATCGCCGGCGCGGCGGTCTTCGTCGAGGAGGCGATGGCCGAGGGCGCCCAGGCCCTCGTCTACTGACCTCGCCCGCCCGCCCGGGCTGCCGCCGACCGCGCGGTCCGGCCGCCGACCGGCCTGTCCGGTACGGGGGGAGCGGTGATATCCGCCCGACATGTCCGGCCGCTGCCTACGATTCCCCTGTGGGCGAGGCGATCGAGCGGTTCTTCGCGACACTGCCGGCGCGTGCCCCGGCGGTGCTGCGCAGCCCCATCCACGGCACCCTCCAGATCGACCTGACCTGTGAGAACCGCACCGAGCACTGGTTCGCCGAGCTGTCCCCGGGCTCCGTCCGGGTGCTCCGGGAGCAACTGCCCGCCGACGCCACCTTCACCGTGAGCACCGACCTGTTCGAGAAACTGGTCACCGGGCGCGCCGCCGGCATGGCGGCGGTGCTGCGCAACGAGGCCACGTTCAGCGGCAACGTGGCGCTGTTCCTGCTCTTCCGCCGGTTCTTCCCCGACCCGCCCAGTGCCCGCGACCCCCGCGAGACCGCCCGCGCGCACCTCGGACGGCCCAGATGAACGAACGCGTCAGCATCCTGGACGGCAACACCTTCCTGGTCAGCGACGAGCGCGGCAACATCGAGCCGTCCTTCGACTTTCCCACCGGGCTGTTCTCCTTCGACACCCGGTTCATCTCGAACTGGGTGCTCACCCTCAACGGGGAGAAGCTGCACGCGCTCTCCATCGACGACTCGCACTCGTACCGGACCCGGTTCTTCCTGGTCCCCGGCGAGCCCACGCACTACCTGGACGCCAAGGTGTCGGTGATCCGGAGCCGGTCCATCGGCGGCAGCTTCGACGAGGAGCTGACCCTGCTCAACCACGCGGACCAGGCGGTCGAGTTCGTGCTCCGGCTCGACATCGGCTCCGACTTCGCCGACCTGTTCGAGATCAAGCACCAGCGGCAGAAGAAGGGCCGCACCAGGCCCGTGGTGGTCGGCAACGAGCTGCGGCTGGTCTACCGACGGGAGGGGTTCCACCGCGAGGCCGTGATCAGCACCGGCCCGCCGGCCGAGATCGATGAGGCGGGCATCACCTACCGGATCCTGGTCGGGCCGCACGGCGAGTGGACCACCCGGCTGCATGTCGCCACGAACATCTACGGCGCCCGCGGCGAGGACATCCGGTCCACCCTGCCGCTGGGCGGGCACCGCTCGGTCGAGGAGATCCACGTCGAGCAGAACGAGTTGATCGCCCGCGCCCCGAAGCTCGCCTGCGACTGCGAGCCGCTGGCCGGGGCGTACCGGCGCAGCCTGAACGACCTGGCCGCCCTCCGGTACGAGTCGATCACGCTCGGCGTCCGGCTGCTCGCCGCCGGCCTGCCCTGGTTCATGACCCTGTTCGGGCGGGACAGCATCTTCACCTCGCTGCAGATCCTGCCGTTCCTGCCCGAACTGGTGCCGCCTACCCTCCTCATGCTGGCCGGGCTACAGGGCAGCCGGCTGGACGACTTCCGGGACGAGGAGCCGGGCAAGATCCTGCACGAGCTGCGGTACGGCGAGACCGCCGGCTTCGAGGAGCAGCCACACTCGCCGTACTACGGCTCGGCCGACTCGACCGCGCTCTTCGTGATCCTGCTCGACGAGTACGAGCGGTGGACCGGGGACGGCAACCTGGTCCGGATGCTCGAACACGAGACCCGGGCGGCGCTGGCCTGGCTCGACACGTACGGGGATCTGCTCGGCACCGGCTACATCTCGTACCTGACCCGCAATCCGGAGACCGGGCTGCAGAACCAGTGCTGGAAGGACTCCTGGGACGCCATCTCGTTCTCCGACGGCCGGCTGCCCGCCTTCCCCCGGGCCACCTGCGAACTGCAGGGGTACGCGTACGACGCCAAGCTGCGCGGCGCCCGGCTGGCCCGGACGTTCTGGCAGGACCCGGCGTACGCCGACCGGCTGGAACGCGAGGCCGCGGCGCTGAAGGAACGGTTCAACCGGGACTTCTGGATCCACGACCGGGAGTACTACGCGCTGGCCCTGGACCCGGACGGGCACCAGGTCGACGCGCTCTCCTCCAACATCGGCCACCTGTTGTGGAGCGGGATCGTGGACGAGTCCCGGGCGGCCGCGGTCGCCCGGCACCTGCTCGGCCCCCGCCTCTTCTCCGGCTGGGGCGTCCGCACCCTCGCCGACGACCAGGGCCGGTACAACCCGATCGGCTACCACGTCGGCACGGTCTGGCCGTTCGACAACTCGATCATCGCCTGGGGGTTGTGGAAGTACGGCTTCCGCGAGGAGGCCGGCAAGATCTGCGAGGCGATGCTCGCCGCGTCCCGGTACTTCGAGGGCCGGCTGCCCGAG
Organism: Micromonospora sp. NPDC050495; assembly: GCF_040655175.1. Lineage (NCBI taxonomy): Bacteria > Bacillati > Actinomycetota > Actinomycetes > Micromonosporales > Micromonosporaceae > Micromonospora > Micromonospora sp. NPDC050495. The sequence continues at coordinate 26,460 of NZ_JBFAJK010000035.1, read as the reverse complement.
GCGTTCGCCGGCTACGAGCGCGGCCTCACCGACTACCCGGTGCAGTACCCGACCGCGTGCAGCCCGCAGGCCTGGTCGGCGGGGACGCCGCCGCTGCTGATGCGGGTGATGCTCGGCCTGGAGCCGCAGGGCGAGCATCTGATCATCGACCCGGCGGTGCCCCCCGGGATGGGGCGGCTGGAGCTGCTGGACATCCCCGGCCGGTGGGGGCGGGTGGACGCCCTGGGCCGCAGCCGGAGCCCGCACGACGAGCGCCGCGGGCAATGACCGGTCAGCCGGGGCAGGAGGTGGTGACGGCGACCCGCACCCGGTCGCCGGCGCGCTCGGCCAGCACCGCCGGGCTGGACAGCCGGGCGTACTCGTCGGCCGAGTCGCGCAGCACCGGGCCGTCGCCGGTGCGGTCGCGGAACGGGTCGGCCAGCGGGACGCCGGCCGGTGCGCCGGCCGTCTCCGCCCGCGCGGTGCGGGCGGTGCCGCCGCCGGGGCACGGCGCGGCCAGCAGCCGGACCGGTCCGGCCGCGCCGCCCCAGCCGCTGAGGGCCCGGGTGACCTCGGCGGATTCCGGGCCGCCGGTGGCGGTCGGCGGCTGGTAGCCGGCACCGACCGGCCGGCAGCCGGTGGCCGCGGTGAGCCGTACCCGGCCGGGCCCCGCGGGGCGGCCCTCGACGGCGACGAACTCGCCGGCGTCGGCGCGCAGCACCGGCCCGTCCGCGGCGACCCGGACGCCGGCCCGCCAGTCCGCCGGCAGCCGGCCGGCCACCCGCGCCAGCAGATCGGGTACGTCGTCACCGGCGATCGCGACCTCCACGCCACGGGTCAGCTCGGCGCCGTCGGCCAGCGGAGTGACCCGGCAGCCCCGCTCGATCCGGTCCGGCAGGAGCGCCGGCACCCCGTCGCCCCCGATCGCCACCATCAGTCGACCGATCGCCCGGTCCACCACCGGACCGGCCTGGTCGAGGGTGCGCTGCTCCTTCACCGTCGGCGGGTCACGCCGCACCGACCACCAGGTCAGCCCGGCGAGCAGCACCGCCCACGCGACCGTCGCGGCGACCAGCCAGCGCAGCCAGGGCCGGCGCGGGGCAGGCTGGTCGGGACGGGGCGGCGGGGCGTACCCCGCCTGCACGACACCACTCACCGGCCCATCGTGTCACGCGGCGGCGACGCGTCCGGCCGGCACCTCGCCACCGGGGCCGGCGCGCATCCGCCGACACGGGTGGCCGGCGCGAACGACCCGTGGCCCGGTGGCCGGCGCGAACGACCCGTGGCCCGGTGGCCGGCGCGAACGACCCGTGGCCCGCCACCGCAGGGGTGACGGGCCACGATCAGAGCGTGGGTCAGGCGGCGACCGTGACGGTCACCTCGTTGATCCCGCGGGCGGCGGTGACGGCGGTGTCGCCGTTGCCGTGCCGGGAGAGCGCCCGCAGGGTCCAGGCGCCGGGTGCGGCGAAGAACCGGAACTGTCCCGCCGGGGAGGTCACCACCTCGGCGGTGAACTCACCGGTGGAGTCGAGCAACCGGACGTACGCGCCCGGCACGGTCTCGCCGGACTCGGCCTTGACCAGGCCGGTGATGACGGTTTCCTTCTCCAGGTCCAGGCTGGCCGGCAGCGGGGCGGCCTGGTCGGGAGCGGCGCATCCGGCGGCGGTGGGGGCAACGGGAGCGGTCATGGCTCAGGCCTCCCCCGGCTCGTCACCGAGCGCGACCGGCACGCCGACCAGCGAGCCGTACTCGGTCCAGGAGCCGTCGTAGTTCTTCACGTTGCGGTGGCCGAGCAACTCCTGGAGCACGAACCAGGTGTGCGAGGAGCGCTCGCCGATCCGGCAGTACGCGATGGTCTCCCTGCTGTCGTCCAGCCCGGCGGCCGCGTAGATCTTGCGCAGCTCGTCGTCGGACTTGAAGGTGCCGTCCTCGTTGGCCGCCTTGGACCACGGCACGCTGATCGCGGTCGGCACGTGGCCGGCCCGCTGGGCCTGCTCCTGCGGCAGGTGGGCGGGGGCGAGGAGCCGGCCGGCGTACTCGTCGGGGCTGCGCACGTCGACCAGGTTCTTGGTGCCGATGGCGGCGACCACCTCGTCCCGGAAGGCGCGGATGGCGGTGTCGGGCTCCTGCGCGACGTACTGCGTGGCCGGGCGGGTCACCGCGTCCGTGACCAGCGGGCGGGCGTCCAGCTCCCACTTCTTGCGGCCGCCGTCGAGCAGCTTCACGTCGCGGTGGCCGTAGAGCTTGAAGTACCAGTACGCGTACGCGGCGAACCAGTTGTTGTTGCCGCCGTAGAGGATGACGGTGTCGTCGTTGCCGATGCCCCGCTCGGAGAGCAGCGCGGCGAACTGGTCCTGGTTGACGAAGTCCCGGCGCACCGGGTCCTGGAGGTCGGTGCGCCAGTCGAGCTTGACGGCGCCCGCGATGTGGCCGGTGTCGTAGGCCGAGGTGTCCTCGTCGACCTCGACGAAGACGACGCCCGGGGCGTCGATGTTCTTCTCGGCCCACTCGGCCGAGACGAGTGCGGTGTCGCGACTCATCAGATCACTCCCTGTGAGGATGGATGGTGAGCCTGCGCGCGGAGATCGAAATTGGTGATTGTCGCACCACGCGCGGGACCCAGAGCTAGGAACGGATCACGGGTACGTGCGACGGCGCCGCTGCCGGGCGATCAGGGGGGAACACCGGAGGTCCGTGGACCCTGCGTGCCGGTGGCCGCCTAGGCGGCCGAGGACAGCCCCGCCGTCAGATGACGGGGCGACACAGGCAGGTGGCCACGCGGCACAGGTCGACCGCGCGCCGTTTGGTGAGGAGGGTCCCCATGAGGAGGGAGACTACCAGCCGGTCGCGCCGAAGCCACCGGGCCGACCAGCATCCGGGAACGCGCCGACGCGGCCGGACACCCGGACGGCACGGCCCGACCGGTGGTCGGGCCGTGCGCGGGGGCCGGGGTCAGCCGACGTTGTTGATCGGCACGTTCTTCGCGTCGGCGGTGACCGCCAGGCCCTCCGGCCTCGGTTCCACCTTGCGGACGGTGAGCTGGAAGGGCAGCTCCGGCAGGGGCACGTCGATCGAGATGCCCTTGGCGTAGTTGGTCACCACCTGCCGGGCCAGCGGCAGGTTCGGCAGCCCGTCGGCGGTCAGGTCGCTGAAGCGCAGCGCGACCTTGCCGTTGGTGGCGGTGACGTCGGCGGTGCCGTGCACGGTGAGCTTGACGCCCAGCACGTCCACCGGCGCCGTCACGATCAGCTTGCCGTTCTGCTCGCCCAGCTTCAGACCGGGCCGGTCGAGCAGCTTGGCGAGGCTCTCGTAGGTGATGGTGCCGCGCCCGTCGACGGTCTCCGCGGTCACGTCCCCGCGCCGGGTACGCAGGGTGTCCAGCGACGCCGTCACGTTGCGGGCGTCCACGTCCAGCCGGGGCACGCTGACCGCGCCGCCCTGCACGGTGCCCTGCACGTCGGTCAGCACGATCGAGATGTGCTCGTACCTGCCGGCGAGCACCTGGGTCAGGAACGGGAAGCCGCTCACCTCGACCTGGGGCGGCGCGGACCGGGCGTCCTGCTTGGCCACCTCCTGCTCGACCTGGTCGGCGATGGCCCGCTCGGCCGCTCCGGCCGCCAGCCGGTCGGCGACGACCAGCAGCCCGGCCACGATCAGCAGCAGGACGACGAAGCCGACGAGCACCTTCCGGCCGCGCCGTCGGGGCCGTTCCTCGTACGCCGGGTTGGCCTCTGCCACGCCGCCTCCTGTCCTCGCTGTCGGTCGCCGTCACGCGGCGGTCGGGCCGCCTCGTGGCGCAACGCTACTTACCCGGGGCGTCGATCCCCCAACCGCGCGTTCAGAGGAAGAGCACGCACATGGCGTACGCGGCCGGCGCGGCGAGGGCGAACCCGCCGAGCGGGCCCTGCATGTGCCGGGCGACCCACATGGTCGGCGGCTCACCGGCCATCAGCCGGCCGGCCTCGGCGTACCCGACGGCGAGGTCGGCCAGCACGGCCGTGGCGGCCGTGACCAGCCCGACCAGGGCGGCGCTGGTCGGGGTGAAGCCGACCAGGTAGCTGCCGAGCACCGCGCTGGTCAGGGTGCCGAGCATGGCGCCCACGACCACGCCGGCGGCGCCGCGGGGCACCTGCGGGGCGAGCCGGGGCCAGGGCGCGATCGCGTCGGTCAACCGGGCCACCATGAGCGCCACCCCGGTGGCCGTGAGGCAGACCGTGATCGCCTGGGTGCCCTTCGGGATCCGGCTGAGCACGATCAGGGTGGCGAACGCGACCACCCCGACCACGATCAGCAGGGTGCCGCCGAGCGAGTCGGTCACCCGGACCCGGTCCACCCGGCGGAACAGCTGGCCGAGCACGCCGAGCACGAGGCCGGCGACCGCGGCGTAGCCGAGCGGGGCCAGGCCGGCGATGTCGGAGCGGACCGCGGCGGCGTCGGCGATGCCGGCCGTCGCGGCGCTGACCAGCGCGACCACCAGCAGCGCGGGCGGCCGCATGGCCATCGTCCAGGCGAGCACGAAGAGCAGTTGGACGCCGAAGATGATGAACGCGAACGGCAACCGGTGCCCCGGGCCGGCGGTCTGCGCGCCGAGCACCAGGCCGACGCCGAGCAGCGCGGCGAAGCCGGCGACGGTGAGCGCCAGCGGGCGGCGCACCGGGACCGGCGGCACCTCCTCCTCGGGCTCGTCAGCCTCGGCGTCGTCGGGCCGGCGCCCGGGGCCGCCCTTGCGGAGCCGGCGCGGGCCCTTCCTGGCGTGCGGCTCCCCGCCGTCGTCCGGGCCGGTGCGCGGGCCCGGCGGGTGGCCACGGGACGGGCCGGCCGGCCCTGGACGGGCGTCGTCGGCCCACGGCTCGGGGCCGGTGTCGGGCGAGGTCGAGGGAAACACGCCCCGATCGTGCCAGACCGGGCCGCCCGGGCGGAGGTCACGGTTTCGGCAACGTTAAAACCTGCGCCGCGATCGAGGGCAGATCGGGCATACGGGGAAACGACCTGGAGGCGCAGGGCGGGCGATCGGTTACGCTCAAGCCGTTACCCGCCCGTCAGCGACGCCGGGACCCCCGCCAATTCTCAGCGCCACCTCCCCCGCCGGGAGGGCCGCTGGTCGCGCGCGGCCGGACGGCCGCCGGGACGGAGGTGATCGTGTGGAGCTCCTGTTGCTGGTGACCGCGCGCGCAGGTGAACCATCGGCGGTGCTGCCGGCGCTCGACCTGCTGCCGCACTCGGTCCGCACCGCGCCGCGCGACGTGCGCACGCTGGTCTCCGGTCCGAGCCCGGACGCGGTCCTGGTGGATGCCCGCTCCGAGCTGAGCGAGGCCCGGGCCACCTGCCGGATGCTGCACGCCACCGGGCTCGGGGTGCCGCTGGTCGCGGTGGTCACCGAGGCCGGCCTGATCGCGCTGAACGCCGACTGGGGCGTGGACGACGTCATCCTGGCCGGGGCGGGTCCGGCCGAGGTGGAGGCCCGGCTGCGGCTCGCGGTGGGCCGGTTGAGCAACGCGACGGCGGGCGCCGGCGGGTCGATCCGGGCCGGCGAGCTGACCATCGACCCGGACACCTACGCGGCCAAGCTCAAGGGCCGCCCGCTCGACCTCACCTACAAGGAGTTCGAGCTGCTCAAGTTCCTCGCCCAGCACCCGGGCCGGGTGTTCACCCGGGACCAGCTGCTCCGCGAGGTCTGGGGTTACGACTACTTCGGCGGCACCCGGACGGTCGACGTGCACGTGCGGCGGCTGCGCGCCAAGCTCGGCTCGGAGTACGAGTCGATGATCGGCACGGTGCGGCAGGTCGGCTACAAGTTCGTGGTGCCGCCCTCGCGCTCGCTGCCGGAGTCGGAGCCCGCGCCGCTGCCGGTCTGACGGGGAGATCGGACCGCCCGCCCCCTTCTGGCGAACTTTCCTGTACGCCCCTTTTGCCCTACTAGTCGGACCCTATGCTGACTGCCGGAATAGCCGGTTTCAGAGGGGGCGACGGTGCTTGCGCGGACCACGGGGGCGACCAGGGACCGGCGGGCCGGCCCGGACGGGCGGGACCGCTGATGTCGGGCGCGAGGCTGCGGACGGCGGCGATCGTGACCCTGGTGGTGGCCGCGTTGCTCGGCTCGGCCTACACGCTCGGCCGCAGCCTGATGCCCGATCCGCCGCCCCGCAGCACCGGGGTGAGCGCCAGCGTGACCGACCCGCGCTACGCCGACCAGCCGCCCAGCACGGATTTCCCGGCGCCGGCCCGGCCGACCCCCGACGCCAGCCCCAGCGGCCCGGAGACCGACCAGCAGGCGCCCGCCGAGGACGAGGGCCCGTACGGCAGCCGCATGTCCACCGGGTCGTCGCAGATCGCGCTCACCTTCGACGACGGTCCGGACCCGCGCTACACCCCGCAGGTGCTCGCGCTGCTGAAGGAGTACCACGTCAAGGCCACCTTCTGCGTGGTCGGCGAGAACGCGGAGGCCTACCCGGAGCTGATCCAGGCGATCGTGGCCGACGGGCACACCCTCTGCAACCACTCCTGGGACCACGACGAGAACCTCGGCAAGCGGTCGCCGGACAGCATCCAGGCCGACCTGAGCCGCACCAGCGATGCCATCCGGGCGGCGGTGCCCACCGCGCGGATCGAGTACTTCCGGCAGCCCGGCGGCAACTGGACCAAGCCGATCGTCTCGATCTGTACGGAGTTGGGCATGGTCCCGCTGCACTGGGCGGTCGACCCGTCGGACTGGACGGCGCCCGGCGCCAAGGCGATCATCAGCGCCGTGCTCGCCCAGACCGGGCCCGGCTCGATCGTGCTGCTGCACGACGCCGGCGGCGACCGGAGCGGCACCGTCGACGCGCTGCGCGACCTGCTGCCGGTGCTGCTGGACCGGTTCCAGCTGGAGGCGCTGCCCGCCGGCACCACGTGACGACCGCCACCCGTCGCTCCCCGCGTCCGGCATGATCGGCGGCCTGCCGGCCGCTACGGTGACGGGATGAGCAGCACCGCGCCGACCGCCGACCGTGTCGCCCGCGCCGACCGGCTGACGCCGGACGAGGTGGCCGAGGTGATCGGGCTGGCCGGTGCCGCCGGGGACGCCGACGGCGCCGACCCGCTCGACGAGCACGTGCTGCTGCGGTTGCGGGACCCGGAGGCGCCCGCCGTGCACCTCACCGCCCGCGCCGCCGACAACACCCTCACCGGGTACGCCCACCTGGACACCACCGACGCGACCGGCGGCATCGGCGTGGAACTGGTGGTGCATCCGGCGTACCGGCGGCGGGGCACCGGGCGGGCGCTGGCCCGGGGGGTGCTGGCCGCGGCCGCCGGGCCGCTGCGGGCCTGGGCGCACGGCGACCACCCGTCGGCCGCCGCGCTCGCGGTCGACCTGGGGTTCGCCCGCGCCCGGGTGCTCTGGCAGCTGCGCCGGCCGTTGACCGCGGCCCTGCCCGAGGCGACCCTGCCCGACGGCGTCGAGCTGCGCGCGTTCCGGCCCGGCGCGGACGACGAGGCCTGGCTCGCGCTCAACAACGCGGCCTTCGCCCAGCACCCCGAGCAGGGCCGGTGGTCCGACGCCGACCTGCGGCTGCGACTCGCCGAGCCGTGGTTCGACCCGGCCGGGTTCCTGCTCGCGGTCGATTCCGCGTCCGGCCGGCTGCTCGGCTTCCACTGGACCAAGGTGCACGAACGCCCGGGCTCGGCCCGGATCGGCGAGGTCTACGTGCTCGGGGTGGACCCGACCGCGCACCGGGGCGGGCTGGGCCGGGCGCTCACCACGGCCGGGCTGGCGTACCTGCGGGACCGGCGCGGGCTGGACCGGGTGATGCTCTACGTGGACGAGTCCAACAGCGGGGCGGTCGCGCTCTACGAGCGGCTCGGCTTCGCCCGCTGGTCGGCGCACGTCAACTACCACCTCGGCTGAGCACGACCCCGCTCCCCCAGCACCTCGGCTGAGCGCACCCTCACTCCCTCACCACCCCGGCTGAGCCGCCGCTCCGGTCGGGCGTGCCGGTCGAGTGCGCCGGTCGGGTCTGCCCGGCTAAACCGGATAAGTGGCGATAGCGGGCCGCGAGTTCACGTAACGGACAACCCTCCCTCAGCGCAGGGTCACCCGGTCGGTCGGACCTGTTCATGCCCCGTTCACTTCCGACCGGCGCTGCGTCCACCTGGCACTTCTAACTTTCGTGTCAGCCGGTCAGCGCCGGCACCCGGGCCTGCCCGGGCGACCTGACCAAAGACGTGAAGGGAAACCCCTCAGGTGAAGCTCCAGCGGCACGGCGCCATCGCCTGCCTCGCTCTTACCGCGGTGCTCGGTCTCAGCGCCTGCGGCTCGGACAACAACGAGCCGACCGGCACCTCCGCCTCGGGCTCCGCCGCCGCCGTCGACTGCGGCAAGGGCACGCTGAACGCGCAGGGCTCCTCCGCGCAGAAGAACGCGATGGCCGAGTGGATCAAGGCGTACCAGCAGAAGTGCGCCGGCACCACCATCAACTACGAGCCCTCCGGCTCGGGCGCCGGCATCCAGGCCTTCATCGCCGGCACCGCCGACTTCGCCGGCTCCGACTCCGCCCTGAAGCCGGAGGAGCAGCCGCAGGCCGACGCCAAGTGCGCCGGCGGCCAGGCGATCCACCTGCCGATGGTCATCGGCCCGATCGCGGTGGCCTACAACATCAACGGCGTGGACAACCTCCAGCTCAGCGCACCCACCCTGGCCAAGATCTTCACCGGCAAGGTCACCAAGTGGGACGACGGCGCGATCAAGGCCGAGAACCCCGACGCCAAGCTGCCGTCGACCACGATCCAGACCGTCCACCGCTCGGACGAGTCCGGCACCACCGACAACTTCACCAAGTACCTGTCGAAGGCCGCCGCCACCGACTGGACCCTGGACCACACCAAGGCGTGGAAGGCGCCGGGCGGCACCGGCGCCAAGGGCTCGGACGGCGTGGCCAGCGCGGTCAAGGGCGCCGACGGCGCGATCGGCTACCTGGAGCTCTCCTTCGCCGACAACTCCGGCCTGAAGAAGGCCAAGATCAAGAACGGCGCCGGTGAGTTCACCGAGCTGACCGGCGAGGCCGCCGGCAAGACCATCGCCGGCGCCAAGGTCGAGGGCCAGGGCGACGACCTGAAGATGTCGATCGACTACAACACCACGGAGGCCGGGGCCTACCCGATCGTCCTGGCGACCTACGAGATCGTCTGCAGCAAGGGCCTCCCGGCCGACAAGCTCCCCCTGGTCAAGGGCCTGCTCGGCTACGCCGCCAGCAGCGAGGGCCAGTCCCAGCTCGCCGAGCTGGGCTACGCGCCACTGCCGGACTCGGTCCGCACCAAGGTCGAGGCCGCGGTCAAGAACCTCTCCTGACCGTAACCACCACTCCCGAAGCGAGCGACCAGATGGGTCAGACCCCTCACCGCTCGGCGCACGCCGGCACCGGCGGTCCCTCCGTCCCCAGCAGTGACGGGTGGTCCGCCGGTGCCTCGGCGCGTGTGGCCGACATCCCCGGAACCCCCCGTCCGCCCGAGCACGGGCTCGGCGGCGGTGACGCGCTGCCCCGGGCCAAGGCGTTCGGCGCGGAGAAGGCCTTCCGTGGCCTCACCATGGCCGCCGGCACCGCCGTGCTCGTCATCATCGCGGCCATCGCGGTCTTCCTGATCTCCAAGGCCGTGCCGGCGCTCCGCGCGAACACCGAGAACTTCTGGACCTACGAGGGCTGGTCGCCGAACCAGACCGAGCCGAAGTTCGGCATCGGGACGCTCGCCTTCGGCACCGTCCTCAGTTCGGCGCTCGCGCTGCTCATGGCCGTGCCGGTGGCCCTGGGCATCGCCCTCTACCTGTCCCACTACGCGCCGCGCCGGCTCGGCACCGCGCTCGGCTTCGTGATCGACCTGCTGGCCGCCGTGCCCAGCGTGGTCTTCGGCCTGTGGGGGCGGGACATCTTCGTCGAGCCGGTACGCGACTTCTCGGTCTGGCTGAACACCTACTTCGGCTGGATCCCGATCTTCGGCGGGGACGGCCCGTTCGGAAGGTCCATCCTGCTCGGCGCGCTGGTCCTGGCGATCATGGTGCTCCCGATCATCACGTCCCTCTCCCGCGAGGTGTTCCTCCAGACACCCACGGCGAACGAGGAGGCCGCCCTGGCGCTCGGCGCCACCCGCTGGGAGATGATCCGCACCGCCGTGCTGCCGTACGGCCGGCCCGGCGTCATCGCCGCGGTGATGCTCGGCCTCGGCCGGGCGCTCGGCGAGACCATCGCCCTGGCGATGACCCTCGGCATCACCTTCGGCATCTCGTTCAACCTGATCCAGAGCGGCGGCAACACCATCGCCGCGAACATCGCCAACGCGTTCGGCGAGGCCAACGACACCGGACGCGGCGCGCTGATCGCCTCCGGCCTGGTGCTCTTCGCGATCACGCTGATCGTCAACATCACCGCGCGGGCGATCATCTACCGCCGCCGCGAGTTCACGGAGTCCGCGGCGTGAGCGCGAGGACGCGCGTTCCGGGGCCGCTCGCGTGGGACGCGGCGGAGCCGGAATGCGCGCAGGAGCCGGCGTCGCGAGCCCCGCAGTCGCGAACTGAAGGAAGCCCCGCATGACCACCACCGTCACCACCCACCGCTCGCGGCCACCGGCCCGGCCGGTCACGCTGCGGGCCCGGCGGCTGCCGGCGTACGCCGCGCCCGCCGTCGCCCTCGGGGCCCTGCTGGCCGCCGCCGGCATCGTGTACGGCGCGGGCATCGGCGGCCCGGTCCTCGTCGTGGTCCTCGCCGCCCTGCTCTACCTGGTCGGCCTCTTCGTCGCGGCCAACGCGGTCGAGGGCCGGCGCTCCGCCCGCGACCGCACCTGGAGCGCGCTGATCCACTCCGCCTTCGTGCTCGCGGTGCTGCCGCTGGCCTCGGTGGTCTGGACGCTGGTCAGCAAGGGCGCCGAGCGGTTGGACGGCAACTTCTTCGGCACCTCGATGAACAACATCGGGGCGCGGGACGCGAACGGCGGCGCGTACCACGCCATCGTGGGGACCCTGGAGCAGGTCGGCATCGCCACCCTGATCACCGTCCCGCTCGGCCTGCTCTGCGCGATCTACGTGGTGGAGTACGGCCGCGGCCGGTTCGCCTTCGCCATCCGCTTCTTCGTGGACGTGATGACCGGCATCCCGTCGATCGTCTCCGGCCTGTTCGTGCTGGCCTTCTGGGTGCTGATCGTCTCGCCGTGGTTCAACGACGGCCGGCCGAGCTTCTCCGGCTTCGCCGCCGCGCTGGCGCTGAGCGTGCTCATGCTGCCCACCGTGGTCCGCTCCACCGAGGAGATGCTCCGCCTCGTCCCGGCGCCGCTGCGGGAGGGCGCGTACGCCCTCGGCGTGCCGAAATGGAAGACCATCCTGCGGGTCGTGCTGCCGACCGCGCTGCCCGGGATCGTCACCGGCGTCATGCTCGCCATCGCGCGGGCGGCCGGCGAGACCGCCCCGGTGCTGCTCGTCGCGGGCGGCGGCGCGGCGATCAACGTCAACCCGTTCGAGAACAACCAGTCGTCGCTGGCCCTCTTCGTCTACCAGCAGGCCGGCGATGCCTCGAAGTACTCGCCGGCGCGGGCGTGGACGGCGGCGCTGACCCTGGTCGCCCTCGTCCTCGTCCTGACCATCGCGGCGAAGTTGCTGGCCCGCCGCAACCGGCTCGGCCGATGAACCCCGGAGGTACCGCCACCATGGCCAAGCGCATCGAAGCCACGAACGTCACCGCGTACTACGGCGGGTTCAAGGCGATCGAGAACATCAACCTCACCGTCGAACCGAAGACGGTCACCGCCCTGATCGGCCCCTCGGGCTGCGGGAAGTCCACCTTCCTGCGGTCCATCAACCGGATGCACGAGGTGCTGCCGGGTGCCCGGGTCGAGGGCAGCCTCACCATCGACCACCAGGACATCTACGACCGGGACGTGGACGTCACCGCGGTCCGTCGGATGATCGGCATGGTCTTCCAGCGGCCCAACCCGTTCCCCACCATGAGCATCTTCGAGAACGTGGTGGCCGGGCTGCGGCTCAACGGCGTGAAGCGCAAGTCGATCCTGGAGGAGGCCGCCGAGAAGGCGCTCCGCTCGGCGAACCTCTGGGACGAGGTGAAGGACCGGCTCGGCAAGCCCGGCGCCGGCCTCTCCGGCGGCCAGCAGCAGCGGCTCTGCATCGCCCGCACGATCGCGGTCGAGCCGCAGGTGGTGCTGATGGACGAGCCCTGCTCGGCGCTGGACCCGATCTCCACGCTGGCCATCGAGGACCTGATGTTCCAGCTCAAGGACACGTTCACCATCATCATCGTCACGCACAACATGCAGCAGGCCGCCCGGGTGTCGGACCGGACCGCGTTCTTCTCCATCGAGAAGACCGGTGACCCGGGCCGGCTGATCGAGTACGACCACACCCAGAAGATCTTCAGCAACCCGAGCCAGAAGAAGACCGAGGACTACATCACCGGCCGCTTCGGCTGAGCCGCAGCCGTCCCGGTCCGCGGCGGGCCCCGGTCGGAATCGACCAGGGCCCGCCGCCTGTCCACATGGGTCGGTTCAGCGCAGCGCGGCGAAGAACTGCCGCAGGTCTGCGACCAGCAGGTCGGGTGCCTGGTCGGTCAGCGCAGCGCGGCGAAGAACTGCCGCAGGTCCGCGACCAGCAGGTCGGGTGCCTGGTGGGCGGCGAAGTGCCCGCCCCGGTCGTACGTGTGCCAGGAGACGATGTTCTTGTGGTCGCGTTCGGCGAGCGTCCGGATCGACTGGAAGTCCCAGGCGAAGTTGGCCAGGCCGAGCGGCACCGTGGTCGGCTCCGGCACCGCCGTGCCGCGCCCGTTGACCTTCTGGGTCGGGTGCACGGACTCGGCGTCCTCGTAGTAGTAGCGGGCCGCCGAGGCGGCCGTGTTGGTCAGCCAGTAGATGGTCGTGTTGGTGAGCACGTGGTCGGCGTCGATCTGGTCACCCATGAGCTGGCCCAGCCAGCCGAGCAGGCCCACCGGCGAGTCGGCCAGCGCGTGCGCCACGTTCTGCGGCTCGGTCGAGTGCAGCTTGTCGTAGCCGCCCCGCCGCTGCACGAACCAGTCGGCGAACGCCACCTTGCCCCGCTCCTCCTCGGTGAGCCCGGCCAGTTCGGCGGGGTCACCGGACGGCAGGGAGAAGACCTGCGTGACGTGCACCCCGAGCACGTGCTCCGGGTCGGCCCGGCCCACCTCCGGCGAGACGAACGCGCCGAGGTCGTTGCCGGCCGCGCCGTACCGCTGGTAGCCGAGGCGGCGCATCAGCTCGGCCCAGGCGCGGGCCACCCGGTGGCGGTTCCAGCCGCGCTCCTGGGTGGGCCCGGAGAAGCCGTACCCCGGCACCGACGGGATGACCAGGTGGAAGGCGTCGGCCGGGTCGCCGCCGTGCGTCCGTGGGTCGGTCAGCGGCCCGATCACGTCCAGCCACTCGACGACGGTGCCCGGCCAGCCGTGGGTGAGGATCAGCGGGGTGGCGTCCGGCTCGGGCGAGCGGACGTGCAGGAAGTGCACCCGCTGCCCGTCGATCTCGGTGGTGAACTGCGGGTACGCGTTGAGCCGCGCCTCCCACTCCCGCCAGTCGTAGCTGGTGCGCCAGCGCTCGGCCAGCCGCTGCACCCAGCTCAGCGGGACGCCGTACTCCCAGCCGGGCGGGACCGGGCCGGCGGGGGCGGCCGGGTCGGGGTCGGCGGGCAGTTCCTCGGCCCAGCGGGTCCGGGCCAGCCGGTCGGCGAGGTCGTCCAGGTCGGCCTGGGGGACGTCGATACGGAACGGGACGATCGCGGTGTTGTCTGCCATGCCATGAGCGTAGGAAGGGTTTAGGAAAGCTTCGTTCCTAATGCGCTGGCAGAATCCGGAACATGTTGGAGACCTCGGCGCGACTGCTGCGCCTGCTGTCGCTGTTGCAGACGCCACGCGAGTGGACCGGCGCCGAACTGGCCGAGCGCCTGGCGGTGAGCACCCGCACCGTACGCAACGACGTGGAACGGCTGCGCGTGCTCGGCTACCCGGTGCACGGCACCCGGGGCGCGGTCGGCGGCTACCGGCTGGGTGCCGGCGCGGCCCTGCCCCCGCTCCTCCTCGACGACGAGGAGGCGGTGGCCGTGGCGGTCGGGCTGCGCACCGCCGCGGCCGGCAGCGTGGCCGGCATCGAGGAGACCTCGCTGCGGGCGCTGGCCAAGCTGGAGCAGGTGCTCCCGCACCGGCTGCGCCGCCGGGTCACCGCCCTGCACACGCACACCGTGCGCGTCCCGCACGACCAGCCCGGCCCGACCGTGGACGCCGGGACGCTCAGCGCGATCGGGGCGGCCTGCCGGGACCGGGAGCGCCTGCGCTTCGACTACGTCCGGCACGACGGCACCGCGGACCGGCGGGACGTCGAGCCGTACCGGCTGGTCAACTGGGGCCGGCGCTGGTACCTGGTGGCGTTCGACCCGGCCCGGGACGACTGGCGGACCTTCCGGGTGGACCGGATCAGCCCGCGTACCCCGACCGGCCCCCGGTTCGCGGCCCGCGAGCTGCCCGGTGACGTGGTGGACCGGGTGCGGCAGGGGGTCTCCTCGGCCGCGTGGCGGCACCGGGCGCGCATCCGGGTGCACGCCCCCGCCGAGGTGGTGGCCGACCGGATCAACCCGGCCGTCGGCACGGTCGAGCCGGCCGGCGACACGGCCTGCCTCCTGCACACCGGCGCCGACCGGCTGGAGACCATCGCGGTCTGGCTCGGCCTGCTCGACCTCGACTTCACCGTCGAGGACCCGCCCGAGCTGGCTGGCCTCCTGCGTACCCTCGCGGAGCGCTACCTCCGCGCCGCCGGCTGACCCTCAGGACAGGCGGAAGCGGGGCGCCTCGGCGTCGGAGAGGTCGAGGCGCGGGGTGACCGGGGTGCCGGCATCGCGGCCGGCCGAGGCGCGGGCCACGCCGGCCAGGTCGCCGGCGGCGGCCACCTCGGCCAGGGTGACCATGGTGGGCGGCAGCATGGTCAACTCCCCGGCCTCGACCCGCGTGAGGGCGTCCGCCGGGCGCAGCCACAGCGTGTGGTCGGCCTCGCCGGAGACGTCCCGGGTCCGCTGCCCCTCGGGCAGCAGGGCGACGAAGAAGTACGTGTCGAAGCGGCGCGGCTCGAACTCGGGAGTGATCCACCGGCTCCACGGCAGCAGCAGGTCGGACCGGAGGGTGAGCCCCTTCCCGGCCAGCAGGTCGGCGAAGCCGGTCCGCCGGGCCACCAGGTCCTGCCGGGCCGTCTCCCAGTCGTCGCCGCTCACGTCGCCCACCACCGTGCCGGTGTCCGGCCCGGCCAGCAGCACGCCCGCCTCCTCAAAGACCTCGCGGGCGGCGGCGCAGACGACCGCCTGGGCGGCGGCCGGGTCGAGCCGGAGCCGCTCGCCCCACGCCGCCGGATCCGGGCCGGCCCAGCCGAGGTGCGCCTCCGAGTCGGAACGGTCCACCCCGCCGCCGGGGAAGGCGTACATGCCGCCGAAGGTCATCGCGGCCACCCGGCGGATCAGGTAGACCTCGAAGCCGTCGGCGGCCGGGCGCAGCAGCAGCACCGTGGCGGCGACCCGGGGTACGGCCGGCACCCCGCCCTCGGCCCGGAACCGGCGGGCGTGCTCCACCAGGGCGAGGGGTGCGGCGAAGCCGTCGATCGTCATGCGCCGAGCCTAGTTCCCGCCGGCCGGCCCCACCGGGGGCGGCCGGGCGTGGGCGCCCGCCACCTGACGCGCTCCCCGAACCCACCGACTGGTCACGGTGTGTAGCTGCCAGTTCGGTCCATCAGACCCCTCCTCTGCCGCCTTTGCTCTGCAGCCATATCCGCAACGGCAACCCTCCGTTAAGCGGTGCGCATGCGGCTGCAGAGCAAAGGCGGCGAGAGGTAGGCGGCGCGGCCCGAAAGAGAGCGACTTTATGTCCGCTTAGCTGCTTTTGGGTACTCGAATTCGCGAGAGCAGCGACGGCAGTCGTCACGCTACGCAATCCTCACGCTGTGTGATGACCATCAGTCGCTGTCAGCCCTCGGCGCCCGTGCGGCGGCGGGCACCGGTTCTCGACGACGACCGTCGGGTGCCGTGGCCGGGCGGGGTTCGCCATGTCAGGGATGGATCACCCCTGCCGGCCCCGGAGCAGGAAGGGATAGCGTGCGGGCATGACGCGTTGGGGAATCCTGGCCACCGGATACATCGCCGGCCGTTTCGCCGAGGACCTGCGGTTCGTGCCGGGGGCCGAACTGGTGGCGGTCGGGTCGCGTACCCGGGAGAGCGCGGAGCTCTTCGCGCAGCGGCACGGCGCGTCCCGGGCGTACGCCTCCTGGGCGGAACTGGCCGCGGACCCGGAGGTGGACGTCGTCTACGTCGCCACGCCGCACGCCGCGCACCACGAGGCGACCATGACGTGCCTGGCCGGCGGCAAGGCGGTGCTGGTGGAGAAGCCCTGCACGCTGGACCTGGCCAGCAGCACCGAGCTGATCGAGACGGCCCGCGCCCGCGGTCTCTTCCTCATGGAGGCCATGTGGATGCGGACCAACCCGCTGATCCTGCGGCTGCTGGAGCTGATCGCGGACGGCGCCATCGGCGAGGTCACCCACGTCCGGGCGGACTTCGGCGCGGCCGGCCCGTTCCCGCCGGAGCACCGGATGCGGGCCCGGACGCTGGGCGGCGGCGCCCTGCTCGACCTCGGGATCTATCCGCTGAGCCTGGCCCACCTGCTGCTCGGCGTGCCCCAGCACGTGCGGGCCTGGGCCCGGATCAGCCCCGAGCTGGTGGATGAGAACACCGGCATCGTCCTCGGCTGGGATTCCGGGGCGGTGGCGACGCTGAGCTGCGGGATGATCGGCGCCACCGCGATCACCGCGGCGATCACCGGTACGACCGGCCGGATCGACCTGCCGGAGCCGTTCTACCGGCCCGCCGCGGCGGTGCTGCACCGGGCCGGCGCGGAGCCGGAGACCATCCCGGCGGACCCGACCGGCGGCGGCTACCAGTACGAGGCGATCGAGGTGCAGCGCTGCCTGGCCGCCGGGCTGATCGAGAGCCCGCTGGTGCCGCACTCGGCCACCCTCGAGGTGATGGCGCTGCTCGACGACATCCGGGCCCGGATCGGCGTCTCCTACGCGTGACGCGGGGCCCCCGGCCGCTGCCGGAGGCCCCGCGCACCGCGCTCAGAACAGCGGGCGGACCAGCAGGTACGCCAGGCAGGCGATGATCGCGGCGGCCGGGAACGTGATCACCCAGGCGATCACGATGTTGCCGGCCACGTTCCAGCGGACCGCGGAGAGCCGCTTGGTGGCGCCCACACCCATGATCGCCGAGGTGATCGTGTGGGTGGTGGAGATCGGGGCCTTCAGCACCAGGGCGTTGAAGTAGAGCACCGCGCTGGCCACCGTCTCGGCGGCGAAGCCCTCCGGCGGGCCCAGGTCGATGATCTTCCGGCCCAGGGTCCGGATGATCCGCCAGCCGCCCGCGTAGGTGCCGGCGGCCAGCATGGCCGCGGAGGTCCAGAAGACCCACTGCGGGATGTGCGTCTTGGACTCCTGGAAGCCGCCCGTGTAGAGGGCCAGCACGATGATGCCCATGGTCTTGGCGGCGTCCTGCATGCCGTGACCGACCGACATGGCGGCCGCCGAGGCGGTCTGCGCCCAGCGGAAACCCCGGTTGAGCTTGCCGGGCTGCCCCTTCCGGAACAGCCACAGGATGGCCAGCATCACCAGGAAGCCGAGCATCAGGCCGACCACCGGGGAGAGCACCATCGGGATGAGGACCTTCTCCACGATGTTGCCCCACTGCACGACGCCGTCGTTGGCGAACAGGGTCGCCCCGACCAGGCCGCCGAAGAGAGCGTGCGAGGAGGACGACGGGAGGCCGAAGTACCAGGTGATCAGGTTCCAGGCGATCGCGCCGAGCACCCCGGCGAAGACCACCCCCAGGCTCTCGATCCCGGTGGGCAGGGTGACCAGGCCGTCGCCGACCGTCTTGGCCACCCCGGCGCCGAAGTGGGCGCCGACGAAGTTGCCGACGGCGGCCAGCCCGAGGGCGACCCGGGGGGTCAGCGCCCGGGTGGACACGCTGGTGGCGATCGCGTTGGCCGCGTCATGGAAGCCGTTCGTGTAGTCGAACGCCATGGCGACCACGATCACCGCCAGCACGGCGATGAGTTCGGGAGTCACGGGCTCAGGACTCCTTGACCGCGATGGTCTCGACCGTGTTGGCCACGTGCTCGAAGGCGTCGCAGGCGGCCTCCAGCTCGTCGGCCACCTCCTTCATCTTCAGCACCGTCAGCGCGTCGTACTCGCCGGAGAAGAGCCGGACCAGCAACTGCCGGTTGATCCGGTCACCCTCGTTCTCCAGGCGGTTGCACTCGATCCAGTAGTCCTCGAGGTTCTTCATCGAACGCAGCCGGGGCATCGCCTCGGCGGTCAGCTTGGCCTGCTGGTCGAGCACGTTGACCATCTCGTGCAGCTCGCGCGGTAGCGCCGGCAGCTCGGTCAGCCCGTACAGGTAGAGCAGGTCGCCGACCGCCTCCAGGTGGTCCATCACGTCGTCGAGCAGCGAGCCCAGCCGGTAGATGTCCTCCCGGTCGAAGGGCGTGATGAAGGTGGAGTTGATCTTCTTGTACAGGTCGTGGGTGATCTGGTCGCTGTCGTGCTCGACCTCGGTCAACCGCTCGCTGACCGACTGGACGTCGACGCCCGGCAGCGCCAGCTCGTTGAGCAGCTCGGTACCCCGCACCAGGTTCTGCGCGGCCCTGGTGAAGAGCTCGTAGAAGGCGCCCTCGGTGGGACGGAAGGAAAACTTCACAGCACGGACCTCGTCGTGTCGGTGGAAGGGTGGCCGTCGCCCCTGCGGGCGCCTGCTGAAGGGCATGCTAGGTACCCCGCGGAACCGGGCATCGGCCGGCCCACCCGAGGTCAGACCCGATTCACCGCTCGTTCACCCGCCGTTCACCTTCGTCTTCCCGACCCTCGCTCCGCAATCGGTCACGCTCCCCCTCGACGTCGAAATCGGCAGCGGGATACCCCAGATCCAGCTGGTCGAACGTCTCCCGCAGCAGGTGCGCCACCGCCCAGTCGCGGTACCACTTCCGGTCCGCCGGCACCACGAACCAGGGCGCCGTGTCCGTGCCGCAACGCCCCAGCGCCTCGGCGTACGCGGCCTGGTAGTCGTCCCACCGGGCCCGGGTGTCCAGGTCGCTCGGGTTGTACTTCCAGTACTTGGTGGGGTCGGTGAGCCGCTGCATCAGCCGCTCGCCCTGCTCCGCGTAGGAGATGTGCAGCATCACCTTGATCAGGGTGACCGCGCTCTCGGTCAGCTCCCGCTCGAAGTCGTTGATCAGGTCGTACCGGGCCCGCCAGGTGGGCTCGTCGACCAGCCCCTCGACCCGGGCGATCAGCACGTCCTCGTAGTGCGAGCGGTTGAAGATCCCCACGTAGCCGGGCGGCGGCAGGGCGCGCCGGATCCGCCACAGGAAGTCGTGCCGCCGCTCCTCCTCGGTCGGCGGCCCGAACGAGCGGATGTGCAGCCCGAGCGGGTTCATCGCGCCGGCCACCCGCTTGATCGTGCCGTCCTTGCCGCCGCAGTCCATCGCCTGGAGCACCAGCAGCACCCGGCGCGGCCGGTCGCCGGCCAGGTGGGCGCCGGCCGCCGACGGCGCACCCGCCGGCGCCCCCGGCCCGGTGAGCGCCTTCGCGGCCGCGTACAGCATCTCCTGCCGCCGGCCCAACTCCGCGCCGAGCAGCTCCACCTGCGCCCGGGCCCACGCCTTGCGGTCCTTCCCGTGCCCCGCCGCGGCCGGCAGGCCCGGCGTCGACCGGGGATCGACGGCCGCCAGGTCCACCGTCCCGGGCCCCACCCGCAGCAGGTCCCGCATCGGCCCGCCCTCGGGCCGCACCGCCTCGTCGACTCCGCTCATGCCCCGATCCTCACCCACCCGGGGCGCGCCCGCCTCCCGAGCGCGGCCCGGCCCGGCGCCCGCCCCCGGTGCGCCCACCTCCCGAGTGCCCCCGGCGCGGCGCCCGCCCCCGATGGGCTCGCCTCCCGAGCGCCCCCGGTGGGCCCGCCGAGACGAAGCTCTCACGCACCCGGTCGCCGGGGCGCCCGGGTGCCGGGGAGAATTGCGGACGCAGGGAGGGAGCACCCGGGTGGACGAGCTGACGGCGGAGTTCCAGGCGGAACGGGCACACCTGCTGGCGGTCGCGCAGCGGATGCTGGGCAGCCGGAGCGAGGCCGAGGACGCGGTGCAGGAGACCTGGCTGCGCTACGTCGCCGCGCTGGGCGACCCGGCCGCCCGGGCGGCGATCCGCGACCTGCGCGGCTGGCTGACCACCACCTGTTCCCGGATCTGCCTGGACGTGCTCCGCTCAGCCCGGGTCCGCCGCGAGGCGTACCCCGGCCAGTGGCTGCCGGAGCCGACGGTGCGCGACCTGCCGACGGCCGACGGATACGCTCCCGACCCCGCCGAGCGGGCGGTCCGGGCCGACCAGCTCGGCACCGCGCTGCTGGTGGTGCTGGAGCGGCTGACCCCGGAGCAGCGGGTCGCGTTCGTGCTCCACGACGTCTTCGCCGTGCCGTTCGCCGACGTCGCCGAGGTGCTCGGCACCACACCGACCGCCGCCCGGCAGCTCGCCTCCCGGGGCCGCCGCGCGGTCACCGCCCCCGACGTCCCCCGGCACACCGCCGATCTGGCCGAGCAGCAGAAGGTGCTGACCGCCTTCGTCGCCGCCGTGGAGTCCGGCGAGCTGGACCGGCTGGTCGAGGTGCTCGCCCCGGACGTGGTGGTGATCGGCGACAGCGGCGGGCACTTCCCGGCCGCCCGCCGGCCGGTGGTCGGCGCCGAGCTCGCCGGCCGGTTCATCCTCGGCCTGTTCGGTCAGGCGGCCCGGTTCGGCGACTCGCTCTCCGCCCGGCCGGTGCTGGTCGACGGCGGGCTGGGCTGGCAGGCCGAGCTGGTCTACCGGGACGGCCGGCCGATGCGCATGATCACCTCGTTCGCCGTCCACGAGGGGCGGATCACCGGCCTGTTCAACCAGCTCAACCCGGAGAAGGTGAGCCACCTGCCCGCGGTCGACCCGGGCTCGCACTGGCCGCCGCGCTGGTGAGGCCGGCTCAGACCACCACGGCCAGCCATTTGCGGTACGACGTGGCGAACGGTTCGCTGCCGTCGCCGAGCGCGCCGAACAGCCAGCGGGCCGCCGCCTCGGCCTCGGCCACCACGTCGTCGGGGTAGCTCCAGCGCCGGCGGTGCTCGGCGAACTCGTCCTCGTCGCGCAGCTCGACCAGGCCGCTCTCCCGGCGGCGCACCACGTCCAGGTCGAGGTCGACCAGGTGGACGGTGTCCTCGCCGGCCCAGCGAGCCGGGGTGGTGATGTCGCAGTAGACCTCGCTGGTCCGGGGCGGCGGGTTGAACATGCCGGTCCACCAGCCGTGCCGGGGCACCAGCAGGACGAACGGGATCTGCTCGACCGAGGGGCGGCCGTGGTAGACCGACTCCGTGCCGGCCGGCACGCCGAGCCACACGCCGAGGTCGTCCTCGGCGAGGCGGCGGGCCGGGTAGTCGCGGTGCGCGCTGCCGTCGTACTTGCGGTAGATCACGCGGACCACATCGCTCGGCATGACAGGCACCCTAACCGATTCCGGCCACGCGACGCGATCGTCGGGTAACCGGACGCGACCCGACCGTGACCACGCCACGCGGGGCAGCGGCGGGGGCCCTGTCGGGCCCGGCGGGTACCGTCGCACGGTGACCCCGACCCGCATCGCCACCGGTTCCGCCGTGCCCAGGAAGCGTCGGGGCGACCGGCCCAGTGGCGCCGAGTTGCTGGCCGCGGCGGTCGGTGCGGTGCCCGGCGGGGCGGCCCGGCCGGGCCAGCAGCAGATGGCCGAGGCGATCGAGCGGAGCATCGCCTCCGGCGAGCACCTGCTGGTCCAGGCGGGCACCGGCACCGGCAAGTCCCTGGCGTACCTGGCCCCGGCGCTGACCGTGGACGGGCCGGTGGTGGTCTCCACCGCCACCCTGGCCCTGCAGTCCCAGCTGGTCGAGCACGACCTGCCCCGCCTCGCCGACGCGGTGGAGCCGCTGCTGCGCCGCCGACCCACCTTCGCGGTGCTCAAGGGGCGGCACCACTATCTCTGCCTGGCCCGGCTGGACAGCTCGGTGGAGGACGAGCCGGAGGACGGCCTCTTCGACGCGCCCCGCCCCGGCGGCACGAAGTGGCTCGGCGAGGCGGGCCGGCTGGGCAAGCAGATCCAGCGGGTCCGGGACTGGGCGGAGAAGACCGCCACCGGCGACCGGGACGAGCTGGACCCGGGGGTGGACGACCAGCTGTGGCGGACCGTCTCGATGCCGGCCCGGGAATGCGTGGGCGCCACCCGGTGCCCGTTCGGGCAGGAGTGCTTCGCCGAGGCGTCCCGGGCCCGGGCCCGCGAGGCGGACATCGTGGTCACCAACCACAGCCTGCTCGCCGTCGACATGCTCGCCGGCCGGCACATCGTGCCGCCGCACAAGCTGCTCGTCGTCGACGAGGCGCACGAGCTGGCCGACCGGGTCTCCTCAGCCGCCCAGGCCGAACTGGTCCCCGAGCTGATCGACCGATCCACCCGCCGGGCCCGCCCGCTGCTCCGCCCCGAGCTGGCCGAGCGGCTCACCGAGGCCGGCGACGCGCTCGCCGTGGGGCTGGCCGAGGCGTCAGCCGGGCGGCTCACCGCCGGCCTGCCGCCCGCCCTGCGCGAGGCGTGCACGCTGCTCGACGCGGCCACCCGCGCCGCGCTGGAGGCGATCGGCGACGTCAAGGCCGACGATCCCGACCCGGTGCGCAAGCAGCAGGCCAAGGCGGTGCTGGACGAGCTCTCCAGCACCGCCCAGCGGCTGCTGGAGGAGGCCGACCACGACGTGGCCTGGGTGGAGAAGCCGGAGAACGGCAGCCGCCGGGCGCTGGTGGTCGCGCCGCTCTCGGTCGCCGGCACCCTCGCCACCCACCTCTACGACGAGCGGACCGTGGTGGCCACCTCGGCCACCCTGGCGCTGGGTGGCCGCTTCGACACCGTGGCCCGGGCCCTGGGCCTGGACGCGCCGCCGCCCGCCCCGCCGTCCCCGGCGGCCGCCGCGCTGGCCACCGCCGCCGCCGGCCGGGACACCGCCGTCGCAGCCGGCCGGGACACCGCCGTCGCAGCCGGCCGGGGCACCGCCGTCGCAGCCGGCCGGGGCACCGCCGTCGCAGCCGGCCGGGGCACCGCCGTCGCAGCCGGCCGGGGCACCGCCGCGCCGGTGGCGAGCGCCGCGGGCAGCCGGGCGGCCACCGGCACCGTGCCGGCCACCGAAGGGCCGGGGTGGAGTTCGCTGGACGTCGGCTCGCCGTTCGACTACGCCCGGCAGGGCATCCTGTACGTCGCCGCGCACCTGCCCCGGCCGAGCGTCTCCGGGCTGCCGCAGGCGGCCGGCGAGGAGCTGCTCGCGCTGGTCGGGGCGCTCGGTGGGCGTACCCTCGGGCTCTTCTCCTCACGCCGGGCCGCGCAACAGGCGGCGGAGCTGCTGCGGGCACGCACCGACCTGCCGGTGCTGCTCCAGGGCGAGGAGGCGCTGCCGCTGCTGGTCCGCCGGTTCCGCGAGGAGCGGGAGAGCTGCCTGTTCGGGGTGATGTCGCTCTGGCAGGGGGTGGACGTCCCCGGCGACGCGTGCCAGCTCGTGGTGATCGACCGGCTGCCCTTCCCCCGCCCCGACGAGCCGCTGGCGGCGGCGCGCGCGGCGGCCGTGGACGCGAGCGGCGGCTCCGGCTTCGCGGCGGTCAGCGTGCCGATCGCGGCGGTCCGGCTGGCCCAGGGGGTGGGCCGGCTGATCCGGGCCACCGCCGACCGGGGCGTGGTGGCGGTGCTCGACTCGCGGCTGGAGACGGCCCGCGGCTACGGACCGTTCCTGCGCCGCTCGCTGCCCCCGTTCTGGTACACCACCCGCCCCGAGGTGGCCCGGGGCGCGCTGGAACGCCTCGGCAAGAGCTGACCGGGGGCCACCGGCCGGGCTCCGGGCTCGCGACGTGCCGCATCCCGCGGCCTCCACGCGAGCCGAAGGCCCGGAATGCCGCATCCCGTGACGCCCGCGCTAGCCGAAGGCCCCGAATGCCGCATCCCGTGGCCTCTGCGCGAGCCGAAGGCCCGAAGTGCCGCATCCCGTGGCCTCTGCGCGAGCCGAACGCCCGAAGTGCCGCATCCCGTGCCCTCCGCGTGAGCCGAAGGCCCGGAATGCCGCATCCCGTGGCCTCCACGCGAGCCGAACGCCCGAAGTGCCGCATCCCGTGCCCTCCGCGCGAGCCGAAGGCCCTCGAATGCCGCATCCCGTGGCCTCCGCGCGAGCCGAAGGCCCGAAGTGCCGCATCCCGTGACGCCCGCGCGAGCCGAAGGCCCGAAGTGCCGCATCCCGTGGCCTCCGCGCGAGCCGAAGGCCCCGAATGCCGCATCCCGTGGCCTCCGCGCGAGCCGAAGGCCCCGAATGCCGCATCCCGTGGCCTCCGCGCTAGCCGAAGGCCCGAAGTGCCGCATCCCGTGACGCCCGCCCCCGGACCGCCCCGCCCCGGCCTGCCTCGGCCCGGGCCGGCCGCGGCCCGCCCGGGGTGGCCGGGGTGGCCGGGTCAGGGTGCCTTGGCGGCGACCACCACGGCGTCCGGCGGGGTGTCCGGCACGGTACGCGCGGCGAGCCGGCGGACGGCGGTGTTCAGCACGGCGATCAGCGGCACCGCGACCAGCGCACCGGCGATCCCGGCGAGCACCACCCCGGCGGCGATCCCGATGATCACGGCGAGCGGGTGGATGGCCACCGCCCGGCCCATGATCAACGGTTGGAGCACGTGCCCCTCGACCTGCTGCACGCCGATCACCGCGCCCAGGATGATCAGCGCGGTCACCGGCCCGCTGTCGACCAGCGCCACCAGCACGGCCACCACCCCGGAGAGGGTCGCCCCGACGATCGGGATGAACGCCCCGAGGAAGACCAGCGCGGCCAGCGGGAACGCGAACGGGATGTCGAACACGACCAGGAAGACGCCGATGCCGACGGCGTCGATGAAGGCGACCAGCACGGTGGCCCGGACGTACGCGCCGAGGGTGGCCCAGGAGGCCCGCCCGGCGTCGTCGACCTTCCACCGGGCCGCCACCGGCAGCAGCCGGACCAGGAAGCGCCAGATCTTGTTGCCGTCCCGGAGGAAGAAGAAGGTCGCGAAGAGCACCAGGATGGTGCCGGTGAGCACCTCGGCCAGGGTGGCCGCGGTGTTGAGCGCGCCGTTGGTGAACGTCTTGGTGTTCTCGTCCACCCACTTCTGCGCCTCGTCGATGTAGTTGTTGAGCTGGCCGTCGGAGAGGTGCAGCGGGCCGGTCTTGAGCCAGTCCTGGATCTGCCGGACGCCCTCCGAGGTCTTGTCGCTCAACTCCGGCACGCCCTGGATGAACTCGTTCACCACCAGGGTCAGCGTGCCGACCACCGCGGCCAGGCCGCCGACCAGCACCACGCCGGTGGCCAGCGACCGGGGGAAGCGGGCCCGGAGCAGCCAGCCGACCGCCGGAGCGAGCAGCGCCGAGAGGAGCAGGGCCACCGCCAGCGGGATGATCACGATGCGGATGGTGCCGATGATCTTCAGCAGCGCCCAGGTGACGATGCCGATCACGATGAGCCGCCAGCACCAGGCCGCGGCGATCCGCAGCGCGTGCGGCACCTCGGTGTCGTCCCGGCTGGCCGTCGTGGCGGGCAGGACCCCGGACGGCTCCGCACCGACCACGGTCGCACCGGCGGGCGCCGCCGGGCCCGGCGAGGCGGGCGAGGCCAGCCCGGACTCCTCCGACTCCCCCGGCGTGCCGTCGGGGTCGGCCCGGTTGGCCCGCACCGACTCCCGGCCGGACTCGTAAGCCCGGCGCAGCCGTCGGCGCATCGCCTCGAAGCGGCTCAAGCGCACCTCCCGCAAACTTGCCTCGCCCACGTCACAGGGGGGACAGGATACGTCCCTCCGCCCCACCCTAGGGCGACTGCGCCACACATTGCCCCCGCGCCGGTCCGCTCAACCACCGCACGACCGGCCGCGGCGTACGCGGTAGCGTCTTCGCGTGACCGAGGACCAGACTCTCGACTCCGGCCTGCCGATCCGCCTGCTGCACGACCGCGTGCTGGTACGCACCGAGAACGGGGAGGGTGAGCGCCGCTCCAGCGCCGGCATCGTGATCCCGGCCACCGCGGCGGTGGGCAAGCGGCTGGCCTGGGCCACCGCCATGGGGGTGGGCCCCAACGTACGGGCCATCGTCGCCGGCGACCGGGTGCTCTTCGACCCCGACGACCGCTCCGAGGTCGAACTGCACGGCCGGGCGTACGTGCTGCTGCGCGAACGGGACGTGCACGCCGTCGCCGCCGAGCGGGTGGAGCGGGAGTCGACCGGCTCGACCGGCCTCTACCTCTAGACCCAACGCCGTTCAGTTAGGCGTGGGCGAGGCCGGTCAAGGGGTGTGTTGATCAGAGAGCGGGAAGCGGAGTTCCGGTATCAAGGTTTGTCACTCCA
>NZ_JBFAJK010000034.1:0-70647 GCF_040655175.1 Micromonospora sp. NPDC050495 | reverse complement strand
CCGTGGCCACCAGGTACGACAAGCTCGCCTGCCGCTACCGCGCCACCGTGCAGATCGCCGACATCCTCATCTGGCTACGCGCGAAACCCGACCGCCGCTACTCATGATCCAGGAGACACGGCCTAGTCCGGCGCCGATCGATCAGCGGGCCCGTGCCCAGGTGACGAAGCGGTCGACCAGCCCCTGTGCGGCGTCGCGGCCGTGCAGGTCGGCGAGGTCGGTCGCGGCCTCGCACAGGAGCGTGCCGAGGTAGATCAGCAGGGCGGTCCGGTCCTCGCGGTACTCGCCGAGCAGCGCGAGCCGGGCTGGCGAGCACGGCCACGCGGCGCCGCACACCCGGCAGCGCCAGGACGGGCGCGCCGCGACGTGCGGGCGGTAGCGGGGCATCAGCGCCCGCCGTCCTGGTCACCGCGCCGCACGGGCAGCCAGCGCCCGCCGCCCTGGTCGCCGCGCGGCGCGGGCAGCCAGCGCCCGCCGTTCGCCCGCCACTCCTGCGCGCGGGTCAGCCGTCCCGGCCGTCCGGGGCCGTCGAGCGGGAACGCCTCCGTCGGGGCGGTCGCCCACGCCGGCCGTTCGATGGGGGTACGCCGGGGGAGCGGGGCGAGCGGCGCCGGCCGGCGGCAGCGCCAGAATTTGAGTCGCACGAGATGGGCCTCCGTCACAGCGTGGGATGGGGGCGCCCACGCACCACGTTGTGCGCCGACGCCCCCGGCCTGGTTCCGCCCGCCGTCCGATCCCGGGAGCGGTCCCGCTGCGTGACAGTCTGCTGAGGACCCGACTACGCTGGGAGGTTCCGCGCGCCGACGACCAGCGCGTACGGCGGCCGACGCCAGGCGGTACGAAGATGTACGGAGGCTGTCCGTGGAACTGTCGTCCATGTTGGACCACTTCGCGGAGGAGCTACGGCTCGCGCGGGCGACCAGCGGGATGTCCCAGACGGCGCTGGCCGAGGCGCTGAGCTATTCGGGTGCCCTGGTCGCCAAGGTGGAGACCAGCGAGCGCCGGCCGAGCCTCGACTTCGCCCGCCGCTGCGACACCGTGTTCGGCTCGGACGGGCGGTTCGAGCGCATCCAGCGCCGGATCAGCCGGGAGACCGTGGTGCCGTGGTTCCGCGACTGGCATGGCATCGAGGACGAGGCGACGGCGCTGCGTTCGTTCGAGCCACTCTACGTTCCGGGGCTGTTGCAGACCGAGGCATATGCCCGCGCCATCCATGCCGGCGGCGGGTTGTTCGCGCCGGACGAGATCGAACAACAGGTGGCGACCCGGCTGGATCGCCAAGCCGTGCTCGCCCGCGACCGACCGCCGCTGCTCGCCGTGGTCATCGACGAGTACGTGCTGCGCCGCCGGATCGGTGGGCCAGAGATGATGCGCGAGCAGTTGCGGCATCTGGTGAAGCTCGGCTCCACGCTGCCCCGGGTCAGAATCCAGGTCGTGCCGCTTTCTGCCGGGGCTTACGCTGGCCTCGGCGGCCCTTTCGTGATCGCCACCGTGCCCGGCGGAGAGGAGGTCGTCTATGTGGAGGGGCAGCTACACGGGCAGGTGGTCGACCGAACCGACTTCGTGCGGCAGATGGTCGAGGTGTGGGAGTCGATCCGCGGTGAGGCACTATCGCAGCAGCAGTCCCTCCAACTGATGGCGGAAGTGGCGGAGACATGGACCTGAGCGACGCCCAGTGGCGCAAGAGCACCCGCAGCAACGGGCAGGGCGGCAACTGCGTGGAGGTGGCCGACAACCTGCCCGACGTGGTCGCCGTACGCGATTCCAAGGACCCGAGCGGACCGGTGCTGGCCTTCGCCCCGGCTGCCTGGCGGGCGTTCCTTGCGCACACCCCCGAGCGGCCGTAGCGCGGCGGCAAGTGATTGACCGGGCCGAGTACCTGCGGCAGATGGTCGAGGTGTGGGAGTCGATCCGCGGTGAGGCACTATCGCAGCAGCAGTCCCTCGACCTGATGGCGGAAGTGGCGGAGACATGGACCTGAGCGACGCCCGGTGGCGCAAGAGCACCCGCAGCAGCGGCCAGGGCGGCGCCTGCGTGGAGGTGGCCGACAACCTGCCCGGCGTGGTCGCCGTACGTGATTCGAAGGATCCGGCCGGCCCGGCGCTGGCCTTCACCCCCGACGCTTGGCGCGCGTTCGTCGCCCGGGTTGGCAACTGCTCATAGCCCTCTGGAGTGGCGGAGGCATGGACCTGACCGGCGTCGAGTGGCCCGTCGAGCCAAGCGAGGCGACTTCAGTTGACCGCGCCCCGCGCGATCAACTGCTCCTCGTTCGTGCCACCCCGGCGGGCTGACCCAGGCCGCCTGTTTCGGATTGATCAGCCGACCCAGGTCATGGCTTAATCTGCAAGAGCTGTGTCATTGACGCCACGCGGCCGTGTTGATGAGCATGGACGACATGCACCGACGAGTCGTTATCGTGATCTTCGATGGCTTCCAGATGTTCGACCTCGCCGGCCCGGCCGACGTGTTCGCGACCGCGAGCCTGCTGTCGCCCAAGTCGGGCTATCGCATCGAGGTGACCGCCGTGCGGGCCGGGTCGGTGCCGGCGCACAACGGGCTCGTGACCGTGGCGCAGACCCCGCTGGCGGATGTCGCCGGCCCCATCGACACCCTGCTGATCGTCGGCGGACTGGGCGTCCGGGATCAGTTGGACAATCGGCCACTGGTCGAGGGGATCGCCCGGCTGGCCCCGGCCGCCCGCAGAGTCGCGTCGGTCTGTAGCGGAGCCTTCCTCCTCGCCGAAGCCGGGCTGCTCGCCGGCAGGCGCGCGACCACGCACTGGCTGGTGGCCGACGAACTCGCCGACCGGCACCCTGACGTCGAGGTGGACGCCGACCCCATCTACATCCAAGACGGGAACGTGTGGACCTCGGCCGGCGTCAGCTCCGGTGTCGACCTCGCGCTGGCCCTCATCGCCGAGGACCACGGCCACGCACTGGCCCGGGACGTCGCGCGCGGGCTCGTCGTGTACCTGCACCGGCCCGGCGGGCAGAGCCAGTTCAGCACCCCCATGCGCGCGGACACCCCACGCAGGCAGCCCCTGCGACAGTTGCAGGCGTTCATCGACGCCAACCCGGCCGAGGACCTGAGCGTGCCCGCCCTGGCCCGCCGCGCGGGCATGAGTGAGCGCCACTTCTCCCGTGTCTTCACCGAGGAGACCGGCCTGTCGCCCGGCCGGTACGTGGAACGCAGCCGAGCCGAGGCCGCCCGGCGGCTACTGGAAGCTACCGGCCACCCACTGGACACCGTGGCCAGACAATCCGGCCTCGGCGCACCGGAAACCCTTTACCGCGTCTTCCGCCGCCACTGGCGGATCGCGCCCGGCGACTACCGCCGCCGATTTCACGCCAAGGAGAACTGACCATGCACGTCGCCATCCCCCTCTATCCCGAACACACCGCCCTCGACGCGGTCGGTCCGTACACGGTGCTGGCCTTCGCCGGCTGGACGGTCACCTTCGTCGCCGCCCAACCCGGTCCGGTCCTCGACGACCGTGGAAACCTGTCGATCGTTGCCACGGCGTCGTACGCCGAGCTGCCGCGCGCGGACGTGATCCTCGTCCCCGGCGGCCCCGGCACGCTCAAGGCGGCGACTGATCCCGCCCTGCTCGGCTGGATCAGCGAGGCTCACGAGCACACCCGGTGGACCACCTCGGTGTGCAGCGGATCCTTCCTCCTCGCCGCCGCCGGCCTGCTCAACGGCGTGAAGGCGACCAGTCACTGGGGATGGCTCGAGCTGCTCGCCGGCTTCGGCG
The DNA here is from genome assembly GCF_040655175.1 of Micromonospora sp. NPDC050495. Classification (NCBI taxonomy): domain Bacteria; kingdom Bacillati; phylum Actinomycetota; class Actinomycetes; order Micromonosporales; family Micromonosporaceae; genus Micromonospora; species Micromonospora sp. NPDC050495. The sequence goes on along the minus strand of NZ_JBFAJK010000034.1, from coordinate 66,893 downwards.
CCGAGCCGGTCAGCGAACGGGTGGTGACCGACGGCAAGATCGTGACGGCGGCGGGAGTCTCTTCCGGCATCGACATGGCCCTCTCCCTGCTGGCGCAGGCTGATGACGCGACGACAGCCCAGACCGTGCAGCTCGCGATCGAGTACGACCCTCAGCCGCCTTTCGACACGGGTTCCCCGAAAAAGGCTCCGGCCGAACTGCTGGAGCCGGCGCTCCGCCTCATCAACGTCGCCTCGACACGCTGACCGCAACGGGCGGAATCGAGTCCAACCGGGTCGGCCGCGCAGCGTTTCGCTCCGGGGCCGACCGGTGGCGCGACCTGCCTGGGGAAACCAACGCGACAGGACCGACGGCCCGGTCATAGGGTGGCCGGCGGCCTGTCGTACCCGGGCGGTAGGAAGACCGGAGTCGGCGGTGAGCGGGGGTGGGGTGGGGTGAGCGTGGCGGAGCGGGCCGGGCCGGGGGTGGCCCGGGTGCCGGTGCTGGCGGTGCTCGAGTACTACCTGGTCGGCTACCGGCGCACCTGGCGGGCCGGGGTCTTTTCCTCGTTCCTGCTGCCGGTGCTCACCGTGCTCGGGTTCGGAGTGGGCGTCGGGGCGTACGTGGACCGGGGCGTCGGCGGGGTGCCCTACCTGGACTGGCTGGTTCCCGGCCTGATCGCCTCGACCGCGTTCCAGGTGGCGGTCGCCGAGTCCACCTGGCCGGTGCTGAGCAACTTCCGCTGGATCGGCACCTATCTCGCCCAGGCGGCCGCGCCGCTGCGGATCGGCGACATCGTCGGTGGCCACCTGGCCTTCGTGCTGTTCCGGGTGCTCACCAGCACGGTGGCGTTCCTGCTGGTGACCGCGCTGTTCGGGGTGCTGCGCTCGCCGTGGGCGGTGATCGTGCCGCTGGTCGGCGTGTTGCTCGGCCTGGCGGTGGCCGCGCCGGTCTTCGCGTTCAGCGCCGCCGTGCCGAGCGACAGCTACCTGGCCCTGCTGTTCCGGTTCGCGGTGATCCCGATGACCCTCTTCGCCGGGGTGTTCTTCCCGGTCGAGCAGCTGCCCGGCGGGCTGCGGCAGGTGGCGTACGTGACGCCGCTCTGGCACGGCGTGGACCTGTGCCGCGCGGCCACGCTGGGCGTGGCCCCGCAGTGGTCCGTGCCCGGCCACCTGCTCTACCTCGCCGCCTGGTCCGTCGCCGGCTGGCTGCTGGCGCGGCGGGTGTTCCGCCGCGCGCTCGTCGTCTAGGGGAGGATGTCCGTGGTCACTCTGGTCCTGCCCCGGCTGGTCAGCTTCGAGGGGGCGCCGCGCCGCTCCGCCTCGGTGGCCGAGCGCAACTTTACGGCGCTGCGCAGCGCGTACTGGCTGGTGCTGGTCTCCGGCTTCCTGGAGCCGGTGCTCTACCTCTTCTCCATCGGCGTCGGGGTGGGCGCGCTGGTCGGCGACCTCACCCTGCCGAGCGGGCAGGTGGTCACGTACGCCGCGTTCGTGGCCCCGGCGATGCTCGCCTCGTCGGCGATGAGCGGGGCGCTGTCGGAGACCACCTTCAACTTCTTCGGCAAGATGAAGTACATGAAGCTGTACGACGGGGTGATCGCCACCCCGGTGCAGCCGTTCGAGATCGCCCTCGGCGAGCTGGCCTGGGCGATGATCCGGGGCAGCCTCTACTCGGCCGCGTTCCTTGTGATCATGGTGGTGGCGGACCTGACCACCGCCGCGCGGGCCGCCGCCGCGTTCCCGGCCGCGGTGCTGGTCGGCTTCGCGTTCGGGGCGCTCGGCATGACCGTCTCCACCCTGATGCGCAGCTGGCAGGACTTCGACCTGATGGGGTCGGCGCAGTTCACCCTCTTCCTCTTCTCCGGCACGTTCGTGCCGGCCGAGGCCTACCCGGTGGCGCTGCGCTGGCTGGTCGAGGTGACGCCGCTCTACCGGTCGGTGCACCTGATCCGGGAGATCTGCGTGGGTGGCTCCGGCGGGTGGCTGCTGGACGTGGCGTACCTGCTGGCGCTGACCGTCGGGATGCTGGCGCTGGCGTCCCGGCGGATGAGCCGGATGCTCTACCGGTAGGGGGTTAACCACCCTGGTCGTCGGGCAAGTCGGAGACGACGCCGACGACGAGGAGGGCCGATGGCCACCGATGAGTCTTCCGCCCGCGCCGGGCGTAACCGCGCCGGGCGTGACCGCGCCGACCGCGCCCGGCCTGACCGCGTCGAGCGCGACCGGGCCGGGGATGACCGCGTCGGGCCGGTCGGGCCGGACGAAGGGCCGGACAGCCCGACCGAGCTGCCCGGCGCCGGCTGGGTGGCGACGCTCAAGCGCACGGTCCGGGAGTTCCGGGACGACAGCCTGACCGACTGGGCCGCCGCCCTCACCTACTACGGCGTGCTCTCCATCTTCCCGGGCGTGCTGGTGCTGATCTCCATCCTCGGCCTGCTCGGTGACGAGGCCAAGAAGGGAGTGCGGGACACCGTCGGCCAGGTGGTGCCGGAGGAGAACATCCGCACGATCATCGAGACCGCGATCGACCAGGCCGGCCGGTCCGGCGGGCTGGCCAGCATCGCGGCGATCATCGGTCTGCTGGCCGCGTTCTGGTCGGCCTCCGGCTACGTCGCCGCCTTCATGCGTGCCTCCAACAGCATCTACGACGTGCCCGAGGGACGACCGATCTGGAAGACCCTGCCGATCCGGCTCGGCGTGACCGCGATCATCGGGGTCATGCTGCTGGCCAGCGCGGTGATCGTGGTCTTCACCGGCGGTCTGGCCGAGCAGGCGGGCAACGCCATCGGCCTGGGCTCGACCGCCGTCACGGTGTGGAACATCGTCAAGTGGCCGGTGCTGCTCGTACTGGTCAGCCTGATGTTCGCGATCCTCTACTGGGCCTCGCCGAACGCCCGGCACGGCGGTTTCCGCTGGGTCAGCCCCGGTGGCATCCTGGCGGTGGTCATCTGGCTGATCGTCTCCGGCCTCTTCGCGCTCTACGTCAGCAACTTCGGCTCGTACAACAAGACGTACGGGGCGGTGGCCGGCGTGATCATCTTCCTGGTCTGGCTCTGGCTCAGCAACATCGCCATCCTGCTCGGCGCGGAGTTCGACGCCGAGTTGGAGCGCAGCCGCGCGATCCAGGCCGGACACCCGGCCGACCAGGAGCCGTACGTGGAACTGCGGGACGACCGGAAGCTGCGGAAGAAGCGCAACGCCGCCGGCCGCCGCTGACCGCGCCAACCCCGCCACGACCGCCCACCCGCGCCTCGCCCCCGGTACCCACCGGCGGCGGGGCGCTTTTCTTGATCCACTGCGAGCTTCTGCTCAACTGGACAAAAGTTTTGAACGGAAGTTCCGAAGCTGTGGACATGCCGCCCCGAAGCCTCCTACTGTGTCGGACACGACACGTCGCCGTTGCGTCGCTGTCCATGACTTCCGATCCGGAGGTGCGCCCGGTGCTGACGGTGGATCCCCTGCACGTGCGGCTGCTGCGACTGCTGCGCGACGAGGGCGCGGTGTCCCGGGCCGAGCTTGCCGACCGGTTGCAGATGCCCCGCCCGCGCCTGCTGGCCGAGCTGGAGCGGCTGGTCGGCCTCGGCTACGTGGCCGAGGCGGGACTGGCCGCGTCCCGGGGCGGCCGGCGCTCCACCCTGGTCGAGCTGAGCCCGCGCCTGCGGTTCGCCGCCGTCGACCTCGGGGCCAGCTCGATCGACGTCGAGGTGGTCAACGGCCGGCTGGAGCCGGTGGCCGCCTACGCCGAGCCGGCCGACATCCGCTCCGGCCCCAAGGTGATCCTGCACCGGGTCAACGAGCTGCTGCACAAGGCCAGGGTGGACGGCGCGTACGAACGGCTCGACGCGGTCGGCATCGGCGTGCCCGGCCCGGTGAGCTTCCGCGACGGGGTGCCGGTCTCCCCGCCGATCATGCCCGGCTGGGACCGGTTCCCGGTCCGCGAGCTGCTGACCCGGGAGCACGGCTGCCCGGCGGTGGTCGACAACGACGTGAACATCATGGCCATCGGCGAGCGGCACGGCGGCGTCGCGCGCTCGGTCGACGACTTCCTCTTCATCAAGATCGGCACCGGCATAGGGTGTGGTATCTACCTCAACGGCCAGGTCTACCGGGGCACCGACGGGTGCGCCGGCGACATCGGCCACATCCAGGTCGACCCGAACGGTCCGATGTGTTCGTGCGGGAACCTGGGCTGCCTCGAGGCGGTGTTCAGCGGTGCCGCGCTGGCCCGGGAGGCCGCCGCCGCGGTCCGCGCCGGGACGTCCCCGGCGCTCGCCGAGCGGCTCGCCGCCGGGGGTGCGGTGACCGCGCTGGACGTGGCGCAGGGGGCGGTCGAGGGGGACGTCACCTGCATCCAGCTCATCCGCGTCGGCGGCCGCCGGGTCGGCAGCATCCTGGCCGGCCTGGTCAGCTTCACCAACCCGTCGATGATCGTGATCGGCGGCGGGCTGGCCCAACTCGGCCACATCCTGCTCGCCGAGATCCGCAGCGTGGTCTACCGCCGGTCGCTGCCGCTGGCGACCGGCAACCTGCCGGTCGTCCTCTCCGAACTGGGCCCGCGCGCCGGCGTCGCCGGTGCCGCCGTGCTCGCCAGCGATCTCGCCTTCGGGGAGGCGGCGTGACCCCGCAGCACAGTGAGGAGGCCGATGTGACGAACGCGCCACTGGTCGAGGCCCCGGCCGGCACCGTCGCCGGCGAGGTGGTCCTGCGCCTCACCGACGTGGTCAAGACCTTCCCCGGGGTACGCGCCCTGGACGGGGTGCAGCTGGAGGTGCGGGCCGGCGAGGTGCACTGCCTGCTCGGGCAGAACGGCGCCGGGAAGTCCACGCTGATCAAGGTGCTCGCCGGGGTGCACCGGCCCGACTCGGGTGTGGTCGAATGGCGCGGCCGGCCGGCCGCCTTCGCCAACCCGCAGGCCGCGATGCGCGCCGGGATCGCCACCATCTACCAGGAACTCGACCTGGTCGACGACCTGTCGGTGGCCGAGAACGCCTTCCTCGGCCACGAGCCGCGCCGGATCGGCTTCGTCCGCCGCGGGCACATGGCCCGCCGGACCCGGCAGATCCTGTCCCGGCTCGGTCACCCGGAGATCCCACCCGGCCGGCTGGTCCGCCACCTGCCCGCCGCCGGCAAGCAGATCGTGAGCATGGCCCGGGCGCTCTCGCACGAGGCGCGACTGATCATCATGGACGAGCCGAGCGCGGTGCTGGCCCACGACGAGGTGGGCAACCTGTTCCGGATCATCCGGGAACTCACCGCCCAGGGCATCGCGGTCATCTACATCTCGCACCGCCTGGAGGAGATCCGCGAGATCGGTGACCGGGTCACCGTACTCAAGGACGGCCGGACCACCGCGGCGAACCTGGCGGCCCGCGACACGCCGACCCGCGACCTGGTCGCCCGGATGACCGGGCGGACCATCGAGTACGTCTTCCCGGAGCGCCCCGCCGGCACCGCCGACGGCGCGGAGCTGCTGCGGGTCGACGGGCTCACCCGGACCGGCGAGTTCGCCGACGTCTCGTTGAGCGTGCGGGCCGGCGAGGTCGTGGGCATCGCCGGCCTGGTCGGCTCCGGCCGCTCGGAGCTGCTGGAGACCATCTACGGCGCCCGGCGGGCGCACGCCGGCACGGTGCGGATGGACGGCCGGACGGTGCGGCCGGGCAGCGTGGGCGCGGCCGTACGGGCGGGCATGGGGATGGCCCCCGAGGAGCGCAAGAGCCAGGCGCTGCTGCTCGGCGAACCGATCTACCGCAACGTCACCCTGGCCACCTTCGGCCGGTACGCCCGCCTCGGCTTCACCGACGCCGGGCGGGAACGGGACGAGGCGGACCGGATCGCCGACTCACTGGAGCTGCGCCCCCGCGACGTACGCCGACCGGTACGCACCCTCTCCGGCGGCAACCAGCAGAAGGTGGTGGTCGGCCGCTGGCTGCTCGGCGACACCCGGCTGCTGCTGCTCGACGAGCCGACCCGGGGCGTGGACGTGGGTGCCCGGGCCGAGCTCTACCAGGTCATCCGTGCCCTCGCCGCGCGCGGCGTCGGCGTGCTGCTGGTGTCCAGCGAGGTGCCCGAGGTGCTCGGCCTGGCCGACCGGGTGCTGGTGATGCGGGAGGGCCGGCTGGTCCGGGAGGCCCCGGCCGGCGAACTCGACGAGAACACCGTGCTCGACCTCGTCATGGCGGGGTCCCTCATGGAAGGTGCACCGGCATGACCGAGACGACACCCACGGCCACCCCGCAACGGCCGGCGGGGCTGCCGGCCCAGTCGCCGCCGGTCGACCCGGCCGAGACCGCGAAGGCCGACGCCCGGGCCCGGCTCTCCTGGTGGCGCGGCGACGGCGGAGAGGGCGCCCGGCGCAACCTCGGCCTGCTGGCCACGCTGGTGGTGCTGGTCGTCATCGGCATCCTCACCCGGCCCGACCTCTACGGCGACGCGAGCTGGGTGTGGGGCAACACGCTCACCATCCTGAAGCTTGCCTCGGTGGTCGGGGTGGTCACCGTCGGGATGACCTTCGTGATCATCGGCGGTGGCATCGACCTGTCGGTCGGCGCGATCGTGGCCCTGGCCGGGGTCTGGTCCACCACGGTCGCGACCCAGAGTTACGGCGCCGGCGGCATGATCTTCAGCGCGCTCACCGTGGGGCTGGCCGTCGGCGTGGTGAACGGGCTGCTCATCTCGTACGGGCGGCTGGTGCCGTTCATCGCGACGCTGGCCATGATGGTGGCCGCCCGCGGCCTGGCCGCCGAGATCTCCGACAAGCAGACCCAGGTCTCGGAGAACCAGTTCATCAACGGCATCGCCAGCACGAACATGCTCGGCATCCCGCTGCTGGTCTACATCCTGGCCGCGGTGGTGCTGGCCGGCTGGGTGCTGCTCAACCGGACCACCTTCGGCCGCCGTACGGTGGCCGTGGGCGGCAACCCGGAGGCGGCCCGGCTCGCCGGGATCAACGTCCGCCGGCACACCGTGCTGCTCTACGCGCTCTCCGGTCTCTGCTGCGGCATCGCCGCGGTCATGCTGACCGCGCAGGCCACCTCCGCCCAGGCGGCGATGGCCAACCTCTACGAGCTGGACGCGATCGCCGCCGCGATCATCGGCGGCACGCTGCTCAGCGGCGGGCGGGGCACCATCATCGGCTCCCTGCTCGGGGTGATCATCTTCTCCACGATCACCAATCTCTTCGCCATCAACGGCCTCTCCAGCGAGGCCCAGAACATGGTCAAGGGCGGCATCATCGTGGTCGCCGTCCTGGTCCAGCAGGTGCAGTTCCGCAGCCTCACCCAGTTCCTCGCCCGCAACCGGGCCACCACCCCCTGACCCCATCGCGTCCGCCAGACCGCCGTCCTCCGACGGTGGTCGGGCCCGCCGCACCCGAAAACAACCCACCTCATTCAGGAGGCCGTGATGAGAAGTGACCTGTCGCGCCGCCGGCTGCTCTTCGGCGGCGCCGCGCTCTCCGCCGGCGTCGTGCTCGCCGGTTGTACCAGCAACGAGCAGTCGCCCACCGCTGCCCAGACCAAGGCCGCCGCGAGCGGGGCCAACAGCGAGCCGGGCAAGAAGGTGACCATCGGCTTCTCGGCCCCGGCCGCCGACCACGGCTGGATCGCCGCGATCACCAACAACGCCAAGGCGCAGGCCGCGGCGTACTCGGACGTGGAGCTCAAGGCGGTGGAGGCCGGCGCGGACGCGGCGGCCCAGCGCGCCGCGCTGTCCACCCTGATCTCCCAGAAGCCCGACGTGATCGTGCTGCTGCCGCACGACGGCAAGGAGCTCAACGCGTTCGGCCTGGAGGCCATGAAGGCCGGCATCCCGGTGGTCAACCTGGACCGGGCCTTCCCCGACGCGCGGGCCTACCGGCTGCAGATCAAGGGCGACAACTACGGCATGGGGGTGGCCGCCGCCACCTACATCGCCGACCAGCTGAAGGCCAAGGGCGTCAGCAACCCGGTCATCGGCGAGATCCCCGGCATCGATTCGCTGGAGCTGACCCAGGAACGCTCCAAGGGCTTCGCCGACACGCTGGCCTCGCTCGGCCTCAAGGTGGCCAACCGCCGCCCGGCCGAGTTCACCGCCGACTCGGGCCAGCAGGCCGCCACCGGCCTCTTCCAGGCGCTTCCCAAGATCGACGCGATCTGGAACCACGACGACGATCAGGGCATCGGCGTTCTCGCCGCGGTGAACCAGGCCAACCGCAAGGAGTTCTTCATGGTCGGTGGCGCCGGCTCGAAGAAGGCCATGGAGGACATCGCGGCCGACAACACCGTGTTGAAGGCCACCGTCACCTACAGCCCGTCGATGGCCTCCTCGGCCATCACCCTGGCCCGCCTGATCGGCCAGGGCAAGGGTATGGCCGACCTGGTGGAGCTGCAGGTGCCGAAGGAGATCGTGCTCGCCTCCGAGACGATCACCAAGGAGAACGCGGGCAACTACCTGAAGCTCGGTTTCTGATACCCGGGGGGAGACCCACCTTGTCCACTCACGACAGTTTCCTGCGGGTCGGCATGGTCGGCTACGCGTTCATGGGCGCCGCGCACTCCCAGGCGTGGCGCACCGTGAACCGGGTGTACGACCTGCCGGCGCGGGTGCGGATGGCGCTCATCTGCGGCCGGGACGAGCCGAAGGTGGCCGCGGCCGCCGACCGGCTCGGCTGGGACGGGCACACCACGGACTGGCAGCGGCTGGTCGAGTCCGACGACATCGACGTGGTCGACATCTGCACGCCGGGGGACAGCCACTGCGAGATAGCCATCGCCGCGCTGGCCGCCGGCAAGCACGTGCTCTGCGAGAAGCCGCTGGCCAACACGGTCGAGGAGGCCCGGCGGATGGCCGCCGCGGCCGCCACGGCCCGGGAGTCCGGGGTACGCGCCATGTGCGGGTTCAACTACCGCCGGGTGCCCGCGGTGGCCATGATGCGGCAGCTCGTGGCCGACGGGCGGCTCGGCGAGATCCGGCACGTCCGGGCGGTCTACCTCCAGGACTGGATCGTCGACCCGCAGTTCCCGCTGGTCTGGCGGTTGCAGAAGGACAGGGCGGGCTCCGGGGCGCTCGGCGACATCGGCGCGCACATCATCGACCTCACCCAGTACGTCACCGGCCAGCTCATCACCGGGGTGAGCGCGGCGACCGAGACGTTCGTCAAGGAACGGCCGTTGCCGGCCGAGTCGAGCGGCCTGGCCGCGCAGGCCGACGGCAACGGCCGGGCGACGGGGCCGGTCACCGTGGACGACGCGGCGGTCTTCCTGGCCCGGCTCGACGGGGGAGCGCTGGCCACGTACGAGGCGACCCGGTTCGCCACCGGCCGGAAGAACGCCCTCCGGGTCGAGATCAACGGGTCGCTCGGCTCCGTGGCGTTCGACCTGGAGCGCCTCAACGAGCTGGAGTTCTACGACGCCACCCGGCCCGGCCCGGAGCAGGGCTTCAGCCGGATCCTGGTGACCGAGCCGGAGCACCCGTACCTGTCGGCCTGGTGGCCGCCGGGCCACATCATCGGCTACGAGCACTCCTTCACCCACCAGATGCGCGACTTCGTCGAGGCGGTCGCCACCGGCGTCGACCCGGCGCCGTCGTTCACCGACGCGTTGCAGGTCCAGCTCGTGCTCGACGCGGTGGGCCGCTCGGCGGAGCGGGCCGCCTGGACGGAGGTGGCGCCCGTACTGGCGGAACTGGCCGCCTGAGCGGCGCGGCCCGAGGCACCCACGGCGTCTCGGGCCGCGCTACACCGGGCTTCCCGGCCCCGACCGGCGAGGGCCCGCCGCGGTTGCGCCCCGCGGCGGGGAACGAGGTCGGTGCCGGGGAGCGTGCCACCGGAACGTCCGGCCCGGCACGACCAGCACGGCCCTCCGGTGCGGCCGGACCGGGATTCCCCGGCCGCACCGGCGGACCGACCCGACGATCCGCCGGGCCGGGGCGTGGTGGCCCCGGCACGCCGGCGGCCGGACCGGCGGCAGTGCATCGGGGGTCGCCGGCCCGGGTACCAGCCGGATCCGGGCTGTCCGGTGGAGCCGGTGGGACAGTCACCTGCGGTATTGTCAGCCATGGATACCGAGGCGCCATGACTGTCACCGTCGCACCGACCGATCCGGCTCTGTTGCGCGAGCGTGTCGACGCCGCGCTCGCCGCGTTCCTGCGGCGGCGGAGCCCGGGCCGGCCGGACGACGGTACGGCGGCCGTCCACGCCGAGCTGCGCCGGTTCGTCCTGGCCGGCGGCAAGCGCCTGCGGCCGCTCTTCTGCTACTGGGGCTGGCGCGGGTTCGGCGGCCCGGACAGTACCCCGATCGTGGTCGCCGCCGCCGCGCTGGAGCTGTTCCACGCCTTCGCCCTGATCCACGACGACATCCTCGACCGCAGTGAGCGCCGGCGCGGCCGCCCCACCCTGCACCGGATCTTCGCCGAGCTGCACACCCGCTCCGGCTGGCGCGGCGACCCCGAGCGGTACGGCCGGCAGGCGGCGGTGCTCTGCGGCGACCTCTGCGCCGCCTGGTCGGGGCAGATGTTCCACGGCTGCGGCCTGGACCCGGAGCGGCTCCGGCGCGGGCAGGCCGTCCTGGCCCGGATGCGGACCGAGGTGATCGCGGGGGAGTACCTGGACGTGGCCGCCGCCGCCGGGGACGGCTCGCTGGCCACCGCCCTCGCGGTGGTCCGGCTGAAGACCGCCCGCTACACGGTGACCCGCCCGGTGCAGCTCGGGGCGACCCTGGCCGGCGCGGACGACCCGACCGTGGCGGCGCTGGCCCACTTCGGCGACCCGCTCGGGGACGCCTTCCAGCTCCGCGACGACCTGCTCGGCGTCTTCGGCGATCCGGCGGTGACCGGCAAGTCCAACCTGGACGACCTGCGCGAGGGCAAGCCCACGGTGCTGCTGGCGCTGGCCCGGGAGGCGGCCGGGCCGGCCGGGCGGGAGCGGCTGCGCCGGCTGGTCGGCGATCCGGGGCTGGACGGGGCCGGCGCCGCCGAGGTGCGCCGGATCGTCGAGGCGAGCGGGGCGCGGGCGGCGGTGGAACGGATGATCGGGGTCCGCGCCGAGCTGGCCCGCGCCGCGCTGGACCGGCTGCCCCTGGCGGAGCCGGCCCGGTCGGCCCTGACCGGCCTGGTGCTGCGGGTGGTGGACCGACGCCGCTGACCGGACCCGCGACGGCGGTGCCGGGTGGCTCCGGCGGGCCTTCCCTGGCCGGCCCACCCGACCTAGAGTGAGGGCGGCGACCGCGAGGTGGCCGGTGCTCCGACGGGAGGCGCAACCCGTCGGACCCAGGCGCGACCGCGCCCACCGGTGCTCCCGTCGAGGTCGTCCGCATGCCGGTCACCCTCGCCCCGGTCCGCAACGGAATCCCCATCCACGACAGGGGAGAAGGACAATGGCGCGACCGATCACGCTCTTCACCGGCCAGTGGGCCGACCTTCCGTTCGACGAGGTCTGCCGGCTCGCCGCCGAATGGGGGTACGACGGCCTGGAGATCGCCTGCTGGGGCGACCACTTTGAGGTCGACAAGGCCCTCGCCGACGACTCGTACACCGACCGCAAGCTGGCCACCCTGGCCAAGCACAACCTCCAGGTCTTCGCCATCTCCAACCACCTGGTCGGGCAGGCGGTCTGCGACCACCCCATCGACGAGCGACACCAGGACATCCTGCCCGCCCGGATCTGGGGCGACGGCGAGCCGGAGGGGGTCCGTCGCCGGGCCGCCGAGGAGATGAAGGACACCGCGCGGGCGGCGGCGAAGCTCGGGGTACGCACGGTGGTCGGCTTCACCGGCTCGTCGATCTGGCACACCGTGGCGATGTTCCCGCCGGTGCCGCCCGCCATGATCGACCGCGGCTACCAGGACTTCGCCGACCGGTGGAACCCGATCCTCGACGTCTTCGACGAGGTGGGCGTCCGCTTCGCGCACGAGGTGCACCCGAGCGAGATCGCGTACGACTACTGGACCACCAGGCGGGCGCTGGAGGCGATCGGTCACCGGCCGGCGTTCGGGCTGAACTGGGACCCGTCGCACTTCGTCTGGCAGGAGCTGGACCCGGTCAACTTCATCTTCGACTTCGCCGACCGGATCTACCACGTGGACTGCAAGGACGCGAAGGTCCGCACCGGGGACGGCCGGCGCGGCCGGCTCTCCTCGCACCTGCCCTGGGCCGATCTGCGCCGCGGCTGGGACTTCGTCTCCACCGGGCACGGCGACGTGCCGTGGGAGGACTGCTTCCGCGCGTTGAACGCGATCGGCTACGACGGTCCGATCTCGATCGAGTGGGAGGACGCCGGGATGGACCGGCTGGTCGGCGCGCCCGAGGCGCTGCGGTTCGTCCGCCGGCTCGCCTTCGACGCCCCGGCCGCGGCCTTCGACGCCGCGTTCAGCAGCAAGGGCTAGCGGACAACCGGAAGCGGGCCGGTCACCCGGAGGTGACCGGCCCGCCGTCCGGATGAATCAGAGGGTGCTGCCGTTGCTGCTCGTGCCGGACGACTTGCTGCTCGTGCTGGTGGTCGACGAGCCGGTCGTGCTGGTCGAACCCGTGCCGGTCGAGCCGGCCTTGGCGCCGACCGTGGCCGGCGTGCCGGCGAACGGCTTGTCGGCCCCGGTCAGCTCCTGCTTGCTGCCGTTGCCGGTGCTCAGCTTCTCACCGAGCTTGGTCTGACCCAGCTTGTCCTTGCCCTCCGAGTAGAGCCGGGTCGCCTGGGCCTGCGCGACCCCGGCCGCCTCCTGGACGGTCGGGTGGTCGAGCACCTTGCGGCCCCGGACCACCAACTCCTCGTACTTCTCTCGGCCGGCACGGGCGCCCAGGACGAATCCCGCAGCCAGCCCGCCAAGAAACATGATCTTTCCGCGCATGGCGGCTCCTTCCGTACCTGACGCGCGCCGTTCCCGTCGGGGTTCCCGGCGGGAGCGACCCTGTCGCGCCTGCGTCCTCTGTCGGCGGCTAACTACCCATCCTGCTCTCTCGTCATACCTCCTTGGGCGAGGATGACGATTTGTCCGGAATGTTGGAGGTGGAATGCCGGAAAAGTCGTCGCGGCCGGTGCGGTAACCCCCTGGCGCACCACCCCCCGATGTCCTGTACTCTTGTCCCCGTCGCCCGGCGCGGAGAGATCCGCAAGCCGGGTGATCTACGGTCCCCCGTAGCTCAATTGGCAGAGCAGCCGGCTGTTAACCGGCAGGTTTTTGGTTCGAGTCCAAACGGGGGAGCTTCAGCTCGGACAGCACGCCCGTCGGCCCCGCCGGCGGGCGTTTCTCGTGGCCCGGCCGGAGCCCGCGGCGCGGGCCCGATCGGCGCCCGCGCGCTGCCGTCGCCCACGTTTCCGCCCGCCGGCACCCGTTCGCCCGGCAGGATGGTCGATGTCGACTTAGACTCGCGCTGCGTCGATATGTGCGTCGATTCGAGGGTGGATGGGGATGGCCGGAGGACGGAGCCGCTGGACGGCGACCCTGGTCGCGGTGGCGCTCGTGCTGGCCTGGCTGGTCGTCGGCGGCATCGCCGGGCCGTACGCGGGCAAGCTCGGCGATGTCGCGACCAACGACAACGCCGCCTTCCTGCCGACCGACGCCGAGGCGACCCGGGCGCAGGACCTCGCCGCCGGCTTCGTCGAGAAGGAGACCACCCCGGCCCTCGTCGTCTACGAGCGTCCGGCCGGCATCACCCCCGCCGACCAGCAGCGGGTCCAGGCCGACGCCGCCCGCTTCGCCCAACTGCCCGGCGTGGTGGCCCCGCTGTCCCCGCCGATCCCCAGCCAGGACCGGCAGGCCATCCAGGTGGTCGTCCCGATCGACGCCGCCGAGGGCGAACAGATCGGCGCCGTCGTCGACCGGCTGCGGGAGATCGCCGGTCCGGACCGGGACGGGCTCACCGTCGACGTCGCCGGTCCGGCCGGGCTGCTCGCCGACCTGATCGAGGTGTTCACCGCCATCGACGGGCCGCTGCTGCTGGTCACGCTGGTCGTCGTGCTGGTGATCCTGCTGATCGTCTACCGCAGCCCGGTGCTCTGGGTCTTCCCGCTGCTCGCCGCCGGCATGTCGTACTCGCTCGCGTCGGTCTTCGTCTACGTGCTGGCCCGCAACGACGTCATCAAGCTCAACGGGCAGGCGCAGGGCATCCTCACCGTGCTGGTCTTCGGCGCCGGCACCGACTACGCGCTGCTGCTCATCGCCCGCTACCGGGAGGAACTGCACCGCCACGTACGCACCTGGCACGCCCTCTGGGCCGCCTGGAAGGGCGCCGCCCCGGCGATCATTGCCTCCGGCGCCACCGTCATCGTGAGCCTGCTCTGCCTGCTGCTGTCCAGCCTCAACTCCAACCGGGCGCTCGGCCCGGTCGCCGCCGTCGGCATCGCGGCCACCCTGCTGGTCATGCTCACCTTCCTGCCCGCCCTGCTGCTGCTCGGCGGGCGGTGGGCGTTCTGGCCGCGACGGCCCCGCCACGACGACGCCGACCCGCAGACCGAGCACGGCATCTGGGGCCGGGTCGCCGGCTTCGTCGCCCGGCGCGCCCGGGTCATCTGGCTGGTCACCGCGGTGGCCCTGGCCGCCCTCGCGCTCGGGGTCAGCCAGCTCGGCGCCACCGCCCTGGGCCAGTCCGACCTGTTCACCAAGCGCACCGACTCGGTCGCCGGCCAGGAGGTGATCGCCCGGCACTACCCGGCCGGCACCGGCAGCCCGGCCACCATCTTCACCAACCCGGCCAGCGCCGAGCAGGTCGCCCGGGCCGCGCAGGGCGTACCCGGGGTGTCCTCGGTCCGCCCGTTCACCCGGCACGCCGGTCCGCCCGCGGCGGACGCCCCGCCCACCGTGGTCGACGGGCGGGTGCAGCTCGAGGCCACGCTGGCCGACCCGCCGGACAGCGACCGCGCCGAGCGGACCCTCCGCGAGCTGCGCCAGACGGTGCACCGGGTGCCCGGCGCCGACGCCGTGGTGGGCGGGTTCACCGCCATCAACGTGGACACCGCCGACGCCTCCACCCGGGACCGCAACGTCATCATCCCGGTGGTGCTGCTGGTCATCGCGGTCATCCTGGCCCTGCTGCTGCGCGCCCTGGTGGCCCCGCTCCTGCTGATCGCCACCGTGGTGCTGTCGTTCCTGGCCACCCTCGGGCTCTGCGCGCTCATCTTCCGGTACCTGCTCGACTTCCCCGGCGTCGACCAGTCGTTCCCGCTCTTCGCCTTCGTCTTCCTGGTCGCCCTCGGCATCGACTACAACATCTTCCTGATGAGCCGGGTACGCGAGGAATCGGTCCGCCGCGGCACCCGGGCCGGCGTGCTCGCCGGGCTCGCCGTCACCGGCGGCGTGATCACCTCGGCCGGCATCGTCCTCGCCGCCACCTTCTCCGCGCTCGCCGTGCTGCCGCTGGTGGTGCTCGTCGAGCTGGGTGTGGCGGTCGCCGTCGGGGTGCTGCTCGACACCATCGTCGTCCGCTCGCTGCTGGTCCCCGCCCTGTCGTACGACATCGGGCCGCGGATCTGGTGGCCGAGCCGGCTGTCGCGGTCCCACCGGGCCGGCGCGGAGGTGACCCGTGGTCGGTGAGACCGACGTCGTCGTCGTCGGTGGCGGGCTGGCCGGCCTCGCCGCCGCGCGCCGCCTGCACCGCGCCGGCGTGCCCTGGCGGCTGCTCGAGGCCGGCGACCGGCTCGGCGGCCGGGTCGCCACCGACGCGGTCGACGGCTACCTGCTGGACCGCGGCTTCCAGGTGCTCAACACCGCGTACCCGCGCCTCGCCGGCCTGCTCGACCTGGCCGCCCTGGACCTCGGCTGGTTCACCTCCGGCGTGCTGGTCCGCCGCGCCGACCGCCTCGAACGGCTGGTCAACCCGCTGCGCGACCCCGCCGGCGCACCCGGGACCCTCACCGCCGGGGTCGGTTCGCTCACCGACCGGCTGCGGCTCGCCAGCTTCGCCACCAGCTGCGCCGTCCTGCCGATCGGCCGGCTGCTCAACGCGCCCGAGACCACCAGCGAGGCCGCGCTGCGCCAGGCCGGACTCTCCGGCGCCATCGTCGAGGAACTGCTCCGGCCGTTCCTCTCCGGCGTGCTCCTCGACCGGGAACTCGCCACCTCCAGCCACGTCCTGGCGATGATCCTGCGCGCCTTCGCCCGGGGCCGGATCGGCCTGCCCGCCCGGGGGATGGCCGCGCTGCCCCGGGCCATCGCCGGCCCGCTGCCCGCCGAACTGATCGAGCTGCACACCCCGGTCGTCGAGGTCACGCCCGGCCGGGTCCGCACCCGGACCGGGGAGATCGCCTGCCGCGCCGTCGTGGTCGCCGTGGACCCGCCGGCGGCGGCCACGCTGCTGCCCCGGCTGGCCCGGGTACGGATGCACGGCTACACGACCTATTACCACAGCACCGACACCCCGCCGCTGGCCGAGCCGATCCTGCTGCTCGACGGGGAGCGCCGCGAACTGGTCGCCAACACGGTGGTGTCCAGCAACGCCGCGCCCACGTACGCCCCGGCCGGGCGGCACCTGGTGGCCACCTCGGTGGTCGGGGCGCAGGCCCCGACCGAGCCGGTGATCCGCCGCGAGCTGGACCACCTCTACGGCCGCTCCACCGCCGACTGGACCCACCTGACCACCGTCACGGTCCCGCACGCCCTGCCCGCCGCGCCGCCGCCGCAGGGCCGGCTGCGCAAACCGGTCTCGCTCGGCGACGGGCTCTTCGTCGCCGGGGACCACCGGGACACCCCATCCATCCAGGGGGCGCTGGCCAGCGGCTGGCGGGCGGTCGGCGCGGTGCTCGCGGAGTTGCGCGGCGAGGGCTGACCCGGCGCGTCCGCGCCCCGCGTACCTGAAGGGACGGACGGGGGCAGCACGCTGTTATCCTCGCGTTGCTCATCGTGGCGAACGAATCATGATGCGGCCCGTTCGGTGGTGGTCGGTGATCCACGGAGCGGGTTACGATCCGGCGCGGTAGCGGGGCGGTAGCTCAGCGGGTTAGAGCAGTGGACTCATAATCCATCGGTCACGGGTTCGAGTCCCGTCCGCCCCACTCTTTTCCTCAGTTGCGATCCGCCGGCGATCCAACCTCGGGTCCGGCCCGGTGCAACCGGCGGACCACCAGCGCCGAGCCCTGGTGCGGGACCGCCCGACGAGTGCGTAGCACGGTGATTCCGGCGGCCGAGTGCTTAGCACGGTCACTCCGGCGGCCGAGCCGGCGGTGGCGGCCGCGTTGCCCGGGCGCCGGAGCGCAGCCGGATCATGGGGCGGGAGCCGACGGGGCAGACAGCGGTCGATGTGATCACCATAATCGGTTCGCTCTGATTTTCCGACCACACGAACGGGGACATGGAAGTGCTGCGTATCTCATCAAGACGGTCGGCTGCGGCCGGGCTGGCGGCGATCGCCGCGTTCAGCGTGCTCGGTCCGGCAGGCACCCCCGCCCAGGCCGGCCCGACGGGAACCGATGCGGTCGCCACGGTGACCGTGCCTGCCTCGGTGGACACCTATGTGGTGGCGGAGGCGCCGACCAACAGCTACGGCACGGCGACCAAGCTGACCTCGGCGAACTGGACGACCTGGCACAGCGAGAGCTACGTGCGGTTCCAGGTGCCCACCGACAGCCGGTCCATCGTCGGCGCCCGGGTCGAGTTCACCTCGAACAAGTCCGACCAGCAGCCCACCCGCCTCGACCTGCGGGCCCTGACCGGCACCTGGAGCGAAACCACCACGTACGCGACCCGGCCCACCGTCGGCGGCACCGTCGCGAGCGCCACCCTGCCGGGATCCGGTGTCAGCACGTACTCGTTCGACGTGGGAACCACGGTCCGGGCCCCGGGCACCGTCAACTTCGCGCTGGTGAACCCGACCGCTTACTCGGTCGCCTCCGTGCAGTCCCGCGAGCAGGGCTCCGGGCCCGGGCCCCGCCTGGTGATCGAGTACGGCTCGCCGACGACCACGCTCTGCGGCGCGTCGTTCAACAGCGAGACCGCCGGCGAGACCTACCAGCAGGCGTTGGCCCGGATCGACGGGTACTACAACGGCCTGGAGTCGGTGCGCGTCTTCTACCCGGGTCTGCCCCAGGCCTGGCCGGGCAAGCTCGACGTCAGCGGCCGGCCGATGATCGTGTCCTTCAAGGCGCCGCCGGCCGAGGTGAAGGCCGGCCTGCACGACGCCTACCTGCGGGACTGGTTCCGTGCCGCGCCGACGAACCAGGACATCTACTGGACGTACTATCACGAGCCGGAGAACGACAGCTTCGCCCCGGCCGATTTCGTCGCGGCGTTCCAGCGCGTCTCCGACCTCGCCGAGCAGGCCGGCAACCCCCGGCTGCGGGCCACCCTCATCCTGATGGGCTGGACCCTGGAGGACGCTTCGCAGCGTGACTGGACGAACTGGTACCCGGGCCGCGAGTACGTGGACGTGCTCGGCTGGGACGTCTACAACGAGGGTTGGAAGAAGGGCAACTACAACCCGCCGGTGGACATGTTCGCCAAGGTGGTCGCCGTCAGCCGCCAGGAGGGCCTGCCGTTCGGCATCGCCGAGACCGGCAGCCCACTGGTCGCCGGGGACACCGGCAGTGGCCGGGCGGCCTGGCTGCGCGCGCTGGCCAGCCACCTCACCGCCGAGGGCGCGCTGTTCGCCGACTACTTCGACCTGGACTGGCGCCAGCAGGCCGGCATCGACTACCGGCTCCGGGACACCGCGAGCATGACGGCCTGGCGGGAGTTCTGCAGCTGAGCGACCGCACTGCCCGGTGGGCCCGCGCCGAGCGGCGCGGGCCCATCCGCGTCCAGAGGTCTCGGTCGCGTCCGCTGCTGCCGGTCTTCTCCGGGCCAGGCCGCCGGTGCTCCGCTGCCTCGACGCGGCCGAGGAGGATCCGGTGGCGTTGGGCGCGGTGCTCCGCGATTGGTGGCACCTCCCGACCCGATCGGCGGGCCCACGCCCGGACCGGTCCGTCGCCTATGTGGTGAGCAGTTCGCGGATGCGGGCGGCGACGAGCGCCGGCTGTTCGGCGTGGATGAGATGGGCCGCGTCCACGCTCTCGTACCGGCCGTGGGGGAGGGTCTCGACGTAGCGGCGCTGATGCTCCCGGGTGAGGGCGTGCTGGCGCTCGCGTCTGCTGGGCGGTTTCGCGGCCGACAGCAGGATCGTCGGGCAGGTCGGCGGCTGCGGTGGATCGGTCCGGAAGCCGGGGAGCGCGGCGGCGAGCGCGCGCATCTCCCGGCGGGTCTGCGCCGTCCCGGCGGGGGTGAAATCCTCGGCCAGCATTGTCTCGTAGGTGTCGGCCGGGTAGTAGGGCCGGACGTTCGCGCTGAGCAGGCGGCCGAACAGCCGGAGCCGGCTCAGTGCCTGCGCCACCGCGAGCATCCGGTCGACCTGCCGGGTCGTCCGCGCCCAGCTTTCGTCGTCGTAGACCGGGGACATCTCCGGCAGCGTGTCGATGAGCAGCAGGCCGCGCAGGCGCGTACGTAGGCGGTCGGCGGCCCGCCGGGCGACCAGGCCGCCCATGCTGTGCGCCACCAGGACGAAGTCGCCCGGCACGAGGGCCTCGACCAGTGCGACCAGGTCGTCGGCCATGCCGTCGACGGTGAGCGGGGTCGAGAGCGGGCCCGTCCGGACCCGCCCCGCCCGGTCGTACGTGATCAGCCGCGCCTGGTCGGCCAGCAGTGGCCGCACGGCGTCCCAGCACGTGCGGCCGCAGCCGGCGCCCGCCTCGAACACGACCCAAGCCCCGTCATGGTCGGGTTGTTCGGGGCCGGACTGTGCCACATGGACGGCCCGGCCGTTGACCGGCAACCGCTGCCCCGGCGCATCCCGCATCCGATCGCCTCCTTGACCAACACGCAGGATTAGTTTCAACCTAGATAATGGTATCGCATGTGAAATAGTTCCTGCCATGAACACTGCTGAGCTGCTGCTGCATCCCGTCCGGCTGCGGATCGTGCACGCGGTCTCCGGCGGTCGGGAGCTGACCACCACCCAGCTGTGCGAGCGCCTGCCGGACGTCTCCAGGGTGACCGTCTACCGGCAGGTGGCCCTGCTGGTCGATGAGGGGTTCCTCGAGGTGGCCGGCGAGCAACGCGTGCGCGGCGGCGTCGAACGCCGGTACCGGCTGCGTCAGGACCGCCCCGTGATCGACGTCGACGCGGCGGCGGAGATGACGATCGACGACCACCGGCGCGGGTTCGCCGCCGCGATGGCCGTGCTGATCGCCGAGTTCAACAGGTACCTGGACGGGGACGGGGCCGACCCGGTCGCCGACCGGGTGTCGTATCGGCAGGGCACCCTGTGGCTCAGCCCTGCCGAGTTGGCCGAGCTGACCGGAAGGCTGGTCGGCGTACTGCGGGAGGTGACGGGCAACGGGCCGGCACCGGGGCGGTCGGCGTACCTGCTCAGCCCGATCCTGTTCCCCGTGACGCCTACCCAGCCGAACCACGGCGGCCCGCCGGCGGAAGCCTCGGGTCACACCCCTGCGTCATGATCCGCTCTGCCGCTGGCGTCGCACCATGCCTGCGCCGGTCAGCGCGGTCCGTGGGAGGTCCGGGCGGTCCCGCCGCCTAGACGTGGCCGAGAAGGAACGGGGCCAGCAGCTCACGGACCCGCGCGTCGACGGAGGGTGTGTCCGCGCCGTCCTCGATCATGCGGCTGGCGGTGTAGACGACGGAACTGATCAGGCGCGCGGTGGTGGCGGGGTCGGGCACGCCCAGTTGCTCGACGGCGGCGCAGAGGGGCTGGCTCATCTGGTCGTGCATGAGCTGGGTGCTGGCGTCGACCTGATCGCCCGGTACCGACCGGATCAGCGCGGTGGCGAGGGCGTGCTCGCCCTCGGCGACCAGGCGCAGGTTCGCGGTGGCGTACGCCAGCACCTTCTCGCCCGGGGTGCCGGCGGCGTCCATCGCGGCGTTGACCCGGCGTGACCAGTTCGGCAGGACCTCCTGCACCAGTTCCAGCAGCATGTCCTTGGCCGACGGGAAGTACTCGTAGACCGAGGAGCGGGGCAGTCCCGCCCGGGCGGCCACGGCCGTGAGGCTCGGCGCCTCGTGCGGGTTCTCCACCAGCAGGGCGCGGGCGGCGTCGAGGAGGACCCGGCGGCGGTGGGCGCGGTGCTCCGCGATTGTCGGCGCGTCGATGCGCGGCACGGGTCCTCCTCTCTCGCGTCGCTCAGCCGGCCGAGAGCCGCCCGTCGATCATCTCGGCTACCCGGTCGCAGTGTTCCAGCACGTCGTGGTCGTGGGTCACCATAACGGTAGCGACGCCGGCCTCCTTCGTCTCCTGGGCGATCAGCTGCACGACCTCGTGGCTGCGCGCCCGGTCCAGCGCCGCGGTCGGTTCGTCGACCAGCAGCAACGAGGGCCGTCCCATCAGCGCGCGGGCGATGCCGACGCGTTGGCGTTCGCCGCCGGAGAGCTGATGCGGTCGGCGGTTGGCCCTGTGCGCCATCCCCACGTCCGCGAGCAGCTCGGCGGGGTCACGGCCGTCGGCCCGGTGCCGGCTGAGCTTGGCTACCAGCTGCAGCTGCTCCAGCGAGGTGAGCGCCGGGATCAGGTTGCCGCTCTGGAACACGAAACCGATGTGGTCGCGCCGGTACGCGGCACGCTGCCGGGCCGTCATGCCGACGATGTCGTGGCCGTCGACGGTGACCGTTCCCCGTTCCGGGACGGTCAACGCGCCGGCCACCGCGAGCAGGCTCGACTTGCCGGCGCCGGAGGGCCCGACGACGGCCACCAGTTCGCCCGGGGCGACGGTCAGGCTCACCTCGTCCAGCGCGGTGACCATGGCGTCGCCGTCGCCGAGACGGACGACCACGCCGGACAGGTCCAGACCGGTACGGTTGTTCATCGCTGTCCTCCCAGTGCGGTGAGGGGGTCGACGGCCGCGATCCGGACGATGGCGACGGCCGCACCGATCAGGCCGAGCAGGACCAGCAGGGCGCCGGCGACCAGCACTGCGGGCGCCTCGATGGCGAACGGCACCGCGCTGCCGCTGATCAGCCCGCCGAGCCCCACGCCGACAGCGATCCCCGCGCCGATCGAGGCGCCGAGCACCACCAGCGCCTGCACCAGCCCGTCGCGCAGCAGGTACCGCCTGGCCGCGCCGATCGCCCGCAGCACCGCCAGTTCGTGCCTGCGGTTGATCGTCCAGACGGTGAAGAACGCGCCGACGACCAGGGCCGAGATGGCGTAGAGGAACACCTGGATGAGTTGCAGCGTCGAGGTCTCGGCGGTGTAGCCGGGCGAGCCCCCGTACGCCTCGACCTTGTCGAAGCTGGTGGTGCCGGCGGCGGCGTCACCGGCGGCGAGGTCGAGGTCCCCGTCGGACCGGATGGCGATCGCGGTGGCCTCGTTGGCCGCCGAGGCGCGCAGCTCCTCGCCGGGGCCGACGCCCTGGTGCAGGCGCTGCCAGGCGGCCAGTGGTACGTAGGCGACGTCGACGTGGCCGTAGGTGCGCTGGTCAGACGTGGCGCCGATCACGGTGAACCGGGTGCCGATCCGGTCGATGACGACGGTGTCGCCGACCCGCAGGCCGGCGTCGAGCGCGGTCCGGGACACCACGATGCCGTTCGGGTCGCCCAGCTTGGCGCCCTCGGCGACCGGGGGCGCCAGGAACGAGTCCGGTTCCACCCCGAACATGGCCAGGTCGATGGGTACGTCCCGGTTGCTGCGAGCGTTGACCAGCAGGTTGCCGAAGAGGGCGGCATCCCGAACCCCCGGCTGTTGGCGCCACTGATCGAGCTGCTTTCGATCCACCACGCTGCGGGAGAACGCCGAGTCCAGCTTGGTGTCGTGAGCGAAGGCGAAGGCGGTCACCGGTAGCCGCTGAAGTCCGGAGACGCCGTCGTTGACCAGACCCGAGGAGAGCCCGGACAGCAACACCACGAGTACCGCGATGAGGGCGACCACGCTACCCATGAGCGTGAACCGCCAGCGCGCGAAGCGAAGCTCGCGCAGAGCCAAGAACATGGGTCCTCCAGCCGGATTTTGTCGACAGTGCGTCGGAAACTATACCGGCGGGGCGTCGGAAAAAAATCCGGGGGCACCCGCGGCCTGCCGGCGGTGATCCACCGGTGCTGGTCGGGCGGCCGGTGCCGCGGCTCCCGAGGCGGGTCGCGGCACGGATCAGGCCGGCGGCGCTGCGGCGCTTGGTCGACGTACGCCTACCATCGCGGCCGCCGGCGTCTCCGTTCGGAAGCTGTGCCCGAGCTCCGGGCCGAGGCCGAAGTAGTGCCGGAAGTTGTAGATCAGCGGGCGCCACGCGCTGGGGGCGACATGGTCGGTGCCGGGCACGACGATGGCAGGATCCGCGTGTACGCGAAGCACGTGCGCCTCGACGATCAGGAAGTCGCCGTGCAGGTCGGGGGTGATCCGTACGGCCCGGGCCTCCAGTTGCAGCGGGCACTCCGCGACCCGCTGCGGTCGTACCAGCTCGGCCGGCTCGGGACGCAGCCCGGCGGCGGCGAACTTCGCCGGCTCGTACCGGAACGCGCCCCGCTTGTGGTCCGGAACCGGGTCGCGGCCGGTGAGCGGGGCGAGCCGCTCCACCACCGGCCACTGCTCCGCGCTCGGCAGGTTGATCACGAGGTCGGGCCGCCGGCGCAGGTTGCGGGCGGTCTGCCCCGCCGACCCGAGGCCGAGCACCACGACCTGGCCGAGCGCCCAGGCCGACGACATGGGCGCGAGGTTGCTCGTCCCGTCCTCGTTCTCGGTGCTCACCAGCACCACGGGTGTCCCGAAGTAGAGGATCCTGGGCTGGATGACCAGGTGATCGGTTGTCTGGATCATGCCGGGAGCGTATGGGCGGGACGATTCGGTGCGCGGCGAACTGTCCCCGAGGCCGTCCGCGTTCCGTCCACCGCCGGCAGGTGGCCAGCCGCGATGCTGGAACCGGCGGTGGGTGGCCCGCGTCGCATTGTCGATCGAGCGCCAGGGCCGAGCCACCGGGAGAGCGGGGTGCGACGACGCCGCGCGACAACGGTTGCCGTGATGGCTGCCAGCACCTCGGCCCAGCCCGGCGGATCACCCCATCGGCGAGGATGGGTTCTACTGGCCCAGTGCTGATCAAGCGAGGATGCTTCTCCTGTGCGAACACGGCCCGGTTTGCCGACCTGCCGCCGCGGGAGCGGATCGCCGGCGACGAGCACTGGCGGGTGGCGCATGCGGTAGGCACCGGGCTACCAGGCTGGCTCGTGCTCGTTCCGCGACGTCACGTGCGCACCATCGCCGAGCTGACCGAGGTCGAGGCCGCCGGATTGGGCTCCTGGCAGGTACGCCTGTCGCGAGCGCTGCATGCCGTGACCGGCTGCGCGAAGACGTACGTCGTGCAGTTCGCGGAGGCGAGGGCTTCGACCACGTGCACTTCCACGTGATCCCCCGGCCGGCTGATCTGCCCGTCGACCGCCGGGGGCCACACGTGTTCGGGTTCCTGGGCCAGCCGGAGGGTCAGGCGGTGACCGCTGACGAGATGGACGCCGTGGCGGACGACCTCGCAGCGTGGCTGTGGCATGGTCCTCAGTCGTGACAGCCGACGTCTCGGGCCGAGCCGGCGACGTCGTCCCGACCCGGGGCAGGCCGACCGGGCTGAGGTTCGACGGGCGGGTCACCTATCTGTGGTGGGGGCAGGACGTCAACAACGAGGACTGCGCCGCGGCCCGGGCGGGACGGCTGTACACCTTCGCCTCCGAAGCTGACTGCTGGTCGATGGCAGCCGCGCACGGGTGGGCCGCCGACGGCGGCCCAGCGGACCAGCGGGTGGTCACGACCGATGTGGAGCCGGCGCAGGAGTGGCTACGCGGCCGGCGGATGGCGCTCAACCCGGAGGCCGGGTTGAACCTCTGGAACTGGGCCACCGACGTCGCCTACAGCACCGGCCGGCCCTGGAACGACCGTGGCGGCCTGCGTGACGGCTGCTACCACAAGCTCCTCGCCGCGAACGTCCCGTGGGCCTACGGGACAGCCTCGTATCACCCCAGATGGACTCCTCGTCAGCTGCGGGCGCTGCGGGAAGTCCTGAACCAGGCGGTTCACCTGCTCCGCGCCGCGACGCGCGGTTGACCGTCATCGTCCGCCGCCGGCGCGGAGCAGCCGGCGGGCGACGTCGCGGTTCCGTACCTCGTCGCGCTGCCGCCGCGCCGCCCCGCCGCGCTGCCCGGCCAGCGACGGCCGGGGTCAGCCGGCGCGGCCGGCCTTGAGCGCCGCCGCGGTGTCGATGACCCGGCCGGCGTTCGTCGTGGCACCGGGCGGACCTCGTCCCGGCCGACGAGGGTTACCCCTCGCCGGCCGCGACGATCAGGCGGCGTGCTGCCAGCGCGGGGAGATGTGCGCCTCCGCGAGGCGCCATCCGGCCGGCGTGCGTACCGCGCTGTACCGGGTCCGGAGGCCGGCTCTGCGGTGCGGCGCCGCGCCCTGCTGGAAGAAGTACGCGAGCTGGTGGGCGCCGATCTCGGCGCGGTCGCCGTCGAGATCGATCACGACGTCGGTGTTGAAGTGCTGGGTCAGGTCCTCCTCCGGGCTGGTGCGCCGCAGCACATCCACGATCTCGTCGATGCCGGACAGGGCGCCGCGCGGGCTGCTGGTCCGGGCGTCCGGGGCGTAGACGGCGCGCAGGTCGTCGAAGCGTCGCTCGTCCAGCGCCCAGGCGAGCCGGGCGACCAGCTCGGCGATCTCGGCGCGGTCGGTCACGGGTGACATCGGGTCCTCCATTCGTTGGCTCGACCAACGATACGGCAAATCGTTGGTCCTGCCAACACCGAACCGCATCCTGAGTACCCGGGCTCATCCACCCGCCCGGCCGGGACGGAAGGATCGGGCCGTGACCATGACGAGGGGTACCCGTTCGGTGCTCGGCGGCCTGCTCCTGGCGGCGGCGACCGTAGCCACCTGGCTCGCCTGGCTGAGCTGGGAGTCCGGCTACCGGGTCGACCCGGAGACCGGCGCGACCAGCGGCCCGTACGCGGTCTGGCAGGTGGCGGGCTGCGTGCTCACCCTCGTCCTGGTCGCCGCCCTCGGCGGGTGGTGGCTCCGCCCCTGGCTGGTGGTGCCGGTGCTGACGGTGGCCTTCACCGCCGCCTGGGGCGCGCACGCCGCGGCGACCGACGACAGCGGGCTGTGGGTGGTGGGCGCCGTGCTGGTGCTGATCGGGACGGCCGCCGGCAGCCTTGTGGTCAGCCTTGCCACCCGCTGGCTGCGCCGGCGCGCGGACGCCCGCCGATCCCGCTGAGGCGGGCGCAACCAGATCGAGGACAATCCGCCGGACGGATGGCCGACAGGACGCCCGGCCCGCTCCCGGCGCATTGTTTATGCAGGTGAAGAGGCTGCGGATGGCGGGCCACATCCCATCCCTCCGGCCCGGCGGCGCTGCCCGTCGGCACCGGACGCCGCCCTAACCGAGCGCGGCCGCGCCGCCGCCGGCGGGCCCGGTCCTCGCCCGGCCCGCCGCGCGACCCGCGTTCGCGCCCGGCGACACCGCCCGGGCCGGTGGTGCCAGCCAACGCCAGGACAAGGACGTCACCACCTCCGGACCGAGCCGCGGCCGGGCGCCAGCCCGGGGCGGCCGGCCGGCGCTCCGGCGCGCGCGCCGGGCGTAAGCGCAAGGAAGGAGGGGGCGGAGATGGCCGCTCCCACCGTGACCGCCAGCCTCAACGCCTCGACCTACGCCCCGGGCGACCAGATGACCCTCACGGTCAGCTACGGCGACCCGGACACGAAGACCCTCACCGTCACCGTGGTGGTGACCGACGCACAGGGCAACAGCAGTGCCCCGGTCCGGGCGACCGCCGTGATCGACCCGCTGGCCGTCACCGTCAGCGACGACGCCGGCCGCACCTGGACCAAGCTTTCCGACACCGGCTCGGTGGCGGTCTACCGGGCGGTGGCCTGATGCCCCGGGTCACCGTCACCGTGCGGGACCGGGCCGGGCACGCCGCCACCGCGACCGCCGACTACCGCGTCGCCCCGCCGGTCCTGGGCGGCTACTACCTCGCCGGCAACGCCGACCCGACGGCCGACCTGGCCGGCGGCAACTTCCGCTCCCTCACCCAGTACCGCAGCTTCGCCGACGGCTACGTCCTCCCCGGCTACAACAACACCTGGCTGGCCGTCCTGGGCCGCGCCGGCGTGGCGGTCAACCTGGTGCTGGAGTTGAAGCACTACGGGGCGGCCGGCATCGGGCCGCAGAGCTTCACGGTGGACGGCACGGGCTACGCCGTCCCGGCCCCCGCGATGACCATCCAGCAGCGGCCCGGGACGACCTGGCCCCGGGCGTACGGGTACGGGCAGGTCCTCGCCGGGCTCTGCGACGGGCTCTTCGCCCGGGCCCTGGCCCAGTACCGCGGCCTCGGCTTCCCGGTCAACATCCAGCTCGCCTCCGAACTGGACACCGACCACGAGTTCGGCACCACCGAGGCCGGCGTGGCGTACGACTGGGCGCAGTCGGACGCGCGGGCGGTGCAGGCGATGACCTACATCGTGAACTGGTTCAAGGCCCGCCCGCTGCCCGCCGGCACCACCTTCTCGGTCGGCTCGGGCGGCTTCGACCGGGCCGCTTGGCAGCGCACCCATCCCGAGGCGCTGATGGCCAGGCTCGACTTCCTCCAGTGGAACGTCTACGCCACCGACCCGAGCCACACCGCGCTGGCCCGGTTCCGCCGCACCAAGGACTGGACGGTGGCCGACCTCGGGCCGGTGGCGCTCTCCCGCCCGGTGCTCATCGCCGAGTGGGGGGTACGGGTGGCCGAGTTCCCCGACCAGGCCGCCTGGATCGCCACCGTGCCGGCGGCGATCGCCCGGCTCAACGGCGAGCGGGGACCCCGGATCGCCCGGACCAACTACTTCAACTCGAGCTGGGGCACCCTCACCCCGAAGGACCGTGGGCTGGCCGCGCTGCGGGTCGCCTACGCCAGCAAGCCGTACGTCTGAGGCCACCGGCGAGTGCGTGGGCCGGCCGCCGGAACTCCTCCGGTGGCCGGCCCTTGCGGACCGGCGGCTCTCGCGGACCGGCGGCTCTCGCGGACGGACCTCGCGGATCGGCGGCCCTCGCCGGGTGCTGGCCCGCCGGGCCGGCGTCGTGGAACGCGGCCGCGCGGACCGGGTCAGTCCGACGGGGTGGAGAACCCGGCCGCCACCGCTCGGAGCGCCCGGGTCAGCTCGGCCGCCGTCGGGGCGGCCTCCGGATCGAGCAGCCACTGGGCGGCCACCCCGCCGATCAACGCCTGGTGGAAGGCGCCCAGCGTCAGCGCGGTGGGTTCGTCGACGGCCGGGTCGAGCCGGTGGAAGATCTCGGCGAGGCCGAGCCGGGCCTGCCGGTTCACCGCGGCGAACGCCGCCCGCAGTTCCGGTGCCTGGTCCCGCTGCGCGATCAGCTCGAACTGGATGGTCCAGAGCGGGCGGAGCCGGGCGAAGGACTCGATGATCCGCTCCCAGGCCGCCTCGAACCGCTGCTCCGGCGTCGCGTCCGCACCGGCGTCGTCAGCGAGCGCCCGGCTCAACTCCTCGCCCCACTCCGCCACGGCCTCGAAGAGGGCCTCGTTGAGCAGCGCCTTCGTGGTGCGGAAGTGGTAGCCGATGGCAGCCAGGCTGGTGCCGGCGGCGGTGGCGACGTCGCGCGCCGTGGTGGCCGCGTACCCCTTCTCCATCAGGCAGCGCTTCGCGCCGGCCAGCAGATCCTCCCGGTTTCCCATGCGGACCAGGGTAGCGGAATCCTTGAACAAACGTCTTGCACAAACGTCTAACACGTCTGTACCGTCGTTGGCATGACCGATGTTCTGATCTCCGGCGCCGGTGTCGCCGGCCCCGCGCTCGCCTGGTGGCTGCGCCGCCACGGCTTCCGTCCCACCGTCGTCGAGCGCGCCCCGGCGCTGCGGCACGGCGGCTACAAGGTCGACGTCCGGGGCGCGGCGCTCGCCGTGCTGGACCGGATGGGGCTGCGCGAGCAGGTCGCCCGGCACGACACCGGGATGCGGCTGGCCCGCTTCGTCGACGAACGCGGCCGACAACTGGCCGCCATGGACGCCGCGCTCTTCGGCGGGCGGGAGGGCGACGACCTCGAGATCCTGCGGGGCGACCTGGCCCGGATCCTCGTCGACGCCACCCCCGACGTGGAGTACCTCCTCGACGACTCGATCACCGCGCTGGCCCCCTCCGCCGGCGGGGTGCAGGTCGCCTTCGCCCGTGGCCGGAGCCGCCGCTTCGACCTGGTGATCGGTGCCGACGGGCTGCACTCGGCGGTCCGCCGGCTGGCGTTCGGGCCGGGATCGGACTACCTGCGCCCGCTCGGGCACCACATCGCCATCTGCACCGTCCCGGCCCGCTACGCCGAGGAGCGCGTCGAGCTGATGCACCCCGCCCCCGGGCGTACGGTCGGCGTCTACCGCACCGCCGGGGCCCCGGACGCGCGGGCGATCTTCCTCTTCCCGTCACCCGCCGAGGAGCCCGACCGCCGGGACGTCGCCGCGCAGCGGGCCGCGCTGGCCCGGGCGTTCGATGGCGCCGGCTGGCAGGTGCCAGAGCTGCTGGCCGCGGCGGCGGACGCCCCGGACCTCTACTTCGACGCGATGAGCCAGGTGCGGATGAAGGGCTGGTCGACCGGGCGGATCGGGCTGGTCGGGGACGCCGCGTACGCCGCCTCGCCCGCCTCCGGCCAGGGCACCAGCCTCGGCCTGGTCGGGGCGTACGTGCTGGCGTCGTCGCTCGTCGAGGCCGGTGGCGACCCGGCGGCCGGGTTCGCCGGGTACGAGCGCCGGATGCGACCGTTCGTGGCGGCGAACCAGCAGCTCGCGGAGCGGAACCTCAAGGGCATGGTGCTCGGCTCGGCCGCCGCCATCCGGTTCCAGACGCTGATGCTGCGGATGATGCCGCACCTGCCCGGCCGGGAACGGATGATCCGCCGGGTCACCGAGCCGATCCGGGCGGCGGCCGGCGCCATCACCCTGCCCGACCTGCCGGCGGCCTGACCCGCCACCGGGCCCAACCGTCCCGCCACCCAACCGTCCCGCCACCCAACCGTCCCGCCACCCAACCGTCCCGCCACCCGGCCGTCCTGGCCGCGCCGGTCGCGTCGCCCGGTCGTCCTGACCGCGCCGGTCGCCGCCGCCTGCCCGTCCTGGTCGCGCCGTCCGGTCGCGCTGGTCGTGGCGCCCGGTCTCCTGGTCGGGCTGGTCGTGTCGGCCCGTCGTTCTGGCCGCGCCGGTCGCCGCCGACCGGGCGGCGGCCGGCTCCGGGCTCGCCTGGCGGCTGCCGCCGGCCGGGCCCCGCGTCGGGCCGGAGGATGATCCACTCCGGCTACCGCAACTCGGCCCTTCCTCGGCGCTGGATGCCCCCGTTTGCGGCATCTCGGCCCCGGGCCGGCGGGGATGGCCGGCGGCGGCCGGCGGCGGCCGGCGGCGGCCGACGGGCCGGCGGGCGGGCGGATGATCCACTCCGGTTGCCGCGATCTGGCCCTTCCTCGACGCCGGTGGCCCCCGATTGCGGCATGTTGCTCGCCGGAGTCGCCGACCCGCCTGCCCTCGGGCGGCGGGGGAGGGTGGCCGGGCGCCACGGGGCGGGCCGGGTCAGGACTCCGGCTGGTCCAGGCGCTCGGCGTACGCGGCGCGCAGCTCGGCCCAGCCGAACTCCTTCGCCTCCGCGCCCCGGATCGGACCGACCGGGTCGCCGTCGAGCAGGTGGTCGGCGACGTCCAGGCAGAGGTGCCAGCCGGCGGCCATGCTCGCGCCCAGGGTGGGGTCGGCGATGCGGTGCCGCAGGGTCAGCCGGGTGCCGGTCGGGGTCTCGGCCAGTTCCCAGCGCAGCAGCCCGTCGCCCCAGGTGTATTCGAGCAGGGTGGGGCGCTCGGCGCGGCGGACTGTCGCCGCGTCGGGCCAGCTCTGGTCCCCGTCGACGGTGCGCAACGTCACCCCGCCGGGCGTGCCCAGGTCGCGGTCGGCCAGGAAGGGCGCCCACTGGGCGAGGCGATCCGGCTCGGTCAGCGCGGCCCACACCCGCTGCGGCGGATGCCGCAGGTCCCGGACGAGGATCAGGTCCCACCGGTCGCCGGCGGGTTCCCAGCCGACCTCGGCGAGCGGACCCGGTTGGAAGCTGTCGCGGTCCATCGTCACTCCTGACTGTCGAGATGGTGCTCCAGGGCGTCGAGGTGCGCCGCCCACATCCGCCGGTACGGCCCGAGCCAGTCGTCCACGGCCCGCAGCGGCCGGACGTCGACCCGGTAGATCCGCTGCTGGGCGGCGGTGCGGCAGGTGACCAGGCCGGCCTCGCGGAGCACCCGCAGGTGTTTGGAGACGGCCGGTTGGCTCATTCCCAGCGCGTCGACGAGGTCACCGACGCTGCTCTCGGCGCGGCGCAGCCGGTCGAGGATGCGGCGCCGGGTGGGCTCGGCCAGCACGGCGAAGGCGTCAACGGGCACCGGCTCAATATGCCCCGCTAGTCATATGCCTGTCAAGGAATGTAATGCCCCGGGCGGCGCGAGTGGGTCCGCGTTCCTTGCCGGCGGCGGGATCAGGGCGCTGCCTATGCTCGGGGCATGGAACTGCGGATCTTCACCGAACCCCAGCAGGGCGCCAGCTACGACCAGTTGCTCGCCGTGGCCCGGCGGGCCGAGGAGACCGGCTTCGGGGCCTTCTTCCGCTCCGACCACTACCTGAAGATGGGCGCGGTGAGCGGCGAGCCGGGCCCGACCGACGCCTGGACCACCCTCGCCGGCCTGGCCCGCGACACCAACCGGATCCGGCTCGGCACCCTGATGACCGCCGCCACCTTCCGGCTGCCCGGTCCGCTGGCGATCACCGTGGCCCAGGTCGACCAGATGAGCGGCGGCCGCGTCGAGCTGGGCCTCGGCGCCGGCTGGTTCGCCGAGGAGCACACCGCGTACGGGATCCCGTTCCCCTCGGTGGCTGAGCGCTTCGACCGGCTGGAGGAGCAGCTCGCGGTCATCACCGGGCTCTGGGAGACGCCGGCCGGGGGCACCTTCGACTTCCCCGGCAAGCACTACCCGGTCAGCGACTCGCCGGCGCTGCCCAAGCCGGTGCAGCAGCCGCGCCCGCCGATCCTGCTCGGCGGCACCGGTCCGAAGCGGACGCCCCGCCTGGCCGCCCGGTACGCCGACGAGTTCAACCTGCCGTTCGTGTCGCCGGCGGACTCGACCGCCGTCTTCGACCGGGTCCGGGCCGCCTGCGTCGAGATCGGCCGCGACCCGGGCACGATGATCTGGTCGCACGCCGCGGTGGTCTGCTGCGGGCGCGACGAGGCCGAGGTGGCCCGCCGGGCGGCCGCGATCGGCCGCGAGCCGGCCGAGTTGCGACAGAACGGCCTCGCCGGCACGCCGGCCGAGATCGTCGACAAGCTCGGCCGGTACGCCGAGGTCGGCAGCCAGCGGGTCTATCTCCAGGTGCTCGACCTGGCCGACCTGGACCACCTGGAGCTGATCGCCGCCGAGGTGCTGCGCCAGCTCTGAGCCCGGGGCGTGGGGCCGGGGCCGGGCTTGGGCGCCGGCTCGGGCTCCGGCGTCGGCGGCGGGGCCGGAGTCGTGGCCCCGGCCGGGCCCGTCGGCTCCGGCTCCTCGTCGGACGGGCGCGCGTCGCCGCGCGGGGCCGGGTGACGGTAGCTGCTCATCCGCCCAGCCTGCCCCGCGTGGGGCCGGGGCACCCGCGATTTGACAGTTTGACGGATGATGCACCCGGACGACCGGCGCCGACGACGGGATGAGACGTGGAGCTGCACCGGAGCCGAGGGGCCCTGCCGCTGGCGAACGCCTGCGTGGTGGGCGGATTGATGGTCCTCGTCCTGGCCGACAGCGGGCTGCTGCGCCTGCTGGTGGCCGTGGGCGCGATCCTGGTCGGCGGAGCGGTGCTGGTGAACGCGCTGCGGCCGTTCCGGTTCGGGATCGAGCCGGACGGGCTGGTGGTGCGGCGACCGGGGCTGCGCGGGACCTACCGGTGGGAGCAGTTCGAGGCGCTCGCCCTCGACGACGCGGGCCGCCTGCTCGGGCTGCCCTCGGCGGCCTGCCCGCCGGCAGCGCGGACCACCGCCCGCTACCCGGGCGACGGGCGCGCCGCCGTCGAACTGCTCGACCTGACCCAGGTGCGGGAGAGCCCCGACGAGGTGGCGGCGGCGTTGACCCGCTGGTCCGGCGGGCGCTTCACCGACGCCCGGGGGCCCGTGGCGGCGCTGCGCAGCGGTGCGGAGATCGACTTCACCATCGGGCTGCGCGGGTACGATGTCCGCGCGGTGGACCGGCTGATCGCCCTCGGCCGGGAGGCGCTCGCCTGCGACGACCCGGCGCGGCGGCTGGCCGCCCGGGCCGAGATCGAGCAGGCCCGGTCCGCCGGCCTGCTGGTGGCGCTCCGGGGTTACCAGACCGACCAGGTGGAGCGGGCGCTCGACGCGCTCTGCGCCGCCCTGACCGACACTGACACGTCGACCGATCGGACGACCCCCGCGTGACCGACGCCGCCGCATCCCGCCCACCGACCACCGCCGAGACGCCGGAGCCCGGCGCGGACCGCAACTGGGCCGGCAACGTCCGCTACCGGGCCGCCCGCCGGCACCGGCCGACCAGCGTGGACGAGCTGCGCCGGCTGGTGGCCGGCGCCGAGCGGGTCCGCGCGGTCGGCACCGGCCACGCCTTCAACCGGATCGGCGACACCACCGGCGACCTGATCTCGGTGACCGGCCTGCCGCCCGCCGTGGCGCTCGACCGCGACCGGGGCACCGTCACGGTCACCGCCGGCCTGCGCTACGGCGACGTCGCGACCCGGCTGCACGCCGACGGGTACGCGCTGGCGAACCTCGCCTCGCTGCCGCACATCTCGGTGGCCGGCGCGGTCGCCACCGCCACCCACGGTTCCGGGCGGGCCAACGGCAACCTGGCCACCGCGGTGGCCGCCCTGGAGCTGGTCACCGCCGACGGTGACCTGCTCACCGTGGACCGCGCCGACCCCCGGTTCGCCGGCATGGTGGTCGGTCTCGGCGCGCTCGGCGTGGTCACCCGGGTGACCCTGGACGTGCTGCCCACCTTCGACATCCGGCAGTACGTCCGGCTCGGCCTGCCCCGGGCGGCGCTGGACGACGCGCTGGACGGGGCGTACAGCGCGAGCGTCTTCACCGACTGGCGTTCGGACCGGCTCGACCAGGTGTGGCTCAAGCAGCGCGCCGACCAGCCGGCGCCCCCGGCGGACTGGCTGGACACGGTCGCCGCCGACGCGCCGGTGCACCCGGTGCCCGGCATGCCGGCCCAGAACTGCACCGTCCAGCTCGGCGAGGCCGGGCCGTGGCACGAGCGGCTGCCGCACTTCCGGCTCGGCTTCACCCCGAGCAGCGGCGACGAGCTGCAGTCCGAGTGGCACGTCGACCGCGCGGACGCCGGCGCGGCGCTCGCCGCGCTGGAACCGGCCGCCGCGCGGATCGCGGCCGTGCTGCAGATCTGCGAGCTGCGCACGATCGCCGCCGACCGGCTCTGGCTGAGCCCCAACTACGAGCGGGACAGCGTCGCCTTCCACTTCACCTGGATCGGCGACCCGGTGGCGGTGGCGCCGGTGCTGGCCGAGGTGGAGCAGCTGTTGGCCCCGTTCGCGCCGCGCCCGCACTGGGGCAAGCTCTTCGCGCGCGACCCGGCCGCCAGCTATCCCCGGTACGACGAATTCCGGGCCCTGCTGCGCGAGGTCGACCCGGCCGGGACGTTCCGCACCGACGAGTTGGACCGCTACTTCCCGCGCGACTAGCAGACACTCCCGCGAAGGAGTCCACGCGGAGCGGTGGATGTCGTCAGAGCGGTAGCTCGTAACGACTGACGAGCGTTCGCGTGCCGCCGTCGCTGCGCTGACCCGGTGCACCCCCGACTTCGACATCACCGCGGTGGTGAAAGCCAATGGCCTCGTAGTAGGCCCGCAATCCAGGATTGCCGGCCACGCAGTCGAGCCGCAGCGCAACGGCGCCGTGGACGCGCGCTTGATCGACAGCCCAGGCCACGATGGCGCGCCCCGTACCCGCGGCCCACCGTTCCACCGCCATGCGGTGCACGTATCCAGCTATGCCGGCGCAGTCGCTCCACAGAGGGTCGGACCAGTCCAGCGTCACCGTTCCCGCCGCGCGACCGCCGGCCCGTACCAGCCAGGTCTCTCCGCGTTCAACGGACGGCGTTATCCACTCGGTATCGAATCGATCGGGCCACTGCCGGATGCCAGCGGCCATCAGCCATGCCGCAGCGTGGTCGAGCACCGCCACGACCTGCGCCACCTCGGCTGACGTCGCACGAACGAACTGCAGATCCCCGTGTTCCCGGCTCGTCACGAACCAATGATCCAGCACCAGGCCCGCGTCACGACGTCCGGGCCGGGCCACGGTCGCAGGCCAATGAAACAAGTAGCCGCGATCCGCGCGTCCGAACGGGTTGCCGGCGGCCCACGCCGCTCAGGAGGCGAGCCGCTGGCCCGGGTGGCGGGCCGGTCGGGCGAGTTCGACCCCGGCGACCGGCTGGTTGATCTCCGCCCAGACCGCGTCGAGGGAGAGGCCGAGGACGTCGGCGATCGCGGCGATGGTCGGGAAGGCGGGGGTGGCCACCCGGCCGGACTCGATCTTCCGGAGCGTCTCCGGCGAGACGCCCGCGTCCAGCGCGGTGCCGAGCATCGAACGCCCGCCCCGGGCGCGACGCAGCAGAGCGCCGAGGCGCTGACCGCGTTCGACCTCCGCGGGAGTGAGCGGCAACCTGACCATGGCTGCGATTCTAGTACCGGGATAATATGGCCGGGATATTTATTTGCCGAACGAGTAGGCGTCGCATGATCGAGATCCTGAACCCCACCGAGCTGCCCCGGGCCCGGCAGGCCGGTGCCCTGGTCGCCGACATCCTGCGGGAGCTGCGGAACCGCTGCGCGGTGGGCACGAACCTGCTGGACATCGACCGCTGGGCCCAATCCATGATCATGGAGGCCGGCGGCCAGTCGTGCTACGTCGACTACGAGCCGCCCTTCGGGCGCGGCCCGTTCGGCCACTACATCTGCACCTCGGTCAACGATGCCGTGCTGCACGGGCTGCCCCACGACTACCGGCTCGTCGACGGTGATCTGCTGACCCTCGACCTCGCGGTCGCCCGCGGCGGAGTCGTCGCCGACTCCGCGATCAGCTTCCTGGTCGGCGAATCGAGGCCGACGGAGAGCGTCGCGCTGATCGACGCGACCGAGCGCGCGCTGCGCGCCGGCATCGCCGCGGCCGGACCCGGCGTCCACATCGGCGACGTCTCGTACGCCATCGGCTCGGTGCTCAACGCGGCGGGCTACAGCGTCAACACCGAGTTCGGCGGGCACGGCGTCGGGTCGACGATGCATCAGGACCCGCACGTGCCGAACACCGGACGGCCCGGTCGCGGCTACCGGCTGCGCCCCGGCCTCCTGCTGGCCCTGGAACCCTGGGTCATGGCGGACACCGCCGAACTGGTCACCGACGCCGACGGTTGGACGTTGCGCAGCGCGACCGGCTGCCGCACGGCGCACAGCGAGCACACCATCGCCATCACCGAGGACGGGACCGAGATCCTCACCCTGCCGACCCGGGCCTGACCGCCTCCCGGAGGCCGCACTTCGCCGCCGACCCGCCGCACGTCGCCGACCGGTCGTCGCCGGTTCCCCGGCCAGGCTCCGCCGCCCGCCGCCCGCCGCCCGCCGCCCGCCGCCCGCCGCCCGCCGGACGTCGACGGCCGGCCGGCCCGGCCGCCCGTCGCGACTAGCGGTGGGTGCCGGCCATCTGCTCGCGCAGGCTGCCGCGCTGCACCGCCCGGCTGATGTCGCTCGGCGAGACGATGCCAACCAGCCGCTGGTCGGTGACCACCAGCGCCCGGCCGTCGGCGCACTCGCTGAGCCGGGGGAGCAGGTCGGAGAGCTGCTCGTCCGGGGAGGCGAGCACCAGCTCGTCGGCCCGGCAGGCCACCTCGGCCAGCGTGGTGCCGTCCCGGCGGTCGGCCGGGATGCCGCGTACCCGGTCGAGGGTGACCAGGCCGACCGGCCGCCCGTCCTCGGTCAGCGGCAGCGCCGAGTGCCGGTACGCGAACAGGTAGTGGTCGACGAAGTCGGCCACGGTCATCTCCCCGGACGCGGTCTGCGGCTGCGGGGTCATCACGTCGGCCACGCGTACCCCGCGCAGCGCGCTGCCCATCCGGGCCTGGCGCTCCTCCACCCCGGCCGCGCCGATCAGGAACCAGCCGATCAGGGCCAGCCAGAGCCCGCCCACCCCGGCGCCGACCAGGAACTGCCACAGCCCCAGCCCGATCAGCAGCACGCCGAGGATCCAGCCGGCGCGGGCCGCCACCACGGCCGCCCTGGTCCGGTCGCCGGTGGCCTTCCACACCGCGGCGCGCAGCACCCGCCCCCCGTCCAGCGGGGCAGCCGGCAGCACGTTGAAGACCGCCAGCAGCACGTTGATGCCGGCCAGCCAGGACACCGCGCCGAGCAGCAGGCCGTGCGCGCCGGTCAGGGCCAGCAGCACGGCGATCGCCCCGAAGAACAGGCCGATGATCAGGCTGACCAGTGGGCCGACGCCGGCGATGCGCAACTCGGCGCCCGGGTCCCGAGCCTCGCCCTTGAGCTCGGAGACCCCGCCGAAGAGCCAGAGCGTGATCCCCTCGACCTCGATGCCGTTGCGCTTGGCCACCACGGCGTGCGCCACCTCGTGGGCCAGCAGGCCGAGGAAGAAGACCACCGCGGCGGCCAGGCCGGCCGCGACGTACGCGACGACCGGCCGGTCCGGGTAGGCGCGGGGGAACTGGTTCGCGGCCAGGCCCCACGCGATGAGCAGGAAGATGACCAGGACGCTCCAGTTGACCCCGACGGGTACCCCCGCGACCCGGCCAAGCCGGAAGCTTGCCCTCATGAGTCCGTCATACCCGGGCATCCGTCCCCCACACCAGGGCGGAAAGTCACCCTTTTGCCTGGGCGACTGGCTGTCCGTGCTGCCTGAACATATTCTCCAGTTCCACTCGTCCTCGACGGACGACGTCGACGAGCGGTGCCAGGTCAGCCGTGTCCGGCACCGGCATATCGGTGATCAGGTCGCGAACACCGAAGGGGTAGGTCAGCCAGCGCCGCAGCGCCCGCCGGTCCGCTGAAGCGGCCAGATCGTCCCCGATCGCCCAGACATCCTTCCCGTACGGTGTGTCGTCGCTGCTCGAAGTGGCGAGGATGCCAGAGCGGCGCACCAGGCAGGGGTAGCAGTGCCCGCAGTGCAGCTCGGGCCGGTCCCGCGGCGGGTGGCCGCAACTCACCGTCGCCTGGGTCAGTGTCGCCGAGGGTAGCCCTGCCTCCAGTGCTCGCCGGCAGACCTCTCCCTTGGTCAGGTGCAGGTACGGGTTGACCACCGTGACAAATCCCCCTAGCACGCGGATGAGTTGGTTGAACAGGCTCAGCGTGTACGGGTGCACGGACCGGGTCGAGCAGGCGGCCACCCGGGCCGGCGTCAGCGCCGGATTGCCGCCCCGAGCCGGCGGTGCTGGGCGGAGTGCAGTTGCCGCTGACGTCGGCGGCCAGGCAGTCACTCTGGCTCGCCGACGACTGGGTCGAAGCGGCCGGTCCGGCTCATGAATGCGTGGCGTGACGATCCGGGGACGTCAGGTCAGTATGCAGCAGGTATGCTGAAAGTATGACCCGCCGCATCACCATCAGCCTGCCCGACGACGTGGCCACCTATGTCGAGCGCACCCAGGGCAACACGTCCGGTTTCATCGCCGGGATCCTCCGTCGGAAGATGCGCGCCGACAGCCTCCGGGCGAGGTGGGCCCAGCTCGGTTACGTGGTCACCGACGAGGACGTGGAGCGGACGCGGGCTCACCTGGCCGCCCAGCCGCCGATCAGCGATGAGCAGCACGCGCGGAACCTGGAGTGGTTGAGCCGGTTCGACGACGAGGGGACCGCCGCCGCGTGAACGGCCTTGCCCTCGACACCTCCGCCCTGCTCGCGTACGCATCGGGCACCAGGGTCGAGCCCGGTGCCATCCTGACCTTGGCCGAGGAGGATCCCGACCAGCAGGTGTGGATCCCGGCGCTCTGTCTCGGGCAGGCGCAGCTCGAACTGGCCGGCACTCCCGGGGCCGCCATGCTCGATCTGCTCTTCACGGCAGACCGGGACATCCAGGTCGCGGTCTACGACGCGGCGACCAGTCGGCGGGTGGCCAGGATCGCGGCCACGTTCAGCGTGCCGCTGGACGTCGCACACGCAGTCGCCACCGCGATCCTCTATCGCTGCTACCTGGTCACCGGGGACCGGAAGGTCGTCGAAGGGGCGGTACCGCCCGGCTTGGAAATCCTCGACATCAGCGAAACCTGGGACTGACATCCCGGCGTAGTTTGATCAGCCAGCGGGGCACCCTGGGCAACCTCAGTCGCCATGCCGACATCTACGCGGACAAGGATGCGGGTCCTTCCTCGGGGATAGTTGCCAAGGTGGCGTGGCTGACCGACGAGGGCGACGACCGGTACCTCTGGCTGGAAGATCTTGATGGCGCGGACGCCGCCCGGTGGGTGCGGGACCGCAACGCGGAGACCGTCGCCGCGCTGACCGGGGGCGGGCGGTTCGCCGCCCTGCGGGACGAGATCCGGCAGGTGCTCGACGCCGACGACCGCATTCCGTACCCGGGGTGGCGCGGGGACCGCTACTACTACGACTTCTGGCAG
Source organism: Micromonospora sp. NPDC050495 (assembly GCF_040655175.1). NCBI lineage: Bacteria > Bacillati > Actinomycetota > Actinomycetes > Micromonosporales > Micromonosporaceae > Micromonospora > Micromonospora sp. NPDC050495. The sequence goes on along the minus strand of NZ_JBFAJK010000034.1, from coordinate 27,375 downwards.
GACGCCGCACATCCGCGCGGGCTCTGGCGCCGGACCACCCTCGACCAGTACCGGCGGCGCGAGCCGGAGTGGGACGTGCTTGGCAGTCCGAGCAGGCCCGCGCCCGCGCCGAGCGGAGGCAGGGCCGGTGAGCGAGCGCTGGGTGATTCACCTGCCGGCAGCCGCCGACGACCTGCGCTCCGCACAGCGCCTCGCCCGGGTGGTGGCGCACTGGGCGCACGTCCTGCCGCAACTCGACCCAGGCGGCACAACCGTCTCCGCCGAGGACGACCAGAACGTACGCCACTGGGTCTTCTGCGACCGCCTCCTGCCTGGCGGCCAGCGCTGCCTGCTCTGGCCCGACCACGACGGCGACTGCGCCCGGCGGCCGAGGCGGCGGTGAGCGCTCGGCGAGCCGGCCCGATTCGTTGTGCTGCGGTTACCCCCGAGGCTCAGGGGCGGCGGCCGGGCGCGGTGCTGACCACGGTCGGTGAGTACTCGTTGGCCGCCTCCACCGCCCACTCCAGCGCGAAGTCGGCCTCCTCCTCCCAGCCCGGCTCGCCGCCGACGAAGTGCGACCGCCCGGGGTACTCCCGGTAGCTGGTGATCGCGTTCGAGCCGCGGTAGAGGTTGGCGTTGGACGAGACCACCGACGGCGGCACCACGTGGTCCTCGCCGCCGGCGGTGAGCAGCAGCGGGGCCCGGTCCTCCCGCTTGGTGTCGACCTTGGTGGCCGCGTCCGGGTTCAGGTTGGCGAAGGCCGCCTCGAACAGCACGTGACCGGCGCCCGGTACGGCGTACCGCTCCCAGGCCGCGTCCGAGTCCTCCTGGCTGATCGTGTTGCCGAAGGAGTACCGGAAGTCCTCCCGGGTGAACGGCACCGCGCGGTTGCGGTTGGCCGGGTTGTGCAGGATCGAGTACGAGGAGCGCAGGGTGGCGACCGGCAGCTTCACCACGCCCTTGATCTGGGCGGGGTGGATGGCGACGCCGGCGGCGCCGAGCCCCCGGTCGACCAGCAGTTGGGTGATCAGGCCGCCGAACGAGTGGCCCATGATGATCGGCGGCCGGGGCAGCTCCCGGACGATCGCCGCGTAGTGGTCGACGATGGTCCGGATCCGCTGGCCGGCGATCGGTGTGGGGTCGGCGCGCAGCTCCTCGACCTCCCGGTCCATCCCGGGCCAGGCCGGGGTGAGCACCCGGAAGCCGCGTGCCGCGTACCGGTCGACCCACTTCTCCCAGCTGCGCGAAGTCATCCATAGTCCGTGGATCAGCACGATCGTGTCGACCCGTCCCGTCGGCACCCCCATGACGTGCCCCCCGTTCCGTGACGTCGGCGTTCGGACGAGTGCGCTGGTTACCCGGCCCCGCCGCCGGCACTCCCGCCGCCGGCACTCCCGCCGCGCGCACTCCCGGCGGGGACGTGTGCGGCGACGCCCTGGATCAGCAGGTCGAGCCCGAAGTCGAAGCGGACGTCACCGTCGCCGTTCATCAGCTCATTCATGTACTCCTGCACCTGCGGGTAGCGGCCCGGCGGCAGGCTCCGGTAGTACTCGGTGAGCTGCGCGCGCAGCCGGGTCCACCAGGTCCGCTGGTCCTGGCCGGAGGCCCGCACCTTCGCCGCGTACAGGGCGCCCTCGTAGGCGTCGCCGGCGATGTAGAGGAAGAGCCGGTCCAGGAACCAGGCCGCCGGCTGCGGCGGCACGCCGCCGGCCCGCAGGATGGCGAGCAGCCCGTCGGTGACCCGCAGCGCGTTGGGCCCGGTGGGGATGGTGGCCAGCGAGGCGAGCGCCAGCTCGGTGTGCGCGGCGTACACCCGGTAGGACTGCCGGGCCACGTCCCGGACCTGTTCGGCCCAGCGCGCGGGGTCGGGCGCCGGGACGGTGATCTCCGCGCTGGCCCGGTCCACGAGCAGCTCGAGCAGCTCCTCCCGGCCGGAGACGTGGGCGTAGAGGGAGGCCGGGCCGGTGCCCAGCTCCTGGGCCACCCGCCGCATGCTCAGCCCGCCCAGCCCTTCCCGACCGAGCACGGCGAGGGCGGCGTCGACCACCGCCTGCTGGCTCAGCGGCTGGCGGGCCGGCCGGGCACGGGGCCGGGTACGCCACGGCGGGGCGGGTTGTTCGCTCACGGGCGACCTCCGGATCAGGGGTACCCGAACATCGTACTTGCTACGAACGGCGTTCGCTGATAGAACAGTGTTCGTTAACGAACACTGTTCGACGATATCGGGGGACACTGATGACGACCGACCTCAGCGCACCGCACCGGGCGGCACCCGGCGAGCAAGACGGCCACCGCTGGCGGTGGGTCGCCCTCGCGGTGATCCTCGCCGCCGAGGTGATGGACCTGCTGGACGTGCTGGTCACCAACCTCGCCGGCCCGGCCATCCGGGCCGACCTCGGCGGCTCACCCGCCCTGATCCAGTGGATCGGCGCCGGCTACACCCTGGCCATGGCGGTCGGCCTGGTCACCGGTGGCCGCCTCGGCGACCTCTACGGCCGGCGCCGGATGTTCCTGGTCGGGGTGCTCGGCTTCACCGCCGCCTCGGCGCTCTGCGCGCTCGCCGGCAGCCCGGCGACGCTGATCTCCGCGCGGGTGGCGCAGGGCCTGTTCGGGGCGCTGCTCCTGCCCCAGGGACTCGGCCTGATCAAGGAGATGTTCCCGCCCGAGCAACTCGCCGCCGCCTTCGGCGCGTTCGGCCCGGTGATGGGAATCTCCGCCGTCGGCGGCCCGATCCTGGCCGGCTGGCTGGTCGACGCCGACCTGGCCGGCACCGGCTGGCGGGCCATCTTCCTGATCAACGTGCCGCTCGGCCTGCTCGCCGCCCTCGGCGCGGTGCGCTTCCTGCCCGCGTCCCGTCCCGGCCACGCCAGCCGTCTCGACCTGCCCGGGGTGGCGCTCGTCTCGCTCGGCGCGGTGCTGCTGGTCTACCCGCTGGTGCAGGGCCGCGAGCACGACTGGCCCGGCTGGGCGTTCGCCATGCTGGCCGGCGCGGCCGTGGTGTTCGCGATCTTCGCCCGCTACGAGGTGGTCCGGCAGCGCGCCGGCCGCGACCCGCTGGTCGTGCCGGCGCTGTTCCGCCGCCGGGCGTTCACCGGCGGGCTCGTCGCGGGCCTCGCCTTCTTCACCGCGCTCACCGGCTTCTCGCTGGTGTTCAGCCTCTACCTCCAGCTCGGGCTGGGCTGGTCGCCGCTGCGCACCGGCCTGGCCGGTGTGCCGCAGGCGCTCGGCATGGTGGTCGCCTTCGTGCTCGCCGGGGCCGGGCTGGCCCAGCGGTTCGGCCGCCGGCTGATCCACCTCGGACTCGTGGTGGTGCTCGCCGGCGTCGCCGGGATGCTGGTCACCCTCGACCTGGCTGGCGACGGCGTCACCCCGTGGCGGATGGCGCCCGCGCTGCTCGCGGTCGGCTTCGGGATGGGCCTGGTGATGGCGCCCTTCTTCGACATCGTGCTCTCCGGGGTGGCGGAGGAGGAGACCGGCTCGGCCTCCGGCACCCTCACCGCGGTCCAGCAACTCGGCGGGGCGCTCGGGGTGGCCCTGCTCGGCACGGTCTTCTTCGACGCTACCGGCCAGGGCGTCGGGCACGCCGTGCGGGTCACCCTGATCGCGGAGCTGGGGCTGCTGGCGGTCACCGTCCTCGGTGCGTTCCTGCTGCCCCGGCGGGCCCGGGAGGGCGCCGCCGCCGGACACTGAACCCCGCCGGCCCGGGCGGCCCGTCGCGGCCGCCCGGGCCGGCCTGACAAATGTCACGGTCGGAAGGTGACGCGCTCTCCGGGGAACCGGACGCCCGACGCCGGAACATCGTTGCCATGACCGACACCGCACCGGCCGTCGACCTGGCCGGAATCACCAAGACCTTCGGCCCGGTGACCGCCGTCGACGGGCTCAGCCTGCGGATCGAACCGGGCGAGGTGGTGGCCTTCCTCGGCCCCAACGGCGCCGGCAAGACCACCACCGTGGACATGCTGCTCGGCCTGGCCCGCCCGGACGCCGGCACCGTGCGGCTCTTCGGCGGTACGCCGGCCGACGCGGTCCAGTTGGGCCGGGTCGCCGCGGTCATGCAGACCGGCGGGCTGCTCAAGGACCTCACCGTGGCCGAGACGGTACGGCTGACCGCCCACTTCTACGCCGACGCCCGCCCGCCGGCCGAGGTGCTGGAGCGGGCCGGCATCGCCGACATCGCCGACCGCCTGGTGGGCAAGTGCTCGGGTGGCCAGCAGCAGCGGCTGCGGTTCGCCCTGGCGCTGCTGCCCGACCCCGACCTGATGGTGCTCGACGAGCCGACCACCGGGATGGACGTCGAGGGGCGGCGCGACTTCTGGCAGGCCATCCGGGCCGACGCCCGCAGCGGCCGGACCGTCCTCTTCGCCACCCACTACCTCGACGAGGCCGACGCGTACGCGGACCGGATCGTGCTGCTCCGGCAGGGCCGGGTGGTCGCCGACGGCACCACCGCCGAGATCAAGAACCTGGCCGCCGGCCGGGTCGTCCGGGCCACCCTGCCCGGCGCCGACCAGGCCGCGCTCGCCGCCCTTCCCGGCGTCCGCGAGGTCGAGGTACGCGGCGACCTGGTGCTGGTGCACACCGACGACTCGGACACCGTGGCCCGGCATCTGCTCACCCGGACCACCGCCCGGGACCTGGAGATCACCTCGCGCAACCTCGAGGACGCCTTCCTCGCCCTGACCACCGACGCCCTCACCGCCACCACGCGCTGACCACGGGAGCCCGCGATGACCCTCACCTCGTCCACCACCACCGCGCCCCGCAGCGCCGCCGACCGCCGGCCCCCCGCCCTGGGCGGCTTCTCGGCCGCCGTACTCGGCATCGAGATCCGGCGCGTGCTGCGCAACCGCCGGACGCTGGTCTTCATCCTGATCATGCCGGCGGTGTTCTTCCTCCTCTTCGGACTGCCGCAGCGCGATCAGTACCTGGACAACGGCAACCCGGTCACCGGCTGGATCATGATCAGCCTGGCCGTCTACGCGGCCATGGTGGCCACCACCAGCGCCGGCGCGGCGGTCGCCACCGAGCGGGCGCTGGGCTGGAGCCGGCAGCTGCGGCTCACCCCGCTGCGCCCGGCCGCGTACGTGGCCACCAAGGTGGCCACCGCCATGGTCCTCGGCCTGCTCGGCGTGCTGGTCGAGTTCGCCGTCGGGGCTGTCTCGGGGGTCCGCGTGCCGGCCCACGTCTGGCTGGAGTCGGGGCTGACCGCCTGGCTCGGCTCGCTGGTCTTCGCCGCCCTGGGCCTCTTCGTCGGCTACCTCGCCCCGGCCGAGAACGTCATGCAGTTCATGGGCCCGCTGCTGGCCATCCTGGCCATGCTGGGCGGCCTCTTCGTCCCGCTGGACGTGCTGCCGCACGCCATGCAGCAGATCGCCAAGTTCACCCCGGTGTACGGCGTCGGCCAGCTCGCCCGGGCCCCGCTGGCCGGCACCGGACTGGACTGGGCGGCGCTGGGCAACGTGGTCGGCTGGACCGCGTTCTTCGGACTCGCGGCGGCCCGGCTGTTCCGCCGCGACACCACCCGGGTCTGAACGGAGGGCGGCGGGACTACCGTGTTCAGGATGCATCTGCCGCCGGACCCGGACCAGCCGGTGAACCGCCGACACTGGCGGTTCACCGGCTGGCTGTTGGCCGCGGTCTGGCTCTTCTTCCTCAACATCCCGTTGCTCACCGCCCTGCACCAGCCCGAGCTGTGGCGGCGGGTGGTGGGGGCGAGCAGCCTGGTCGCCTTCGGCCTCTGCTACGTGTGGGTCTTCCAGTGGTCCCGGGCCCGGCGGGTGCGCGGCGGGGACGTCCCGCTCGCCCCGGCCTCGGCGGCCCTGGCGGTGCTGGTCGGGCTCGGGCTCGCCAGCATCCCGGGCACCGACGGCGACTGGCTGACCACCCTGGTCTTCGTCGCCGCGGCGGCGGTGTTCCTGCTGCCGGGCAAGCCGGCGTTCGTGGTGGTGACGCTGGCCGCGCTCGCGCCGCCGGTGGCGGCCGTGCTGGTGCCCGGCTGGGAGTCGGAGGGCACGATCGTCTTCGCGGTGCTGCTCGCCTCCTTCGCGATGTTCGGAGTCACCCGACTGACCCAGCGCAACGCCGAACTCCAGCGCGCGCAGGAGGAGATCCGCCGGCTCGCGGTGGCCGAGGAGCGCGCCCGGGCCGCCCGCGACCTGCACGACATCCTCGGGCACTCGCTCACCGTGGTGGCGGTCAAGGCCGAGCTGGCCGGACGGCTGCTGACCCTGGACCCGGCCCGGGCGGCCAGCGAGATCGCCGACCTGGAACGGCTGGCCCGGCAGGCCCTCGCGGACGTGCGCGGCACCGTCGGGGCGTACCGCGGGGTGAGCCTCGCGACGGAGCTGGCCGGCGCCCGCTCGGCGCTGGCCGCCGCGGGCATCACCGCCGACCTGCCGGAGACGGTGCCGTCGCTGCCGGCCGAGCAGGACGAGCTGTTCGGCTGGACGGTCCGCGAGGCGGTCACGAACGTGGTCCGGCACAGCGGCGCGCGATGCTGCCAGATCCGGGTGGACCCGTCGGCGGTGGAGATCCGCGACGACGGCCGGGGGCCGGCCGGCGAGCCGGGCGCGACCGGTCACGGCCTCATGGGGCTGCGGGAGCGGGCCCGGCGGCTGGACGCCACGGTGACCGTCGGCCGCCGTCCCGACGGGCCGGGCTTCCGGCTCCGGGTGGCCCTGCCCGCGGGCGCCGACGAGCGGCCCGGAGGATGACCGGGTGACCGAGCCGATCAAGCTGTTGCTCGCCGACGACCAGGCGCTGGTCAGGGGGGCCCTGGCCGCGCTGCTGTCGCTGGAGCCGGACCTGACCGTGGTGGCCGAGGTGGGCCGCGGTGACGAGGTGGTCCCCGAGGCCCGCCGGACCCGGCCCGACGTGGCGCTGCTCGACGTGGAGATGCCCGGCCTGGACGGCATCGCGGCGACCGCGGCGCTGCGGGCCGCGCTGCCCGGGTGCCGCGTGCTGGTGGTGACCACCTTCGGGCGCCCCGGCTACCTGCGCCGGGCGATGGAGGCCGGCGCCAACGGCTTCGTGGTCAAGGACACCCCGGCCCGGCAGCTCGCCGACGCGGTCCGCCGGGTGCACGCCGGGCTGCGCGTGGTCGACCCCACCCTGGCGGCGGAGACCCTGGCCACCGGGCCGAGCCCGCTCACCGACCGGGAGACCGAGGTGCTGCGCACCGCCCGGGCCGGCGGGACCGTCGCCGACCTGGCCGCGACGCTGCACCTGTCGGAGGGTACGGTGCGCAACCACCTCTCCGCCGCGATCGGCAAGACCGGCGCCCGCAACCGGGCCGACGCGGTCCGGGTCGCCGAGGAGAACGGCTGGCTGCTCGGCGACTGAGCAGCCCGGGCCGACGGCCCGGACTGTGTCGGCGGGTGGGGCTGTGCCGGCGGGCGGTGCCGGCGGTCGGCTCAGGCGGTCGGGGGCGGGGTGGCGAGGCGGTCGACCACCACCACCTCGGTGCCCGGCCGCAGCGCGGCGAGGAGCTGCCGCTGCCCGCTGCGGGTCAGCCGGATGCAGCCGTTGGTGACGTTCTGGCCGAGCGTGTCGTCGTTGTGCCAGCTGTGCAGTCCGATGTGGGCGCCGCGCAGCCCGTTCGGCACCGCGTCCGGCTCGTCGGGGATCGCGCCCAGCGCGAAGATGTCCACGCCGCCGTAGACGTCCTGCGGCGGGGGCGTGCGGCCCAGCACGAAGGTGCGGCCGAGCGGGGTGGCCTGACCGGGCATGCCGAGACTGACCGGCCAGGACCGGACGGCGCGGCCGTCGTGGAACCAGGTGAGCCGGTGCGTCCGGCGTTCCACCACGAGCTGGTCGGGCAGCGCGATGGTCTGCCAACCGCCGGCCGGCAGCCAGGCGATCCGCCGGGTCGCCGAGGGCAGCAGCACCGCCGTCCAGCCGACCTGCCGGTCGACGATCGGCATGGTCACGTCGACCCCGCTGATGGTCGGGGCGAGGAAGGCCCGGGGCCGCCCGCCCGGCGCGTCGTACGCGGCGATGGTGCGGGTCGGCGACAGCCCCTCGGTGAGCGGCCGGGTGTCGGCCGCGCCGGGGTCGGCGGGGAAGCCGCCGGGCGCCGGGTCGTAGCTGACCACCGGCAGGTCGTCCGGGGCCGGCGCGGCCGGGGGCACGCTCGGTGTCGGGCTCGGCTCCTCCGGCGGCGGCTGGGGGGCGGAGACCAACGGGGTACGCGCGGGCGCCGGGTCGGCGGTGAGCGCCCGCCCGACCAGCAACGCGGCCACCATCAGCAGCGGTACGCCGACGGCGGCGAGCAGCCAGCCGAGGGCCCACCGGGAGAACAATCGGTTAAACAGCACATACGGACTGTAGTTGACCGAAACGCGTCGTTCGGCCAGATGACGCGGGCCGCCGGTGGTCGGTGCGGTGGCGCGGGTGGTCGGTGCCCGTGGCGCGGAGTCGTCGGCGCCGTGGCGCGGCGCCCCGGGGACGCCGCGCCACGGTGACCACGGTCAGGACAGCCTCGCCCCGACGTGGATGGCGATCGCGTCGTGCGCGTTGACGGTCGCGGCGAACCAGCCGTTGGCGTCGACGGTGACCACTGGCCCGCTGCACGAGCCGTTGCTGACGTCGCCGTGGATGACGTCGCAGTACCGCCCGGCCGGCAGCCCGGTGTAGTACGAGCGGCCGGTGATCGCGAAGTCCTCGTCGTTGACCGTCAGGTAGCCCTTGCCGGCCCGGCTGAACGCGATGTGCTGCCAGCCGTTGTCGTACCAGTTGGCGACCGCCGCGCCCTGGGTGGCGTTGGCGAAGCCGACCATGTTGGCGATGACCCGCCAGCGGTGCTCGCACTCCCAGCCCGAGTAGCAGGTGGTGTCGCGGGTCCTGTTGCCGGCGTCCGAGGGCGGCCCCTGGTCCTTGTTGCTGAACGTGAAGCTCGACATCACCGCGGGCGTGCCGTACGGCCAGGCCAGCATGAAGGCGTTCGCCAGGGCGTACTCGCCGCGGTCCCGGTAGGTCAGCACCCCGCCGTCGCGCTGGGTGTCGTGGTTGTCGGTGAACACCACCGCCTGGCCGCCCGGCAGGTACCCCCAGGACTCGCCGAAGTTCCTCAGGTACGCCAGCCGCTCGCTGTTGAACATCCGGGCCAGGTCCTTGCCGTAGCGGAACTCGTGCACGTCGCCGTTGCCGGTGTACTCGGTCGGCTGGATCGGCTCCCCGGCGCCGTAGATGACCTCCTGCACCAGGTACGCCGAGCGGGAGAGCTTGCCCTTGATGGCGGCGATGTCGGCGGCCGGCATGTGCTTGCTGGCGTCCAGCCGGAACCCGTCCACGCCGAGCGACAGCAGGTCGTTGAGGTAGCCGGCGATCCGCGACCGGACGTAGTCGGACTCGGTCTTGAGGTCGGCGAGGTTGACCAGCTCGCAGTTCTGCACCTCGTACCGGTCGCCGTAGTTGGCGATGTCGTTGCCGCCGTTGCGACCGCAGTAGTGGAAGTCGGCGGAGCTGTAGACGCCCGGGTAGCTGTAGTGACCGTACGACGAGCCGGCCCAGCCGGTGCCGCCGTTGTCCTGGCCCGACATGTGGTTGATGACCGCGTCCACGATGACCTTCACGCCGGCGGCGTGGCAGGTGTTCACCATGGACTGGAACTGCGCCCGGGTGCCCTTGCGGGACTCCACCCGGTAGCTGACCGGCTGGTAGGCGACCCACCAGGGGCTGCCGGTGACGTGCTCCTGGGGCGGCGAGACCTGGACGTAGCCGTAGCCCTTGGGGCCGAGCACGGTGGTGCACTCGTTGGCCACCGAGGGCCAGTTCCATTCGAAGAGCTGGACGATGACCTTCTTGCCGCCGGGGGTGGCCGCGGCGGCCGGGGGCGCGGCCAGCGCGGTCGGGGCGAGCAGGCCGGTGGCCAGGGCCAGGGCGAGGGACGCCGCCGCGGCGCGGCGGCGCGGGGCGGGCGCGGGCGCGCCGGGCTGGAGCCGTGACTGCCGGCATCCGGGTCGATGCATCGGGACTCCTGAGGGGTGCGGGGGGACGGGGGTGGTGGTGCGGGGGAAGAGGACCACTGCACGCTTCTTGCAGTGAGGCCTGAAATTTTCGGCAAGGTTACAAGCGCGTTGCAAAACCTGTCAACGCATGGACAGCTGTCGTTGCGTATCGCGCCGGATGCGGCTACACGCACGCCGGCTCGGGCCGGTTCGACGAACCGGCCGAGAAATTCGCCACCGGGCTGATCCGTCCACGCCGTCCGTCCGTACAGGAGGAGGGAGCAGGCACCGGTCGGTGGGGGCGCCGCCGCGAGACGATCGAGGAGCAGATGGCCCGGGCACAGCAGAACGAGAAGCCGACGACCGTCCGCACCGCCAGCACCAGCCGTGGCGTCCGGACCATGTCGAAGCCCGCGATGGTCGCGCTCGGCGGGTCCGCGCTCGCCGCCGCGTGGGCCGGCGTCGAGCTGGCCGGCGCGGGCGGCGCCCTCTACGCGTACGGATTCTTCTTCACCGAGTTCTTCGCCGGGGTCGTCGCCCTGGTCTCGCTCAGCCTCACCGTGATGATGGGGCTGCTCGCCACCGACCGGCTGGTACTGCGGATCCCGCACCGGGTGCTGCTCCAGTCCGCCCACCGGGCCACCGGCATCCTCGGCGTGGCCGGGCTGCTCTGCCACGTCATCACCAAGGTGGCCACCGGCCGGGCCGCGCCCACCGACGCGCTGGTGCCGTTCGTCGGCGGTCGTGGCCTCTACGTCGGGCTGGGCACCGTGGCCTCCTTCCTCATGGTGAGCGTGCTCTGGACCGGCCTGGTCCGGGTCCGGTTCGCCGGGGTGGGGCCCCGGTGGTTCTGGCGCGCGCTGCACTCGATGGCGTACCTCTCCTGGCCGTTCGCGCTGGTGCACGGGCTCAACGCGGGCCGGGCGGCGAAGACCTGGGTGCTGCTGAGCTACCTGGCCTGCGTGCTGCTGGTGGTGCTGGCGCTGCTGGTCCGCCTCTCCGTGCACCTCGGCCGCCGTAGCCGCGAGCAGCACCAGGCCGCCGCGCTCAACAAGGCGATGACCGGCCGGGCCGAGGACGGGAAGGGCCTGCTCGCCGGGCTCACCCGCAAGCGGGCGGCCGGCCGGGAGGAGAAGGAGAGCCGGTCCGGCCGGCGGGAGTCGAGCTGGGCGGAGGCGACCGCCACCTGGACCGCGCCGGCCGGCACCGCCCGCCGCCGCGACCCGGAGCGGTTCGCCGTACCCGTGGTGCCGGAGCCGGGCTCGTTGCGCGAGCCGGTCCGGGCCGCGGCCCGGCGCACCGACGAGCGGGTCGGGCGGCGTGACGAGGACCGGTCGACCCGCCGCTACCGGGACGAGGAGGAGCGGGTCGGGCGCCGGTCCCGGTCCGCGGAGCAGGCCGCCGCCCGGCACTCCGCCCCGCCGGACGCCGGTGGCCGCCACTCCGCCCCGCCCGACCCCGGCACCCGCTACTCCACCCCGCCGGACGCCGCCCGTTACTCGTCCCCGCCCCGCCGCACCGACGAGCCGGAGGAGCCGTGGGACAGCCCGCGCCGCTGGTCGGCCCGGCCGGTCTCCGGCGAGCCCAGCTCGGCCGGCCCGGTCTCGGCGGAGCCGCGCAGCGACGCCGGCCGGCCCAGCGTCGAGGCGGACGTGCCGGAGGAGCCGGACTACTGGCGCCCGCCGGCCCGGTACGCCCCGGAGGAGGTCTTCGTCGACGACACCCCCACCCTGGTCGACCTCGCCTCCCGCCGGGCGCTGCGGGCCGCCGGGGAGGGCCGCTCCGGTCGGCGCCGGCGCCGGGCCGACGCCGACGCCGTCGACGGGGCGTACTGGGCCGGACTGCGGGGTGAGGCGAAGTGATGCGGACGACCGTGCCGCCGGTCGCCTGCGTCGGCGAGCCCCGCCTCACCGCCGGCTTCGCCGAGTTCGGCCGGCTCGACCTGCTGGCCCACGAGGACGTGCACGGCCCGATCGGGCCGATGGAACCGGCCGCCCTGCTGCGGCTCGCCGAGGCCATCGACCTCAAGGGCAAGGGCGGCGCCGGCTTCCCGTTCGCCCGCAAGCTGCGCGCCGTGCTGGAGTCCTGCGAGCGGCAGGACCTCTCCGCCGTCGTGGTGGTCAACGCCACCGAGGGCGAACCGGCGAGCTGGAAGGACAAGGTCCTGCTCACCCGGGCCCCGCACCTGATCCTGGACGGCGCGGCGCTGGCCGCGTACGCGCTGGACGCCGAGGAGATCGTCATCGGCGTGGCCGACGACGACATCGGCCGCCCGTCGCTGACCGAGGCGTTGCAGGAGCGGCGGATGCCGGTGCCGACCACCGTGGTGACCGTGCCGCACCGGTTCATCTCGGGGGAGGGCGGCGCGCTGGTCAACGGCATCAACGGGCTGCCGCACATCCCGCCGGGCACCAAGAGGCGGTCCAGCGACTCCGGGGTGGGCGGGCTGCCCACCCTGCTATCCAACGCCGAGACGTACGCCCAGGTCGCCGTGGCGGCCCGGATCGGCCCGTACGAGTACGCGGCGCTGGGCACCGACGACGAGCCGGGGACCGTGCTGCTCACCGTCACCGGGGCGGCGAAGCGGCCGGCCGTGGTGGAGTGCGCCGCCGGCACCCCGCTGCGGGACATCCTCGAACTCTGCGAGGTGCCCGACGGGCCCGGCATCCTGATGGGCGGCTACCACGGCAAGTGGATCACGCCGGAGGCGGCGGACCGGGCGGAGGTCTCCCGCAAGGGGCTCGCCGCCGTCGGCGGCACCCTCGGCGCCGGCATCATCGTCCCGCTCGGCCGGGACACCTGCCCGCTCGGTGAGGCCGCCCAGGTGGTCCGCTACCTGGCCGGTGAGTCCGCCGGGCAGTGCGGACCCTGCAAGATGGGCCTGCCCGACCTGGCCCGCGCGGTCGACCTCGCGGTCTCCGGCAGCGCGCCGGTCGAGGTGGTCCGCGCCGCGGCCGGCGACGTGAAGGGCCGGGGCGCGTGCAGCCACCCCGACGGCACCGCGCGCTTCGCCCTCTCCGCCATGGAGGTGTTCGCCGAGGACCTGCGGCTGCACGCCACCGGCGAGGGGTGCGGCAAGCGGGTGAAGGGCGTGACGGGCCTGCCCGGGGCGCCCGACGGCAACCCGCAGAAGCTCACCCTGGACTGGTCCCGCTGCGACGGGCACGGACTCTGTGCCCACGTGGTGCCGGACTTCATCCGGCTCGACGGCAACGGTTACCCCGCCTTCCCCACCACCCCGGTGCCCACCTGGTTGCGGGAGGGCGCGCTCAAGGCCGTGAAGGTCTGCCCCGAACTCGCGCTCCGGCTGGTCCGGGCCGAGTAGCCGACGCCAGAGGAGGCGTGGATGTCCCGCAGTTCACCGGCGCCGGACCGGCCGGCTCGCCGCCTCGTCCCGGCCGTCGCGCTCGCCGTGGCGCTGGCCGCCCCGGCCTCCTGCGCGGTCACCCCGGAGCGGGCCGCGCCGGTCGGCGCCGTAGCCCCCGCGTCGCCGGCCCCGACCGGGACGGGGCGGCCGGCCACCCCGTCGGTCCCGGCCCGGGTGCCCGAGACGCTGGCATTCACCGCGAAGACCCTCGACGGTACGGCGTTCTCCGCCGCCGCCCTGGCCGGGCGGCCGGTGGTGCTGTGGTTCTGGGCGCCCTGGTGCGCCACCTGCGCCAGTCAGGCGTGGACGGTCGCCGAGATCGCCCCCGCGTACCGGGACACCGTGCCCATCGTCGGGGTCGCCGGGCTGGGTGAGCAGCGGGCGATGAAGGAGTTCGTCGCCGAGTTCGACCTGGCCGGCACCACTCAGCTCGACGACCGGGGCGGGGCGCTGTGGCGGCGCTTCGAGGTGGTCGAGCAGAGCACTTTCCTGATCATCGACCGGGACGGCCGGATCGTGCACCGGGGCTTCCTCGACGGCGAGGCCCTGACCCGCCAGGTCGCGGCGCTGGCCCGGGGATGACCGGCGGCCCGCTGCTCGCGCTCACTGCGGGCATGCTCGGCGCGGCGGCCGTCGGGACGGACCGGGCCCGGTGACGGCGAACGGCGGGGCCCGGGCGACGCCCGGGCCCCGCCGTCACGACGGGACCGCTCTGCTCAGCGGACCGGGGCGAGCCGGTCGGTGCCGAGCTTGTCGTGGAGCACCTCCGGCACCAGCACCGAGCCGTCGGGCTGCTGGAACTGCTCCAGGATGGCCGGGAAGAGCCGGCTGGTGGCCAGCGCCGACCCGTTCAAGGTGTGCACGAAGCGGGTCTGCTTGCCGCCCGGCTCGCGGTAGCGGATGGCCGCCCGGCGGGCCTGGTAGTCGCCGCCCCAGGAGACCGACGACACCTCCTTGTACTTGCCGGTGCTTGGCATCCAGACCTCGACGTCGAGGGTCTTCTTCATCGCCGCGCTGGCGTCGCCGGCCGCGAGCAGGCTGGTCTGGTGGTGCAGCCCGAGCTTGCCGACCAGGCCCTCCACGTGGGCGACCATCGTCGCCAGCGCGGCGTCGGCCTGCTCCGGCAGGGTGAACTGGAAGATCTCCACCTTGTTGAACTGGTGGCCCCGCACCGTGCCGCGCTCGTCGGAGTGCGAGCCGGCCGCCTCCCGCCGGTAGCACGGGGTGTAGGCGAACGCCTTCAGCGGCAACTTCGCGGTCTCCAGGATCTCGTCCTGGAACGCGCCGAGGATCGCCGTCTCGGCGGTGGGCAGCAGGAACTGCCCGCGCGGCGCGGACTGCTTGTCCAGGTGGTAGACGTCGTCGTAGAACTTGGGGAACTGGCCGGCGGCGAAGCCGGCCGAGTCCAGCAGCAGGTGCGGCGGGAGCAGGAACTCGTAGCCGGCCTCGATGTTCTGCTCGATCAGCCAGTTGACCAGCGCCCACTCCAGGCGGGCGCCCATCCCGGTGTACATCCAGAAGCCGGAGCCGCCGAGCTTGACGCCGCGCTCGTGGTCGACCAGCCCGAGCGCCCGGCTCAGCTCCACGTGGTCGCGGACCTGCTCGATGGCCGGCGGCTCGCCGAAGGTCCGCACCACCCGGTTGGCCTCCTTGCCGCCGGCGACCACGTCGTCGGCGGGCAGGTTGGGCAGCTCGCTCATGGTGCCGCGCAGCCGGGACTGCACCTCGTCCAGCTGGGACTCCAGCTCGGCGAGCTGCTTGCGCTCCGCCTCGGGCGCGGCCGGCTCCGGCGTACTGCCGGAGCGCTTCGCCTGCGCGTACGCCCGCGCCTCGGCCTTGCGGCGCTGCCGCTCGGCGTCGATCTCCGTGATGAGGGCGCGGCGTTCCTGGTCGAGCCGCTGGATCTCGTCCAGCGCCCGATTGACCTCGGCGGGATCCAGACGCTTCGCGAGCGCGGTTGCCACCGCCTCGCGATCCTTCCGGATCAACTCCATGTCGAGCATGCTGCTCCGTACGCCTCCGTCCAGGCAGTCAGGTGGGACCCCCGAATGCTACCGTCGCGGCCCGGCCGGCCCGGTCCGCCCCGGGCGGGAAGGCCACGGGCGGCGGCCGTCGCCGCACGACTCGGGTGACCGTACGTGATGATGTCGGTGCCCGCCGGCGCGATCACGCTGGGTGATGAACGGCGGTCGTCGAACCGGACCCGCCCTGGCGGGTCCTCGTGTCGCACCCTTCTGACCTGGTCATCCGTGGGGATACGCCCGACCGCCCCGGTGCCCCTTCGCTGCCTTTGCTCTGCAGCCACGGACGCAGCGGTTGCGCGCCGTATACCTGCTGCGTGGATGGCTGCAGAGCAAAGGCAGCGCGGTGGGCAGGTCCAGGTGCCGGGCGATGTCACTCAGGGTCACCGATGGCGTGCTGCTGCGGCGGGGGCGGTGGGGTCGCGCCGGAGGCGCCGGGCCGGGGTCGGGCACCGGGCGGCCGGCCCGGCGGCCGGGCCGCCGCAAGCCGTCAGAGGCGCACCGGCATGAGGATCGAGAACGCGTCCGCGTCGTCCGGGCGGCGCAGCGCCAGCGGGGCGATCGGGCCGTCCAGCTCCAGCACCAGTTGGCCCCGGTCCCCGGCGCCCAGGGCGTCCAACAGGTACTCCCGGTTGACGCCGATCCGCACCGCGTGCGCGGCCGCCTCGTCCGGCCCGACCACGTGCAGGGTGCCCCGCTCGTCCAGGCCGAGCACGGTCACCTCGTGCGGCGTCCCCGCGTACTCCCGGATCAGCACCGGCGCACCGGCCGCGGTGAGCGCGCCGCGCAGCGCGGCCACGTCAACCGGCACCCGGTACGTGGGCGAGCCGGTCGCGCCGTGCAGCAGCCGTCGGTAGTCGGGGTAGTCGTAGGGCAGCGGGACGGCGGTCACCATCCGGTCGGCGACCGCGACCTCGACCCGCTCCGGCAGCACGGTGAGGTGGGCCTCCGGGGTGATCCCGACGCCGGTGTCCAGCAGGGCGCGCAGCGCGTCGACCGCGTCGACCGGGAGCAGTACGCGCAGCGCCGGCCCGTCGATCCTCGCGACCACCCGGGCGACGGCCAGCCGGTGCCGGTCGGTGGCGACCAGCCGGACGCCGTCCGGTTCGACGTCCAGCAGCACACCGGCCAGCACCGGCAGTTCCGGGTCGGTGCCGACGGCGAAACGGACGGCGTCGACGGCGGCGGCCAGGTCGACGCGGGACAGCACGAGACGGGTGGTCACGGGGAACTCCTCCGGTTCGATCAGCGTACGGATCCGGGAGAGCTCACGGCGGGCGTCGGCGAGGCCGTCCTCCAGCCGGCGCAGGTGCGCGTCCAGCAGCCGGTGCACCGCGGCCGGCCGGTGCCGGTCCCGCAGCGCCTCGGCGATCCCCGCCAGCGGCATCCCGACCCGGCGCAGCCCGGCCACCAGCCGGGCCGGGGCCACCTGCTCGTCGGTGTACCAGCGGTAGCCGGTGACCGGGTCGACGAAGGCCGGCACCAGCACCCCGGACCGGTCGTAGAACCGCAGCGCGCTGACCGTCAGGCCGCTGGCCCGGGCCAGTTCGCCGATGCTGCGCAGGTCGCTCTCCACGACGCCGGATCCTGGGCCCTCAACCCGGTCGAGGGTCAAGCGCCGACCACCCGGAAGGTCATCCCCGCCCGGACCAGGCGGTCCAGCAGGGCGTCGCCCATCGCGGTCACCGTGGTCACCTGACCGGCGGTTGGCGGGAGGTCGTCGAAGGCCAGGCAGAGCGCCGACTCGGCGAGCATCTTCGCGGTCTCGTCGTACCCGGGATCCCCGCCGGCCACCTCGGTGAGCACCGTCTGTCCGCCGCCGGTGCCGACGAACCGGACCTGGAACCAGGACTTCGCCCGCTGCTGCGCGCTCGGCCCCTGCCCGGAGGAGAGCCGGCCGAGCAGCCAGCGCCGCGTCGGCGGAAGTTTCACCAACCCGACCAGGCCGGCCAGGCCCACCCCCGCGGCCAGCACCGTGGGCAGCCGCTTCACCGCGGCGAAGTGCCGGTAGCGGAAGTCCGGGCCGTACTCCGGGCGGGCCGCCGCCGACCGGCGGACCACCTGCGGGTCGATGGTCGGCAGCGGCACCGCCCACATGCCGATCTCGGTGGCCCGACCGACCTTCCCGGGCACCGCCCGGACCCGGCGCCCCGCCGGCCGCGGCTCGACGGCCCTGCGGGCCTTCGCCGCGCGGCTCATCTGCGCCGTGCGGGAGAACGCGGTCAGCGCCGAGTGGTACGTCCCGGCGGAGAACCGGCCGCCGGCCCGCACGTAGCCGTCCACGGTCACCGGCCCGTCCGTGGGCAGCTGCCGGACGGTGAACCAGGCGCCCAGGTCGTGCGGGATCGAGTCGAAGCCGCAGGCGTGCACCAGCCGCGCGCCGGTACGGACCGCCTCGGCGTGATGCCGGACGTACATGAGGTCGACGAACTCCGGCTCGCCGGTGATGTCGAGGTAGTCGGTGCCGGCGGCCGCGCACGCCGCGACCAGCGGCTCGCCGTGGTGCACGTACGGGCCGACGGTGGTGGCGACCACCCGGGCGGCCTCCGCGACGGCGCGCAGCGACGCCGGATCGGTGACGTCGGCGGTCAGCAGCGGCAGCTCCGCCAGGCCGGCGTCGATGGCGACGAGGCGGTCCCGCACCGCCGCCAGCTTGCCCGGGTTGCGGCCGGCGAGCGCCCAGCGCAGCCCGTCCGGGGCGTGCCGGGCCAGGTACTCGGCGGTCAGGCCGCCGGTGAACCCGGTGGCACCGAAGAGGACGAGGTCGTACGGGCGGTCGTTGCGCATCCGCCGAGTGTGCCACCACCGGGCCGGCGGCTCACGGGGAGAAGACCGCCCGTACGCAGCCGTCCGCCCGGTCCCGGAACAGCGCGTAGCCGTGTGCGGCCCGCTCCAGCGGCAGCCGGTGGGTGGCCAGGTGCTCGGTCCGCAGCTCGTCGCGGGCCATCCGGTCCAGCAGGGTCGGGATCCAGCGCTGCCCGTGCTGCCGGCCACTGCGCACGGTCAGCCCCTTGGTCAGCACCGCGCCGAGCGGGAACGCGTCGACGACGCCGGTCCAGGTGCCGAGCACCACCACGGTGCCGCCCTTGCGGCAGGCGTGCACCGCCTCGCGCAGCGCCGTCGGCCGCTCCCCGCCGTCGCCGAGCCGGCCGAACCGTCCCCGCCGGTCGGCCCCCATGCCGACCGCCTCCACGCACACGTCCGGGCCCCGGCCGCCACTGCGTTCCCGCAGCTCCGCGAGGACGTCCACGTAGCGGTAGTTGAGCGGCTCCGCGCCGGCGTGCCGGGCAGCCATCCGTAGCCGCTGGTCGTCGTCGTCGACGATCACCACCCGGGCCGCGCCGCGCAGCACCGCCGCCCCGGCGGTGAGCTGCCCCACCGCACCCGCGCCCCAGACCGCCACCACGTCGCCGGGCGCCACCTCGCCCAGCTCGGCGCCCATCCAGCCGGTCGGCGCGGCCTCGGCGGCGAAGACCGCCCGGTCGTCGCTGACCCCCTCGGGCACGGTGAACGCGCCCACGTCGGCGTAGGGCACCCGGACGTACTCGGCGTGGCTGCCGGCGAAGCCGCCGGACCGGGCGGGGTGGCCGTAGCAGCCGGCGGCGCTCTCGCCCCAGGCCGGCTCGGTGGCCGCCGGGGCGCCGTTGTCGCAGCAGCCGTAGTTGCCCTGCCGGCAGAACCAGCAGGCGCCGCAGGCGATGGAGGCGCAGACCACCACCCGGTCGTCGACCCGGTGCCGGCGCACCTCCGGCCCGACCTCGACCACCTCGCCGACGAACTCGTGCCCGAGCACGTCGCCGACGGCCAGGTGGGGGATCCGGCCGGCCAGCAGCGGCAGGTCCGCCCCGCAGGTGGCGCTGCGTCGCATCCGGACGATCATGTCCTGGGCGTTGCGCAGCTCCGGGTCGGGGACCTGGCGCACCACCAACCCGTCGGCGCCCGCCCAGCAGAGGGCTCTCACCCGACCGTCCCCGGGCGGTCCAGCCGGGAGCGGTCGGCGCGCAGCACCTCGCCGGTCTCGGCGAGCTGCTTGACCTCCCGCAGCACCTGCCGCACGAACCGGCCGGGCTCGTCCCCGACCAGGTGGGCGGCGAGCCCGGGCAGCTCCGGCTCCCCGCCGAGCGGCCGGGCCGCCAACTCGGTGCCGCGCCCACCCGGCGCCGGCCGGGCGGACAGCTCCACCGCCCCGCCGAGCCGGCGCAGCGGCTCCGGCCACCGCCCGCCGGGGAGCACCTCCTCGGGTCGGCCGGCCACCGTGACCACCTGCCAGCGTCCGGGCCGCGGGTCGGTCCCGCCCGGGCCCGACCGGACCCCTTCCCGGCGTACGAGGGCGCGCGCGGCGGTCACCCCGGCCGCGACCACCAGGGTGATCACGCCACCGGTCAGCCGTCCCATCCGTGCCACCTGTCCCTCCCGTCGTCGCGGGGCGCCGGGCGGCCGGTCACGCGCGGCCGGCCGCCCGCGTGCCGCCAGCGTCCGGCCCGGCCGGGTGAAGCCGGCTCGCCCCGAAGGGGTGAACCGGTGCGGGCCGGGTAACCGCGCAGCGCACGGCCGCGGGGGAGTGAACGCGACGCGACGGGGGAGGGCGCATGCCGCAGGAGGCTGACCGCGTCGAGGTGGCCGGAACGCCCGGCGACGTCACCGTGCCGCCGGACGCCGCGCCGGGCGACGACCCGGTGCCGGTGGCTGCCGCGCCGGGTGGCGCCGCCGGGAGGCCGGACGCCGCGCCGGGTGGCGGCATCGTGCCGGTGGACGCCGCGCCGGCTGGGCCACCGCTGCTGGCGTCCCGGTTGGCGGCACCCGCGCCGCCCGGGCCGCTGCTGCTCCGGCCGCGACTGGTTGACCTGCTGGAAGCCGGAACGGCCGGCCCGGTGACCCTGGTCGCCGCGCCGGCGGGCTGGGGCAAGACCACCCTGCTCGCCGGCTGGGCGCGCGCCACCCGGGCGGAGCCGCCGCCCGCCTGGGTGTCGGTGGAGGGCGGCGACACCGGGGAACGGCTCTGGTCCTACCTGGCCGCCGCCCTGCGCGGCGCCGTCACGGGAGCACCCGAGCCGGGCGGGTCGCCGGTGCCGGACGCCCCACCCCGCCCCGACCAGCTCGAACTGCTCGCCGCGGCGCTCGCCGCCCGGGACCGTCCGGTGCTGCTGGTCCTCGACGACCTGCACCGGATC
The DNA here is from genome assembly GCF_040655175.1 of Micromonospora sp. NPDC050495. NCBI lineage: Bacteria > Bacillati > Actinomycetota > Actinomycetes > Micromonosporales > Micromonosporaceae > Micromonospora > Micromonospora sp. NPDC050495. The sequence continues at coordinate 6,887 of NZ_JBFAJK010000034.1, read as the reverse complement.
ACCGACCCGGGCGCCCTGGCCGGCCTGGAGTTCCTGCTCCGGCACACCGAGGGGCGGCTGCGGCTGGTGGTCGGGGCGCGGACCGAGCCGCCGCTGGCGCTGCACCGCTGGCGGCTGGCCGGCGAGCTGACCGAACTCGGCCCGGCGGAGCTGGCGTTCACCGACGACGAGGTGGCCGACCTGCTGGTGGCGCACGGCGTGCCGCTGCCCGCCGCGGTGGTGCCCCGGCTGCGCGACCGCACCGGCGGCTGGCCGGCCGGGCTGCGCTTCGCCGCGCTGGCGCTGCGCGGCGGGGCGGATCCGGGGTGGGCGGTCGAGCGGTTCGGCGGCGACCAGCCGGACGTGGCCGCGTACCTGCGCGACGAGGTGCTGGCCCCGCTGGACCCGGACGCCCGGGACGTGCTGCGGCGCGGTGCCGTCGCGGCGGCCGTCTGCGCCGACCTCGCGGAGGCGGTGACCGGGCGGGCCGATGCCGGGCAGGTGCTGGCCGAGCTGGCCCGGTCGGGCGGCTTCGTGCACCACGACGGGGGCGCGCCGCCCTGGTACCGGTGCCATCAGCTGCTGGCCGAGGTGCTCCGCGACGAGTTGTCCCGGCTGCCCGATGACGAGCTGCGCGAGCTGCACCTGCGGGCGGCCGGCTGGTACGCGGGCAACGGCCGGCCGGCCGAGGCGCTGCGGCACGCGCTGGCCGGAGGCGACTGGGACCGAGCCACCGAGCTGCTGATCACCCGCTGGCCGGAGCTGTTGCCGTACGACGGGGACGACCGGGCCGGCGCGCCGCCCGCCGCGCCGCCCGCGGCGGCGGTCCGCCGGGATCCGGAGCTGGCGCTGGCCTGCGCCGCCGAGCGGGCGTACGCCGGGGACCTCGACGCCGCCGCCGGGCACCTGCGCGAGGGCGCCGGCCACGCCGACGAGCTGCCCGTCCCGCGCCGGGACCGGGTCCGCCGGCTGGCCGCCGCGCTGGAACTCACCCTGGCCCGGCTCGCCGGCGACCACGCGGAGGTACGCCGGGTCGCGGCCCGGCTGCGCGCCACCGGTCCCGTCCCGGCCGGGTCGGGCGATCCGCGCGCGGGCGCCGGGGAGGAGGCCGACATCCGGGCGGTCGCCGGGACCGCGCTGGGCCTGGTGGCGCTCGCCGAGGGGGCGTTGACCGCCGCCGGGGAGCGGTTCGCCGAGGCGCTGGCCGCCGCCCGGGAGGCGGGCCGGCCGCGCACCGAACTGGTCTGCGCCAGCCGGTCGGCGTTGCTGGACGCGGCCCGGGGTGAGCTGCGGGCGGCCGAGCGGACCGCCCGGGAGGCGCTGGCGATGCCGCCCGGGCAGGGCTGGTCCGGCCAGGTGGACCGCGGGTACGCGTACCTGGCGCTGGCCCTGGTCGCCGGGGAGCGGGACGACCCGACGGAGGCCGCGGCGAACCTGGCCCTGGCCGGCCCGGCCAGAGCGGCGCCGAGCGCGGCGGCGCTGGCCGCGCTCTGCCGGGCCGAGCTGCTGGTCGCGGCGGGCGAGCCGGCCGCCGCCCTGCGCACCCTGGGCGCGGCCTGGGAGGCCGCGCCCGGGGTGGAGCCGGCCGCCGGCCTGACCGCCGCCGAGGCGCAGGTGCGCGCCGCGGTCGGCGACGTGGACACGGCCCGTGCCCTGCTCACCGACGTGCTGCACCGCCCGCCCGGCCCACCGGTCCGGCAGTCGGCCCCGTCCGACGCCCGGGGGCCGGAGGGGACTGCCGAGTCCGCCCCAGGCGAGGGGCAGGTCCGGCCGGACGCGGCGGTGGCCGGGGCGGTGGCGGCGGCGCTGGGGGTGGCGCTGGCCCGGGTCGAGTTGCGGGCCGGGGACCCGCGGGCCGCCGAGCGGGCGCTGCCGGACTGGGTCGGGCCGGACGCCCGGTGGTGGCCGCTCCCGGTACGGGTCCGCGCCGGGCTGCTCGACGCCGTGCTGGCCCGCGACGCGGGCGACGAGCGGCGGGCCGGGCGGATCCTGGAGCAGGTGCTCGACCTGGCCGCGCCGGAGGGGTACCGGCGCGACTTCACCCGCCCCGAGCCGGGGGTACGCGACCTGCTCGCCGCCCACCTCGACTCGGGCACCGCGCACTGGGCGACGGTGAGTGAGCTGGTCCGCGGCGCCGACGAGCGGGACGCCGACGGGCCGGCGGAGCGGGCGCCGGCCCCGGCGCGGGCGCTGGACGAGCCGCTCACCGAGCGGGAGCTGACCATCCTGCGCTACCTGCAGAGCATCCTGTCCAACGTGGAGATCGCCAGCGAGCTGTCGCTGTCGGTCAACACGGTGAAGACCCACGTGCGCAACATCTACCGCAAGCTCGACGCGACCCGCCGGCGCGAGGCGGTCCGGCGGGCCCGCGAGCTGCGGTTGATCTGACCGGTCCGCCGCCCGCCGGGGCCGGCGGGCGGCGGGTGGCGCGTCAGGGGTGCTCGGCGGCGTCGACGGCGGCCAGCAGCTCGGCCAGGTCGTACCCGCCGTCGTGGCGGACGTCGTTGACGAAGAGCGTCGGGGCGGCGGTCACCCCGCTGCGGATGCCGCCCACGAAGTCCCGCCGGACCCGGTCGGCGTGCGCCTGCCGGCCGACCTCCCCGGCGACCTCGTCCGCCGGCAGCCCGAGCTGCTCGACGCCGAGCGACAGGTGCACCGGGTCGAGCTGGTCCTGGTGCTCGTAGAGCCAGTCGTGCAGTTCCCAGAACCGACCCCGTACGGCGGCGGCCTCGGCCGCCTCCGCCGCGCTCTCCGCGTACGGGTGCACGTTGGCGATCGGGAAATGCCGGTAGACCAGCCGAACGCTGTCGGCGCGCTGGCGCAGCACCTCGGCCAGGTTCGGGTACGCGGCCCCGCAGAACCGGCACTGGAAGTCGCCGTACTCGACGATGGTGACCGGTGCGTCCGCCGGCCCGCGCGCGTGGTCCGCCTCGCTCACCGGGACGTGCAGCCGGGCGCTGGTCACCTGCAGTGGCGTGCTCATCGGGTCATCCCGTCCCGGGTCGACGGCAGGGTGGGCCCGGGCGCGGGACGCCCGGGTCGGCGCGGGCCGTTCGGTTCAGTCATGTCGCCCACCGTGGCTCGCGAGCGGGTGAGCGGGGATCACCCGCCGAGGGTGGTCCGGCTCAGGCGCCGACCGTCACGTGGTTGTGCACCTCCCGGATGCCGGGCGCGGACCAGACGATCCGTTCGATCTCCTCGCGCTCGGGGACGGAGTGCACCAGTCCGGCGAGCACGGCGGTGTCGCCGTGCACCCGCACACTGATCCCCTCGGCCTCGGTGGCCCGGTTGCGGGCCAGCGCGTCCACGATCCGCTCGGCCAGCTCGCGCCCGTCGGAGCGGGTGGCGGGCCGGACGGTGATCCCGTTGCTCACCCCGCGTACGCCGGTGAGCCGGCCGACCGCCCGCTCGGCGGCCCGACGCTGGTACTCCCACTCGACCTCGCCGTGCAGGGTGACCCAGCCGTCGGCGACGGTCACGTCCAGCGCCTCGAGCGGCACGAAGGCGTCCCACTCGAGGGCCCGGCCGGCGGCGGTGGCGATCTCCGGGTCGCTCTTCTCGGCGGAGGTGGCGATCCGGACGGCCAGGTCGTTGGCGACCGCGCGGACCCGGGTGACCCGGTGGGCGGCGCGTTCGGCGGCCCATTTCTTGGCGTAGCTGTCCACCCAGCCGGTCAGCGTGACGACCCCTTCGGTGACGGTCACCCCGATCTCGTTGGGTCGTACCCGGGGCTCCCAGGTCAGCTCGTCGAGCACGTCGGACTGGATGTCCTGGTCGGTACGGGCGATCGTCGCGGTGGCCATGCGATGGCTCCCTCCGGATCGGTTTCCTGGCGCGGACGGCGGCTGCGGCACGCACACCCGCACCACCGATCCTGTCCACACCCCGGGTGACCTGCCCTCATCCCATCCGGGTGGGACGAGTTAGTTGGGAACGCTTCCAAATTCGACGGCCGGGCGGTTAGGGTGAATGTCCCTCGGCTGCGGGAGCCGCGTTCGCCGACGGGGAGCCCGGGCAGCTCCCCACCGTCCCCGCGCACCCCGAGAGGAATTCCCCCATGCGCAGAAGTCTCGCCAGCGTGGCCGCCGCCGCGCTGGCCGCCACGGCGGCCGCCGTCGTCGTGCAGCTCGCCGCCACCCCCACCGTCCCGGCGGCCGCCGCCGCGGCCGAGCCGTACTCCTGGAAGAACGTCCGGATCGACGGCGGCGGCTTCGTGCCCGGCATCGTCTTCAACCAGACCGAGAAGAACCTGATCTACGCGCGCACCGACATCGGCGGGGCGTACCGCTGGGAGCAGGCCAGCCAGTCCTGGACGCCGCTGCTGGACCACGTCGGCGCCGACAGGTGGGGCTGGAACGGCGTGCTGAGCATCGCCACCGACCCGGTGCAGACCAACCGGGTGTACGCCGCCGTCGGCATGTACACCAACGACTGGGACCCGAACAACGGAGCGATCCTGCGCTCCACCGACAAGGGCGCCACCTGGCAGGCCACCGAGTTGCCGTTCAAGAACGGCGGCAACATGCCGGGCCGCGGCATGGGGGAGCGGCTCGCGATCGACCCGAACAGGAACAGCATCCTGTACTACGGCGCCGAGGGCGGCAACGGCCTGTGGCGCAGCACCGACTACGGGGTGACCTGGGCCAAGGTGACCGCGTTCCCGAACGTCGGCAACTACCGGGCCGACCCGAACGACAGCACCGGCTACCAGAGCCAGAACCAGGGCCTCACCTGGGTCGCCTTCGACAAGAGCACGGGTACGGCCGGCAACGCCACGCAGACCGTCTACGTCGGGGTGGCCGACAAGCAGAACCCGGTCTACCGGAGCACCAACGGCGGCGCCACCTGGGAGCGGATCGCCGGCCAGCCCACCGGCTACCTGGCCCACAAGGGGGTGGTCGACCCGGTCGGCGGCTACCTCTACATCGCCACCAGCGACACCGGCGGCCCGTACGACGGGGGCAAGGGTGACGTGTGGAAGTTCAACCGGGCCACCGGCGCCTGGACCCAGATCAGCCCGATCCCGTCGTCCAGCGGCGACGACTACTTCGGCTACTCCGGCCTGACCATCGACCGCCAGCACCCGAACACCCTGATGGTCGCCACCCAGATCTCCTGGTGGCCGGACGCGATCTTCTGGCGCAGTACCGACGGGGGCGCGACCTGGAGCCGGATCTGGGAGTTCACCAGCTATCCGAACCGGAGCAAGAAGTACACCATGGACATCAGCTCGGTGCCGTGGCTGACGTTCGGCGCGAACCCCGCGCCGCCGGAGGAGACCCCGAAGCTGGGCTGGATGAACGAGTCGCTGGAGATCGACCCGTTCAACAGCGACCGGATGATGTACGGCACCGGTGCGACGATCTACGGCACCACCGGACTGACGAAGTGGGACACCGGCGGCACGTTCACCATCACCCCGATGGTGAAGGGGCTGGAGGAGACCGCGGTGCTCGACCTGGTCAGCCCGCCGTCGGGCGCGCCGCTGGTCAGCGGGCTCGGCGACATCGGCGGGTTCCGGCACACCGACCTGGCCGCGGTGCCGGCGATGATGTTCACCCAGCCGGTCTTCACCAGCACCACGAGCCTCGACTACGCCGAGACCAAGCCGGCGGTGCTGGTACGGGCCGGCAACTTCACCGACGCCGACCGGCCCAACGACAGCCACGTCGCGTTCTCCACCGACGGCGGCGCGAACTGGTTCCAGGGCACCGAACCCGGCGGGATCAACAACGGCGGCACGGTGGCCGCGTCGGCCGACGGCAGCCAGTTCGTCTGGGCGCCGGGCGACGCCGGCCAGCAGGTGGTCCGCTCGGTGGGCTTCGGCAACTCGTGGACGGCGGCCACCGGCATCCCGGCCAACGCCACGATCGAGTCCGACCGGGTCAACCCGAACAAGTTCTACGGCTTCAGCAACGGGAAGTTCTACGTGAGCACCAACGGTGGGGCGGCCTTCACGGCCACCGCCGCGACCGGCCTGCCGAGCACCGGGGTCAAGTTCAAGGCGCTGCCCGGCGCCGAGGGCGACATCTGGCTGGCCGGCGAGGGCGGGCTCTGGCGCTCCACCAACTCGGGGGCCAGCTTCGCCCCGGTGACCGGCGTCTCCACCTCGATCAACGTGGGCTTCGGCAAGGCCGCGCCCGGGCGGACGTACCCGGCACTGTTCGTGATCGGCACGGTGGACGGCAAGCACGGCGTCTACCGTTCGGACGACACCGGCGCGAGCTGGGTGCGGATCAACGACGACCAGCACCAGTACGGCAACGCCGGCGAGGCGCTGACCGGTGACCCGCGCGTCTACGGCCGGGTCTACCTGGGCACCAACGGCCGGGGCATCCTGGTCGCCGACCGGCTCGGCGGCACCCCCAGCCCGACGCCGACCTCGGCCAGCCCGTCCCCGACCTCGGCCAGCCCGTCCCCGACGCCGACGTCGCCGAGCCCGACGCCCAGCTCGCCGAGCCCGACGCCCACCCCGACGTCGCCGAGCCCCACGCCGAGCGGCAGCGGCTGCGCGGCCACGTACGCCGTGACGAACTCCTGGCCCGGCGGCTTCCAGGCCGAGTTGACGGTCCGCAACTCCGGGGCCGCGCCGATCGCCGGCTGGACCCTGAGCTGGACCTTCGCCGACGGGCAGAAGATCAGCCAGCTGTGGAGCGGGTCGTACACCCAGTCCGGGGCGGCGGTGACGGTCACCGACGCCGGCTGGAACGGCCGGCTCGCCGTCGGTGGCAGCACCACCGTCGGCTTCACCGGCACCGCGACCGGGAGCAACCGGATACCGACGGTCTCCTGCACCGCCCGCTGAGCCGCGCCGGCCCGGGCGGCGCCGGTCCGGAGGCGACCGCCTCCGGATGAGCGCCGGCTCGGGTCGGCCCGGGCCGACCCGAGCCGGCGAGCGGCGGCGTCCC
>NZ_JBFAJK010000033.1:0-72731 GCF_040655175.1 Micromonospora sp. NPDC050495 | reverse complement strand
ATCGACCGCCGCACCTACAAAGCCACCACCAACATCGACGTCATCACCAACGAACCTTGACAAGCGAGCCACCGACCTAACTGAACGGCGTTGCCTCTAGACCCCTGCCCCCGGGGTGCCGTTTGCTCCGCCGCCCGGCGGGAAGCCCAGGCACCTCAGCGCCCTGGGGAGGGGATCATGCCGGTAGTCGTGAAGAAGATATTGAGCTGGGGATTCGTCGCGTTCCTGATCTACTTCATGGCGTTCCGGCCGGACGGGGCCGCCCAGTTGTTCAAGGGGATCGGGGCCGCCCTGGTCGCCATCTTCCAGGGCTTCGGCGACTTCCTCACCGGCCTGATGAGCTGACCCCGGTCCCGGGCGCGGCCCGGGCGGTCAGCCGCCCGGGGACCAGGGCGCGGCCGGGCGCGGGCCGTACCAGCCGGCCGGGCCGGGACCGACCGGGGGCGGCGGCGGGGCCAGCACCACCGGGATCGGCACCACCGGCTCGTCCGGCGCCTCGACCGCCCGCTGCGACCCGTCCGGGAAACGCAGGTGGTAGCGGTGCCCGTCCCACACCCCCAGCGGCGCCTGCGGGTCGCGGCCCACGAAGAACGACCGGTACGCCCCGATCGCGTCCAGCAACTCCCGCTCCTCCCGCGCTGTCCGGTCCCGCTCGGCCGGCTTGCGGTCCAGCCCTCGGCGCATCCCGTCGCGCAGCAGCGCCAGCCGGGTGGCGGCGAACTGGTATCCGCGCATCGCCTTCACCCCACCGTCGCCGGCCACCCGCCGGGCCCAGGTCCGGGCCGCGTGCCGCCGGCCGAGGCTGCCCAGGGCGGCCACCTCGGGCGGGGTGAGCCAACCGGCCCGGACGTAGTCCGGCAGGGTCCGCTCGGTGAGCCGCCCCTCCCAGGCCCGCAGCCAGACGGCCAGGCCGACCATGCCGAAGAAGATCGGCACCATCACGCCGATGTAGCCGTACAGGACGATCACCGGCTGCCCGGTGGCCACGGCCAGCGAGGGCAGCAGGTTCCAGGTGCCGTGCAGCATCATCGCCAGCAGCAGGCCGGCGATCGGGGCGAGCAGCCGGACCCGCCGGTCGGCGCTGCGGGCGGCGACGCCCAGCCCCACGCCGGTCATCGAGGTGAACAGCGGGTGGGCGAAGCCGAACAGCAGGATCCGGACGATGAAGATGGCGATGACCTGCTGCGCCCCGGTGGCCGGCCCGTACTCCTCGACACCGGTGCGGTAGCCGTAGCCACCCAGGTAGAGGATGTTCTCCACCATGGCGAAGCCGACCGCGGAGAGCCCGCAGTAGACCAGGCCGTCGGTGATCCCGGAGAACTCGCGCCGCCGGAAGATCAACAGCAGGATCGGCCCGGCCGCCTTCGTCAACTCCTCGATGAACGGCGCCACCAGCACGGCGGTCAGCGCGCTGGGCAGCCCCCAGTTCTGGAACAGCTTCGCGCCGGTCTCGTTGACCAGCAGCGAGATCGCGGTCGAGACGAACGCGCCCCAGGCGAAGCAGAAGATCAGATACTTCAGCGGCTCCGGCTCGTACCGGTCCAGCCAGAGGAAACAGGAGACCAGCACCGGCACCGGCAGGATGGCCGCGATCACGCCGACCAGCAGGGCCTCGGCGCCCAGGCTCTCGCCCAGGGTGAAGACCATGAACACGGCGCCGGCGGCGATCAGCAGCACCACGCCGGCGAGCGCCAGGAACCGCCGCCAGCCCACCCGGCGCAGGGGCATCCGGGGGGTCGCCGGCCCCGGCGGAGGGGCGGCGGGCGCGGTCGGCGGCGGCGGAAGGGCTCCGCCGGGCGGGGTGTCGGGCATGCCGTCAGCGTAGTTCCCCGGGCCCCTCTGGTCCGGCCGCATCGCGGCCGCTATGCTGCCGGGCAGGTCACGAGCGCCAGCGTCAAGCCCCGGCTTGCTGGCCGGCAACCCTCGTCGAGTTCGCGGTGGGGTGCCCCGGGTGATGACCGGGCCCAGCCCGAACGGCGTGCTGGGCAAGCGCGGACCCCGTCCCGGTACCATCCCCCGGGGTCCCCTGGACCCGGGAGGTTCGGCCGATGACCGTCACCCTCGTACCCTCGCTGCCCACCCTGCCGCCGCCGACCCGGCCGGACCCGCTCGGCGTGCTCGGCGTACCGGGGGAAATCAACCTGGACCACGCGGCCAGCGCACCCTGCGCGCGGGCCGCGGCCGACGCGGTGGCCGAGCTGCTGCCCTGGTACGCCAGCGTGCACCGGGGCGCCGGGGCGCTGTCCCGGCGCTGCACGCTGGCCTACGAGCGGGCCCGGCAGACGGTCGGCGACTTCCTCGGCGCCCGCCCCGACGATCACGTGATCTTCACCCGGCACACCACCGACGCGATCAACCTGCTGGCCCGGGCGCTGCCCGCCGGCACCACCGTGGTCACCTTCGCCGGCGAGCACCACGCCAACCTGCTGCCCTGGCCGCGCGGCTCGGTACGGCTGCCGGTGCCGGAGAGCCCTGGCGGGGCGGTACGCGCCCTCGACGCGGCCCTCGGCGAGCTGTCCCGGGACGCCCGGCCGGGGCTGCCGGTGCTGGTCGCGGTGACCGGCGCGAGCAACGTGACCGGGGAGCGCTGGCCGGTGGCCGAGCTGGCCCGGGTGGCCCGGCGGCACGGCGCCCGGATCCTGGTGGACGCCGCCCAGCTCGCCCCGCACGCCCCGGTCGACCTGGCCGCGCTGGACGTGGACTACCTGGCGCTCTCCGGGCACAAGCTGTACGCCCCGTTCGGGGCGGGCGTGCTCGTCGGCCGAAGCGACTGGCTGGACGCGGCCCCGCCGTACCTGGCCGGGGGCGGGGCCACCAGCCACGTCGGCGCGGGCACCCACGAGGTGCGCTGGGCCACCGGCCCGGCCCGGCACGAGGCGGGCACCCCGAACCTGCTCGGCGCGGTGGCCCTCGCGGCGGTCTGCGCGGCGCTCGCCGAGGCCGACCGGGACGCGCTGCACGCCCGGGAGCAGGCCCTGCTGGCCCGGCTGCGGGACGGCATCGCCGCCCTGCCGCACGTGCTGGAGCTGCGCACCTTCGCGCCGGACGCGCCCCGGGTGGGCATCGTCAGCTTCGTGGTCGCCGGCCGGGACTCCGCCGAGGTGGCCGCCCACCTGGCGACCGCGCACCGGATCGGGGTACGCGACGGCCTGTTCTGCGCCCACCCGCTGGCTCGCCGGCTGCTGACCGAGGCGGCCGCCCGCGCCGGCCGGACCGACCTGCCGCCCACCGCGCTGCGCGCCAGCCTGGGCCTCGGCACCACCCGCGCCGACGTGGACGCCCTGCTCACCGCCCTGGCCACGCTGGCCTGACCGGTCCCGGGAGGGGTGGGGTCAGCCGACCGGTGGGGCGGTGGGGGGTTTCGGGGCGGGGCTCTGCTCGGTGATCTCGCCGCTGCGCTGCTCCTTGTCGCCGAACGCCTGCCGGACCAGCCGGTTCGCCTCCTCCTGGTCGATCCCGGAGGCCACCAGCAGGTCGCTGGCCGTGGTGCGTACCTGGGCGATCACCACGCTGCCGGAGAACCCCACCCCCTCGGTGTACGCCCGGCCGGCCTCGCTGACCCCGCGGAGCGAGCGCTCCCGGGCCTGCTCGGGCTCCTCCCCGACGGCGAACTCGTGCCGCAGCAGGCGGACCGACTCGGCCAGGTGGGCGATGGCGTCGACCATCGGCTCGGGGATCGGCTCCTCGTCCTCGATGATGGTGACCGAGCGGCGGATCAGGGTGCCGCTGTTGCGCATCGCCCGGTCGATCGGGTCGGCCGCCTCCGCGTAGTGGGTCAGCTCGTTGCGCCGGTGCCAGCGGGCCGGGGAGATGGTGATGGTCTCCTTGGCGCCCTCGATCGCCTCGGAGAGCGCGGCCAGCTCCTCCTTGTTCTCCCGCAACCGGTGCAGCGCCTGCTGGGCCGCGTGCCGGTCCCGTCTTCGCAGCGCCTCGGCGCAGCTGTCGAGCTGCGACGCGAGCAGGTCCAACGCCGGCCGGGCGGCCCGGTTGATCACCCGGAGCGGGTTGAGTGGCAGCAGGATCGCGGTGACCACCAGTGCGATACCGCCGCCCAGGAACGCGTCGACGAAGCGGGGTATCTCCAGGTTCTGGGTGGACGGGCTGAGCGTGACGATCAGCACCGCGGTGGCCGCCGCCTGGATCACGATGGCCACGCTGGCCCCGGCGAAGATGGTCAGCAGGATCGCCGCGGTCACCACCAGCGCCAGCTGCCAGGCGCCGGTGCCGAGGAAATAGATCAGCAGGTCGCCCACGGCCACCCCGACCGCCACCCCGACGATCAGCTCCACGGTCCGGCGGAACCGCTGCCCGACGGAGGCCGCGAGGGTGCCGACCGCGGAGATCGGCGCGAACACCGGCTGCGGGTTGTGCAGCAGCCGGTGCGAGATCAGGTAGGCGAGGCCGGCGGCGAGGCCCGCCTGCACGGCCAGGCCGGCGGCCATCCGCACCCGGTGCAGCCGGTCGTGCAGGGTGGCCCGGCTCCGCTCCCGCAGCTGCTCCATCGCCTCGGTGACCCGGGGCCCGTCCACGTCGACCAGTCCTTCACGCAGCGGCGCACGCCGCAGAAACGGCGATCGTCGGTCCCCGGCCATGGGCGGGACTACCCGCCCGGTCAGGGCTGAATCCTGCCGGGGCGGCGGTGCGGCAGACTGCACCGGGTGGACGAGCTGATCGACCGGTGGCAGGCGGCGGCGTACGCGGCCGGGGCGGCCGACCCGGCGGGCGTGGCGCGGGCGGGGTCCCGGCTGGTGGCCGGCTGGCGGGAGCCGCACCGGCACTATCACGCCCTGCCCCATCTGCGGGCCGTGTTGGCCGTCGTCGACGGGTACGCCGGGTCAGCCCGCCGCCCCGAGCTGGTCCGGCTCGCGGCGTGGTGCCACGACGCCGTCTACGACCCCCGGGCCGGCGGCGACGCCAACGAGCGGGCCAGCGCGGAACTGGCCGGCGAGCTGCTCGCCGGCGCCGGGCTACCGGCCCCGGCGGTGACCGAGGTACGCCGGCTGGTGCTGCTGACCGCCGACCACACGGTCGCCGCTGACGACCCGGACGGCGCCCTGCTCTGCGACGCCGACCTGGCGATCCTGGCCGCCCCGCCGGACCGCTACGACCGGTACGCCGCCGCCGTCCGCCGCGAGTACGCCCACGTCCCCGAGCCCGCCTTCCGCGCCGGTCGCGGCCAGGTCCTCGCCCACCTGCTCGCCCTGCCCGCGCTCTACCGCCTGCCGGCCCTCCACGCCCGTTGGGAAGCCCCCGCCCGCGCCAACCTCACCCGCGAACTAACCACCCTCCCCCACCCATAACCCCTGGCCTCCCCCACCCTCTCGCTCCCCTCGCCCCGCCCCCTCGCCCCCGCCCCCGCCCCCACCCCTCGCCGATCTTGGACTTGTGGCACCGGAGGAAAGCCGCGAATCGCCTCAAACCGGGAACCACAACTCCTTGATCGCGGAAGCGGGGGTGGGGGTGGGGGTGGGGATGGGGGTGGGGGTGAGGTGTTTGGGGCGGCGGAGGTTGGCGGTGCGCAGGAGGCGGACGATCTCGCGGGGCGCGACGACCTGGGCGCCGAGCCAGACGGCCACCGGGAAGCGGTCGGCGGGCAGGTCGTAGTGATCGCGGTCGAAGGCGCGTCGGGGTGCGCCCAGCGCCTCGGCGAAGGCGTGCAGTTCGGCGTAGGACACGTCGCTGATCAGATGCGACCAGAGCCGGCCCCGCCAGGGCACCGAGGGGCGGTCCAGGTAGAGCACGACCAGCAACGGTACGCCCGGTTGATGATCACGTTGGGTCGGCCTAGCCTTCCCGGCATGGCCGCCCATCCCGTCCTCGACGATCTGCGGGCCGCGCTCGGTGACGCCGCGGTGCTGACCGACCCCGACCTGCTCCGCACCCACCAGCGGGACGAGGCGGATCTCTGCGACGCCGGCATGCCGCTGGCCGTGGTGCGCCCCCGGACCACCGGGGAGGTCGCCGCGGTGGTCCGGGCGGCCGGCCGGCACGGCGTACCGCTGGTGCCGCAGGGGGCGCGGACCGGGCTGGCCGGGGCGGCGAACGCGGTCGACGGCGCCGTGCTTGTGAGCACCGTGGCGATGGACCGGATCCTGGAGATCGACCCGGTGAGCCGGATCGCCGTGGTGCAACCCGGCGTGGTCAACGCGGCGCTGGCCGGCGCGGTCCGCAAGCACGACCTGTGGTACCCGCCGGATCCGGGCTCCTGGGAGTCCTCCACCATCGGCGGCAACGTGGCGACCAACGCGGGCGGCATGTGCTGCGTGAAGTACGGCGTCACCACCGAGTACGTGCTCGGCCTGGAGGTGGTGCTCGCCTCCGGTGAGGTGCTGCGCACCGGCCGGCGCACCGCCAAGGGCGTCGCCGGGTACGACCTGACCCGGCTCTTCGTCGGCTCCGAGGGCACCCTCGGGGTGATCACCGAGGTCACGCTGGCGCTGCGGCCGGCGCCCGAGGAGGCGCTGACCCTGGTCGCCGTCTTTCCCACCACGGCGGCGGCCGGCACCGCGGTGGCCGGGATCGCCGAACGGGGACTCACCCCCAGCCTGCTGGAACTGCTGGACCAGACCCACCTGCGGGCCATCGAGGCGTACCGGCCGATGGGGTTGCGCACCGACGCGCAGGCGCTGCTGCTGGCGGCCGTGGACACCGGCGCCCGGGCGGCCACCGACCTGGCCCGGCTCGCCGAGGTGTGCACGGCGGCCGGCGCCGACGAGGTCTACGCGGCCACCGACGCGGCCGAGGCGGCCGCCCTGCTCCAGGCCCGCCGGCTGGCCCACCCGGCGATGGAGAGGTTCGCCGCGGAGGCCTTCCCCGGTGGCAACGGCGGGCTGGTCATCGACGACGTGGCGGTGCCGCGCGGGGCGCTCGCGGCGCTGCTGGACGGGGTGGCCCGGATCGCCGAGGAGTGCGCCGTGCCGATCGGCGTGGTGGGGCACGCCGGGGACGGCAACATGCACCCGAACATCGTGGTCGACCGGGCCGACCCGGCGAGCGTGGCGCGCGGCCGGCGGGCCTTCGACGAGATCATGCGGCTGGGGCTGGAACTCGGTGGCACCTGCACCGGCGAGCACGGGGTCGGCCTGCTCAAGCGGGACTGGCTGGCCCGGGAGATCGGCCCGGTCGGGGTCCGGGTGCACCAGGCGATCCGGGCCGCGCTGGACCCGGCGGGGCTGTTCAACCCCGGCAAGGTGTGCTGACCCTCAGCCCTTGTCCTTGTCCTCGGCCGGCGTGGCCTGGGTGAGCAGGAGCAGGATCTGGTAGGCCACCCGGGGCCGCTCCTCGCCCGGGCAGTCCTGCGTGGTGATCGTCAGGCCGGGCGGGATCAGCAGGGTGGAGGTCAGCGCGCCGACGCAGCCCTGCTTGTACCGCCGGACCTCGTCGGTCTCCCGGGTCAGCGCCGGGTCGTCGAGCATCCGCTGGAGGCGGTGGGTCTGCTCGGGGGTGAGCTGGCCGGTGGAGTCGACCCCGTCACCCGCGCAGTCCCGGCACTGCCACCGCCCGCCCGGGTCCACCTCGAGGGTGCGGGGCGAGCCGTCCGGGCCCAGCTTCTGCACCAGGTGGACCGGCCGCCCGGTCGCCGCGGCCGGCGACCCGCCCGGCTGGTCGGCGGTGGTGGCGCCCTCGGCCCGGCCGAACAGCGAGCAGCCGGTCAGGGCCAGCGCCAGCAGGACGCCGGCGGTCATCGGGACGACGCGCGGCCAGGAGGGGCGAACCACGCACGGAAACCTACACTTCCGTAGGTAGGGGCCGTAACCCTCTGCCGGACGTTACCGACCAGTCACCTTGCGGAGGACGACGGCAGCTCCGCGGTGTCGCCGTCGCCGCCCCGATCGGCCGCGAAACCGCGGACGTCCGGGGCGCCCAGCCGGGCGGCGTCGGCGGCCACGTCGTCGGGCATCGCCTGCGACTGCCGCTCGGCCTCCACCCGGGCCCGGTAGTGGGCGACCTCGCGGGCCCGGGTCGCCGCGTCCCAGCCCAGCACCGCACCCATCAGCTCCGCGGCGTGCTCGGCCGACTCCAGGCCGCGGTGGCTGGTCTCGATGGAGATCCGGGTACGCCGGATCAGCACGTCCTCCAGGTGCAGCGCCCCCTCGGCGCGGGCCGCGTACGTCACCTCGGCGGCCAGGTACTCCGGTGCGCCGGCGAGCGGGGAGCCGAGCAGCGGATCGGTGTCGATCAGGGCGAGCAGGTCGCGGGTGAGGGTGCCGTACCGCTCCAGCAGGTGCTCCACCACCCCGACCGGCAGCCCGTGCCGGCGGGCCAGGTCGGCCCGGTCCCGCCACATCGCCGCGTACCCGTCGGCGCCGAGCAGCGGCAGGTCGGCGGTGCGCGACGGCCGGGTCCAGCCGAGCCGGTGCACCGCCCGGTCCACCACGTCCGAGGCCATCACCCGGTACGTCGTGTACTTGCCGCCGGCCACCAGCAGCAGCCCGAGCATCGGCTCGATCACCGCGTGCTCCCGGGAGAGCTTGGAGGTGGAGTCGGCCTCGCCGGCCAGCAGTGGGCGCAGCCCGGCGTAGACGCCCTCGATGTCGTCGGTGCTGAGCGGCCGGTCCAGCACGGTGTTGACCTGCTCCAGCAGGTAGCCGATGTCCTTGGCGGTGGCCGCCGGGTGGGACCGGTCCAGCTGCCAGTCGGTGTCGGTGGTGCCGATGATCCAGTGGCCGCCCCACGGGATGACGAAGAGCACGCTGCTGGCGGTGCGCAAGATCAGCCCGGTCTCGCCGGTGATCGCCGAGCGGGGCACCACCAGGTGCACGCCCTTCGACGCCCGGACCCGGAAGCCGGGGCGCAGCCCGACGTCGTTGAGCATCCGGGACATGTCGTCGGTCCACACGCCCGTCGCCGCGATCACCGTGCGGGCGCGTACCTCGAAATCGGCGTCCGGCGACCCGGCCGGCGCCTCCAGGTCGCGCACCCGGACCCCGGTGACCTCGCGGGCCTGCCGGATCAGCCCGACCGCCCGGGCGCTGGTCACCACGGTGGCGCCGAGGCTGGCCGCGGTCCGGGCCAGGGTGACCACGAGGCGGGCGTCGTCGACCTGCCCGTCGTAGTAGCGGATCGCCCCGGCCAGCCGGTCGGGCCGCAGGCTGGGGAAGACCCGGCGGGCGCCCTCCCGGGACAGGTGCCGGTGCAGCGGCATGCCGCGCCCGCCGCCGAAGATGCCGGCGAAGGCGTCGTAGGCGGCCACCCCGGCGCCGTAGTAGGACCGGCGGACCAGCCGGCGGGGCAGGTCACCCAGCCCGCCCTCGGCCGGCAGCGGGACCAGGATGGGCACCGGGCGGACCAGGTGCGGGGCGAGCCGGGTGGCGAGCAGGCCGCGCTCGGTCAGCGCCTCGTGCACCAGGTGGAACTCGAGCTGCTCCAGGTAGCGCAGGCCGCCGTGGATGAGCTTGCTGGACCGGCTGGAGGTGCCGGCGGCGTAGTCCCGGGCCTCGACCAGGGCCACCTTCAGGCCGCGGGAAGCGGCGTCCAGCGCGGCGCCCGCCCCGGTCACCCCGCCCCCGATGACCAGCACGTCGAACCGCTCGCCGCGCAGCTTGCGCAGGTCATCGACGCGGCGTTGGACGGAGAGCTGACCGGCCTCGGATCGGGACACGTTGGGGTCGCGCACCCGTCCACCGTAACCGGAGCGGCGCTCGGGCGACACGCCCCCACCGGCGGCCGCGGTTGCCGTTTCTCGGGTCGGCCGCTGCGGGTGGGCTCGTACTGTGCTCACCATGCAGGCCGATCCTCCCCCTCCCGCTCCCCCCTCGCCCGCCCCGCCGACCAGCGGCGTCTGGGCGGTGGTCGCCGCCGTGGCCACCGGCGTCTGGGCGGTGCTCGTCGCGGTGCCCGGGCAGCTCGTCGGCTGGGTGGTCGACCAGCTCGCCCTGGTCAGCGGCCTGGACCGGCCGGTGCCGGTCTGGCCGGTGGTCGCGCTGGTCACCGTGCTGCTGGTGGGGGCGCCCACGCTGGCGCTGGCGCTGCTGCCGCGTTCCCCGGTGATCCGCGCGGTGGGCCGGGTCTGGCTGGCCGGGGCCGTGGCGCTCGGCGCGCTGAGCCTGCTGCGCGCCCTGCCGCCGGTGCACCAGGAGGCGTACCTGGCCGCGCTCGCCGCGACGGCCGCGCTGCTCACGCTGGCCGCCGCCCGGTTGGCCCGGCGCGGCGCCCCGGCCGGCGCCGGTCCCGCACCGGCTGGCCGGTTCGGGTCGGTGGCCCTGCTGGCCGTCGCCGCCGGGCTGGCGATGCTGCTGCCCTGGGCCTGGGTGGGCGCGCTCGGCGGCGCGCTGGAGACCGTCCTCGCGGTCCTCGCCGCGGCCACGCTCGGCGCGCTCGCCGGGGCGCTGCTCGACGCCGCGTTCTGGGCCCGGTTCGCGGTCGGGACGCCGCCCCGGCCGGCCCGGCTGGTGCTGGTCGGCGGGCTGGTCGCCGGCGTGACCCTGGTCCTGCTGGCCGCCGGCGCCGGCCAGTCCGGGGCGCAGCTGCCCGCCCTTCTCCTGCTCCCGCCGCTGGGCTTCGTGCTGGGCGCGCTCGAGGCCGCGGCCCGCCGCGCCGGCCGCCCGGCCGGCGCGGCCCCGGTCCGCTGGCTGGTCGGGCTCGCGCTGGTCGGGCCGCTCGCCTTCGCCGACCCGGAGGAGCTGACCGTCCTGCTGGCCACCGCCCGGGACGTGCCGTTCTGGGTCGCGGTCGGCACCGGGGCCGCGTTCGCCGTCGCGGTCCTGCTCGCCGTCGGGTACGGCGTGCTGCTGGCCCGGCCCGGGGCCGGCGCGCCACCGCGGCGGCTGGCCGGGGCGACCGCCGCGGTCCTGCTCGCCGCGGTGGCCGTGGTGTACGTCGTACCGGGCCGGGCCGGCCTGCACGGCGAACGGCTGCTCGTGGTGCTGCGGGAACAGGCCGACCTGACCGGGCTCCCGGCCGGGGCACCGGGCCGGGCCGGGCGGGACGCCCGGGGGGCCGAGGTCTACCGGCGGCTGGTGGACACGGCCCAGCGGACCCAGGGCGACCTGCGCCGGGAACTGACCCGGCTGCGGCTGCACCCCACCCCGTACTACCTCGTCAACGCCGTCGAGACGGACGGCGGCCCGGCGGTGCGCGCCTGGCTCTCCGGCCGGCCGGAGGTGGCCCGGGTGCTGGTCAGCCAGCGGCTCCGCCCGCTGCCCGCGGCGGCACCCCCGGCCCGGGGTGACGCGCCGGCACCGACCGGCCCGGTCTGGAACGTGTCGCTGATCGGGGCCGACCGGGTCTGGACCGAGCTGGGGGTCACCGGGGCGGGCGTGGTGGTGGGCAGCTCCGACTCCGGCGTGGACGGCCGGCACCCGGCCCTGGCGGCCGGCTTCCGGGGCGGCGACGACTCCTGGTACGACCCCTGGGAGCACCGCCGCACGCCGGGCGACCGGGGTGGGCACGGCACCCACACGGTGGGCAGCGCGGTCGGCCGCGACGGGATCGGGGTGGCCCCGGACGCGCGCTGGGTCGGCTGCGTCAACCTGGACCGCAACCTGGGCAGCCCGGCGCACTACCTGGACTGCCTCCAGTTCATGCTGGCCCCGTTCCCGCCCGGCGGGAACCCGTTCACCGACGGCCGGCCGCGGCGCGCGCCGGACGTGCTCACCAACTCCTGGGGCTGCCCGCCGGTCGAGGGGTGCGACCCGGGGGCGCTGCGGCCGGCGACCGCCGCGCTGGCCGCCGCCGGCATCCTGGTGGTGGCCGCCGCCGGCAACACCGGGCCGCACTGCGCCTCGGTGGTCGACCCGCCCGCGCCGTACCCGGACGTGCTGACGGTCGGTGCGGTGGACCGGAACCGGATGGTCACCGACTTCTCCAGCCGGGGTCCGGCGGCCGGGGGCGCGGCCAAGCCGGATCTGGTCGCTCCCGGTGCCGGGGTGCTGTCGGCGTTCCCCGGCGGCGGGTACGCCACCCTCGACGGCACCTCGATGGCGACGCCGCAGGTGGCCGGGGTGGTGGCGCTGATGTGGTCGGCGAACCCGGCGCTTGTCGGCGACCTGGACCGGACCCGCCGGATCCTGCGCGACACGGCCGGTCCGGCCGGGGTGCCGCCCGGCACGGACCGGTGCGGGGGCGACCGGAACCTGACCGGTGCCGGCCTGGTCGACGCGTACGCCGCGGTCCAGGCCGCGATGCGGGCCGGGGACCCGGCCTGACCGGGGCCGCGCGCCGCGGGCCGGCGTGGCGGGGCCCTGTTAACAAACCTTGCAGTTGAGTAGGGTCGGCGACCATGGACACGGAGATCATCGAGCTGGAACTCGACCGCCTGCCGGCGGTGGTCGAGCTCTGCCGGCGGGCCCTCGACCTGCCCGAGGACGCGGCCGAGGCGCCGGCCGTGGTGGACACCCTGGCCGCCCGGGCGGCGGCCGACCGGCCGGTGCTCCGGCTCGGCGCGGTCCGGGACGGCGCGCTGATCGGGGTGCTGGTCGGTTCGCTCTCGGCGGCGGATCCCCGGCTGGGCCACGTCGACCTGCTGGCGGTGGCTCCCGAGCAGCGCCGTCGCGGGGTGGGCCGGGCGCTGCTGGACGACGCCGAACGGCGGCTCGCCGCGCTGGGCGCGGCGGAGGTGCTGCTCGCCGGCAACCCGCCCTACTACACGTGGCCGGGCATCGACGTGCGGTACACCCCGGCGGTCTGCGCGGCGCTGCGGCTCGGCTATCGCCAGGACCGGACCGGCTGGAACATGACGGCGGACCTGACCGAGGGTTCGCCGGCGCTGCGCTCGACCGAGGCGGCCGAGCGCCGGCTCGCCGGGGCGGGGATCACGGTGCGCCGGGCCGAGCCGGCGGACCTGCCGGCGCTGGCCGGCTTCGCCCGGGGCACCTTCGGCGGGGCGTGGGACGCGGAGCTGGCGGGTTCGCTGGGCCGCCCGGGCGCGGGCGCGCACCTGGCCGAGCGGGACGGGGAGATCCTCGGTTTCGCCGCGTACGGTTCGTCCCGGCCGAGCTGGTTCGGGCCGATGGGCACGGCACCGGCGGCGGAGGGTTCGGGCATCGGCGGGGTGCTGCTCCGGCGCTGCCTGCGCGACCAGGCCGCGGCCGGGATCACCGCCGCGCAGATCGGCTGGGTGGGCCCGGTGCCGTTCTACGCGGGGGCGGCCGGGGCCCGGATCGAGCGGGTCTTCTTCCTGTATCGGAAGCCACTTAACGGACAGACGTAACCAAAGTTACATAGACTCTTATAACGCCATTCTGCCTCCCGGTCATCGACCGGCCCCTACGGTCGAGCTAGAGGAGGCAGCCATGTCCACGGATGACGAACGG
This sequence comes from Micromonospora sp. NPDC050495, assembly GCF_040655175.1. Lineage (NCBI taxonomy): Bacteria > Bacillati > Actinomycetota > Actinomycetes > Micromonosporales > Micromonosporaceae > Micromonospora > Micromonospora sp. NPDC050495. The sequence goes on along the minus strand of NZ_JBFAJK010000033.1, from coordinate 59,478 downwards.
ACCGACGACCCGGCGGCGAGCTGGCGACCGGTCACCGACCTTCCCGGCCAACTGCCGTTCGACCGGCTCGACTACGGCGACGCCGAGCAACTCGCGGAGATGGCGGGCGCCGGCGAGCCACCCACCGCGGAGCCACGGCAACCGGTGGACGAGCCGATCCGGATCACGCCGCCGTACGACCGGGCGCACAAACGCCGCAACCAGCGGCGGCTGCCGACCTGAGCGACGCGGAAAGGGGCGGACCGCTGACGCGGCCCGCCCCTTTCGGCGTACTGGATGGAGCTGGACTCAGAAGTCCATGTCCCCGCCACCCGGGCCAGCCGGGGCGGCCGGGGTCTTCTCCGGCTTGTCCGCCACGACGGCCTCGGTGGTGAGGAACAGCGCAGCGATCGAGGCGGCGTTCTGCAGCGCGGAACGGGTCACCTTGGCCGGGTCGATGATGCCCGCGGCCAGCAGGTCCACGTACTCGCCGGTCGCGGCGTTGAGGCCGTGACCCGGGTCGAGGCTGCGGACGCGCTCGACGACCACGCCACCCTCGAGGCCGGCGTTGACGGCGATCTGCCGCAGCGGGGCGTCCAGCGCGATCTTCACGATCTGCGCGCCGGTCGCCTCGTCACCGGCCAGGTCCAGCTTGTCGAAGGCGGTCTTGCCGGCCTGCACCAGCGCGACGCCACCACCCGGGACGATGCCCTCCTCGACGGCGGCCTTCGCGTTGCGGACGGCGTCCTCGATGCGGTGCTTGCGCTCCTTCAGCTCGACCTCGGTGGCCGCGCCGACCTTGATCACCGCAACGCCACCGGCCAGCTTGGCCAGCCGCTCCTGCAGCTTCTCGCGGTCGTAGTCGGAGTCGCTCTTGTCGATCTCGGCCCGGATCTGGTTGACCCGGCCCTGGATCTGCTCGGCGTCGCCGGCACCGTCGACGATGGTGGTCTCGTCCTTGGTCACCACGACCTTGCGGGCGCGGCCCAGCATGTCGACGCTGACGGCGTCCAGCTTGAGGCCGACCTCCTCGCTGATGACCTGGCCACCGGTCAGGATGGCGATGTCGGTCAGCATGGCCTTGCGGCGGTCACCGAAGCCCGGCGCCTTGACGGCGACCGACTTGAAGGTGCCCCGGACCTTGTTGACCACCAGGGTGGCCAGGGCCTCGCCCTCCAGGTCCTCGGCGATGATCAGCAGCGGCTTGCCGCCCTGCATGACCTTCTCCAGGATCGGGAGCAGGTCCTTGACCGACGAGATCTTGCTGTTCGCGATGAGGATGTAGGGGTCGTCGAAGACGGCCTCCATCCGCTCCGGGTCGGTCATGAAGTACGCGGAGATGTACCCCTTGTCGAAGCGCATACCCTCGGTGAGCTCCAGCTCCAGGCCGAAGGTGTTGCTCTCCTCGACGGTGATGACGCCTTCCTTGCCGACCTTGTCCATCGCCTCGGCGATGATCTCGCCGACGCTGGGGTCGGCGGCGGAGATGGAGGCGGTGGAGGCGATCTGCTCCTTGGTCTCCACGTCCTTGGCGAGCTTGAGCAGCTCCTCCGAGACGTTGGCCACGGCGGCCTCGATGCCCCGCTTCAGGGCCATCGGGTTGGCGCCGGCGGCCACGTTGCGCAGGCCCTCGCGGACCAGGGCCTGGGCCAGGACGGTCGCCGTCGTCGTGCCGTCACCGGCAACGTCGTCGGTCTTCTTCGCGACCTCCTTGACCAGCTCGGCGCCGATCTTCTCGTACGGGTCCTCGAGCTCGATCTCCTTGGCGATGCTCACACCATCGTTGGTGATGGTGGGGGCGCCCCACTTCTTCTCGAGCACGACGTTGCGGCCCTTCGGGCCGAGCGTCACCTTCACGGCGTCGGCGAGCTGGTTCATGCCCCGCTCGAGGCCGCGGCGCGCCTCTTCGTCGAACGCGATCATCTTGGCCATACGGCGTTGTCCTCCTGGACACTCACGGGCCACCCGGGGATTCCCCGGATGGGCCGTCTGGTGTACGCACCTTGGGGACGTCGCCACCTGGCGACGACGACGTCTCCTCGGTCGGGCCGGACAGCCCGCGACGACCGGCCCCGTGCCGCCCGGCGTCATCGAGACACCGGCGCGGCCGTGGCCCTACCGCCCCGACCATTGGCACTCACCGTACGCGAGTGCCAATGACCTGTTTAGCACTCTCCCTAGCCGAGTGCAAGCACGATGCCCCCGCTCAGCCGAGTTCCGCGGCCAGCCGGGCGGCGTTCACCGGGCCTTCGTGGGCCCGCTGTTCGGCGTACGTGACGACCAGCCCGATCAGCTGGGCCAGGTAGCCCGGGACGACCAGCAGGGTGCCCACCAGGGTCAGCAGCACGGCGGCCACGGCGCTGGTCGGGGCGTCCAGCGGGTGCTCGCCGAAGAGCGCCCGGTTGACCAGGTCCAGGATGCCCTTGGCCACCGAGGCGACCACCAGCGCGGCGAGCACCAGCGCGACCCGGCCCAGCACCATCCCGAACCGCTGGTGGAACAGGCGGAACGCGCGGCCGATCGGCTCCTGCCGCTCGAAGAGGTAGACCGGGCCGAAGAGGGCGAGCGCGAAGGCGACGTAGATGCCCGGCAGCAGGCAGGCGCAGGCGCCGACCGTGATCAGCAGGGAGGCGACGATGGTCCAGCCCCACAGCCCGAGGCAGCGGCGCCAGCCGTAGCGGAAGGCCGCACCGACGCCCGCCGGCTCACCGGCCGCCTGCCGGGCCACCACCCAGGTGCCGGCGGCCCACCCGGCGCTCTGCAGCGGGCCGAAGAGCAGCGCGGCCAGCAGCACCGCGCCGTAGAAGAGGAAGAAGTCGGTGAAGTAGCCGTCGGGCAGGACCGGCGCCCCGTCGGCCCCGGTGGCCGGCTGGCCGGTCGGCGCCAGGGCGAGCGAGAGGACGGCGATCACCGCGGCCGGCACCCCCTGGCTGACCAGGACGATCGGCAGGAGTTGCCGCCAGCCGCGGCGCAGCGCGCCGGTGCACCGGGCGAACCAGCCCGCGATGCCCGCCTGCGGCGGCGTGACGAGCGGATCGGTGGGGTCGGCCGGCGGGTACCAGCCGTAGGCGTGGCCCGGCATCGGCTCGCCGGGATATCCCCCGGGGGCGGGCCAGCCCCAGCCCTGCGCCGGGGCCGGGTGTCCCGGCCACGGCTGCCCGTAGCCGCCGGGGGCACCGTAGCCCGGCTGCCCGTAGCCGGCGGGGGCGCCAGAGCCCGGCTGCCCGTAGCCGGCGGGGGCGCCGTAGCCCGGCTGCTCGGGGGCGCCGGGCGGTGGTGGGGCGGGAGCGTCGGGCGGGACGAAACCCGGCTGGGCGGGGTGTCCGGGCCAGCCCGGGTACGACGGCTGCGCCGCGGCCGGTGGCGTGGGCGGGGCCGGGTCGGCCGGGCCTCCGGACGACGCCGGCGGCACCGGCTCGGTGGAACCCGACGGGGGCTGGTCGGACATGAACCCTCCTCAGCGATGGCTGGAACGGCTCACGATCTTCCCTGGTGCGCGCCCGTGGCGCAGCCCCCGGGCCCGGGTGGTCCGGCTGCCGGGCGGCGGGTCAGATGACGCGGACCCGCTCGGCCTGCGGGCCCTTCTGGCCCTGGGCGATCTCGAACTCCACCCGCTGGCCGTCGTCCAGCGCCTTGTAGCCGTCCATCTCGATCGCGGAGAAGTGGACGAAGACGTCCTGGCCGCCGTCGACGGCGATGAAGCCGTAGCCCTTTTCGGAGTTGAACCACTTCACGGTGCCCTGTGCCACGGTGCACTTCCTCACTCTGCGCGGCGTTCCACAACCCCGGAAACCGGCGGACCGGCACCGGCGGAGCACCGGCTCAGCGATCGGCGACGACCACTGAATCCGGTGACCGAAATCGCACGCTACACGAGGCGTGACGGCGGCGCACGACCACAAATCGGGCATATTTCGGCCGACTCGCGGCCCGGGTGGACGCGGCCCGTGGGCGCTCCGGTATGCATTGCGTCATGACCAGCGCGCGCGTCCCGACCACCACCGTCCGCCGGGTCCGGCCGGCGGACGCCGCCCGGATGCGGGCGCTCCGGCTGGAGATGCTCGCCGACTCCCCGCTGGCCTTCCTGGAGACCGTGGCGGAGGCCGCCGCCCGCCCGCACGCCGAGGTCACGGCCCGGGTCGCCGCGGTCTCCCGGGGCAGCCAGACGGCGCAGTTCGTGGCGGACCCGGGCGGCCGGCTGGTCGGCCACGCCGGCGGCACGGTGCTGCCCGCCGAGCCGGGGCTCACCGTGGTCTACGCCGTCTACGTCACCCCGGCCCGGCGAGGCAGCGGCCTGCTCGGGGCCCTGGTCGACGAGGTGGCCGCCTGGTCCCGGGCCTGCGGGCGGCCCGAACTGCTGCTGGAGGTGGTGGTCGGCAACGACCGGGCCTACCGCGCCTACCAGAAGCTGGGCTTCGTGGACACCGGGGTCCGGGTCCCGCACCCCCGGATCCCCACCCTCACCGAACTCCAGATGCGCCGACCCGCCTGACCCACCGGAGCAGCCGACGCGACCAGGCCGACCGGGCCCCAACAGCAAGATCAGACGTGCCGACGCGACTGCACGATGCGGAACCGGTTCGCGACGTAGGCGCCGTCGGTGAGGGCGGAGTTCGCCGCGGCGTTCGCCCCCGAGCCGTGGAAGTCGGAGAACGCCGCCGACTGGTTGACGAACACCCCGCCGGTGAGGTTGCAGGACAGGTGCACCCCGGCGTCGATCGCCGCCGCCTCGGCGGCGTCGAGCACCGCCTCGTCGGTCGAGTAGACGGCCGCGGTGAGCGCGCCCTTCTCCCCCACCGTGGCGCGGAGGATCTCCAGGCTCTGCGCGGTGGAGTCGGTGGCGATGGCGAACGAGATCGGCCCGAACCACTCCCGCGAGTAGGTCGCGGTGTCCGCGGCGTCCAGCTTCACCACGGTCGGGGTACGCACCACGGCGTCCGGGTACGACGGGTGCTCGACGGTCCGCGACTCCAGCACCGGCTCGCCGACCTTGGTGACCTCCGCCAGCCGCTCCAGCACGCCGTCGTTGACGATCGCGCCGGTCAGCTCGACGCCCCGGGCCGGGTCGGCGGTGAGCTTGGCGACCGCCCCGGCGATGCCGGCGGCCACCTCGTCGAAGCTCTTGTGCCCCTGATCCGTGGCGATGCCGTCCCGGGGGATGAGCAGGTTCTGCGAGGTAGTGCACATCTGGCCGCTGTACAGGGTGAGCGTGAAGCCCAGGTTGCGGCAGAGCCCGGCGAAGTCGTCGGTGGAGTCGATCACCACCGTGTTCAGCCCGGCCTTCTCGGTGTAGACGGCCGCCTGCCGGGCGTTCTCCTCCAGCCAGTCGCCGTACTCGGTCGAGCCGGTGAAGTCGACGATCCGCACGGCCGGGTGCAGGGCCAGCGTCGAGGCGAGCCGCTCACCCGCCGCCTCCGGCGCGAGCTGCACCAGGTTCGGGTCGAAGCCCGCCTCGGCGAGGACCTGGCGGGCGTAGCGCACGGTGACGGCCAGCGGCAGCACCGCGCGGGGGTGCGGCTTGACGACCACCGGGTTGCCGGTGACCAGCGAGGCGAAGAGCCCCGGGTACGAGTTCCAGGTCGGGAAGGTGTTGCAGCCGATCACCAGGGCCACGCCGCGCGGCACCACGTGGAACGTCTTGGTCATCCGCAGCGGGTCGCCCTTGCCGGCGGCCTTCTCCCAGCCGGCGGTGCCCGGGTGGCGGGTCATCTCCGCGTACGCGTAGGCGATCGCCTCCAGTGCCCGGTCCAGTGCGTGCGCGCCGCCGGCCTGGAAGGCCATCACGAACGCCTGGCCGCTGGTGAACTGCACCGCGTTGGCCAGCTCGAAGATGTTCTTGTGCAGCCGGTCCAGGATCTCCAGGCAGACGCCCACCCGGGCCTGCGGGCCGGCGTCCCGCCAGGCCGGCAGCGCGGCGGTCGCGGCGGACACCAGCTGGTCGGCGCCGGCGTGCGGGTAGCGCACGTTCAGCGCGACGCCGAACGGGCTGATCTCGGTGGCGACGGTCTCCCCGTCCGCCGGCTGGTCGAGCGGGAAGTCAGCGTTCAGGTACGCCTCGAAGGCGGTCCTGCCGTCGGCGGCGGCGGTCTCGCCGTACACCCGGGGACTGGGCGACTCCGGGTAGGCGGACCAGTACCCCCGCTCCGTGATGGCGGTCAGCGCGCGGTTGAGGGTGTCGGCGTGCCTGGCGTACAGGGGGTGCGGGGTCTCCGTCATGCCCGCCATCATGCAACAGCAAGCCACCAGATCAGTAGGGGCGTGTCACAAGTTGGCACCGCCGCCCACCGCTCGGGCGGGGATTGACCGGACCATCCGCGGGTAACCGCGCGGCCGGCGAACGAGGGGCGGCCGCGGGTGGGAATCACCGAGATCCGGGTGCACGGCGTCGCCGACCGCGGGCCGGAGGCGATGCTGGACCGCCCGATCGTGCACCGGGTGGCCGGCGACCGGGACGCCGGTTTCTACCGGGTCAGGCCGGACTTCGGAAGCCCGTGCAACACGGCCGGCGGGACCCTGGAGGCGTACCGCTGGAGCGGCCTCACCGGGGGCACCGCCGCCCGCACGTTCTCCCTGGTCCTGCTCCTGCCCTTCATGCTCGCCAACATCGCCGTCTGGATGCTGCCGCCGGGCCGCCGCACGGGGTTGCTCGGCAAGGCCCTCTGCCGGCTGCTCGCCGCGACCCTCACCGCGATGTTCGTGCTGTCGATCGTGGGGGTGGCCCTGGACCTGATCGCGTGGCAGTGCGCGGAGTACCCGCGGTGCCTGGCGGGCCGCCGGGAGATCTCCTGGCTGGGTGACCTGCTGCCGGGGCAGCGCCTGGCCCTGCTCGCGCTGCTGCCGCTGCTCGCGGTCGCCCTGCTCTGGTGGCTCGGCGGGCGCACCTGGCAACTCCCCGAGGACACCCGCCCGGTGCCGGGGCCGGGGGCGGACCGGCTCGACGCCCCGACCTTCTGGGACAACCGAGCCCTGCTGCTGCGCCTGCGATCCCTGCACGTGACGATCTCCCTGACCTCCCTCGACCTGGCCCTGCTCCTGGCCCTGGCGCCACACGACCGCGGTCTCCCCGGCAACGCGCTGCTCGCCGCGGTGGTCGGCCTGCACGCCGCCGCGCTCGTGCTGCTCTGCCTCCCCCAGCTCGAACGGCCCGCCGCCGCCCGCTGGCCGCGACGGGCGGTCAGGCTCCTCCGCTGGGCCACCCTCGCGCTGACCGCGCTGGCCCTGGCGTACGCGGCGGCCCCCCGCGCGCCGTGGACCGCCCGGGGCGGCCTGCCCGGGTACGACGTGCTGGTCGCGCTCCTGTTCGCCGCCCAGATGGTGCTGCTCCTGGCGCTGGCCGTCCTGGTGCTGGCCCGGCGACCGACCCCGGGCCGGTCGAACCTGCTGGTGACCGCCGCGCCGCTGGTGGTCTCGATCGCGATCGGTCTGGCCGTGTCGTACGACGCCGGGCTGACCTATGGCGTCGCCGAATACCTGGACCGCGGCTCCAGCCCCACGCCGGCCCGCCCGCTGCCGGCCGACGCCCCGCCGCTCTCCCCGCCGGTCGCCTTCCGCTGGGCGGCCATGGGCGTCTCGGCCGCGCTGCTGCTCGCCGCCGGCACCGCCACGCTGGCCGGCCGCTACCGGCGGGCCAGCCGGCGCCGGGCGGCCGAGGAACTGGTCCGGAGCGAGTTCCCGGAGGCGGAGCGGGCCGCGCCGGAGCGGGTGCGTGCGGTCCGGGACCGGATCGTCCGGGCGCGGCTGGCGGACCGGCTCGCCCCGCTGCTCCTGACGGCGTACGCGCTGCTGGCCGCGCTGAGTCTGGGCGCCGCCGGGCTGTCGCTGCTGCATCACGGGCCGGAGGACGTGGCGCACTGGCTGGGCGGGATGCCGCTGGCCCGTCCGGTGATCTTCGCGACCGACCTGGGGAGCCTGTTGATCGGGCTGTTCGCGGTGGTGCTGTTCGGCACCGGGCTGTTCGCGTACCGGTCGCGCGCGATGCGGGTCGTCGGCGTGCTCTGGGAGCTGGCCACCTTCTGGCCGCGCGCCGGGCACCCGCTGGCCGCCCCGTGCTACGCCGAGCGCGCGGTGCCGGACCTCACCCGGCGGATCGCGCACCTCACCGCCGGCGGGAACGCGGTCGTGCTCTCCGGGCAGAGCCACGGCAGCGTGCTGGCCGCGGCGGCGGTCCTCCAGTTGCCGGCGGCCTGCCGGGCCCGGGTGGCGCTGTTGACCTACGGCACCCCGCTCGGCCGGCTCTACAGCCGGGTCTTTCCGGCGTACCTCGGGCCCGCGGTGCTCCGTGAGCTCGGTGACCGGGTGGACTGGCGGTGGATCAACCTGTGGCGGCGTACCGATCCGGTCGGCGGCCCGGTCTTCCCGCCGGAGCTGCCCCGCGACGATCCGGCCGCCGGGGTGGACCGCCGGGTCCGCGACCCGAAGGCGCTGGTCATCCCGGCGGGCGACACGGTGCCGCCGGCGATCGGCCGGCACCGCTTCCAGCCGGACGAGGACCTGCACCGCGCGGTGTGCGACCTGGCCGGCCGGCTGCCGCCACCTGGGGCCGGGCCGACCGGCTGAGGGCCACGGACAGCGACAGGGCCGGCGGAGTTCCGCCGGCCCTGTCGCGAGGTTGGTCGGGAGGGACGTCCGCACAACGCCTCTGGCGTTGGGTCGCAAGAACTTGAAAAGTCTCCGGCGGATGCCCTCCCGCACCGAGCATCTTGCGCCGTCCGGTTCCTGCCGTCAAGTCCTTGAGGGTGGTTTTCTGGCACTCACCGGATACCGCCGGTTACCCACCGCTCTCTCCCGATCCTCCGCTCGGGCCGGTTGCCCTCGGCCGGACAGCCGAGCGAACGGTGCGGAGCCCGGCCCACAACAGGACGGCACCGCCGCCGATCAGCACCGGTTCGAGCGCGAAGCCGGTGGCCAGCCCGCGCCGGTCCGCCAGGGCGCCGAGCAGGCCGAGGGTGAGCGCGAGCGAGAGCGGGTAGAGGTTCGCGATGCCCAACCCGGCCAGGAACAGCGCCCCGACGGCGAGAGCCGCCGCGCCCGCCGGGCTGACCACCCTGGCGCAGTCGCTACGGGACCAGGGCGCCCGTTGCGCCCGGTGGCCCTCGGCCTGACCAGCCCGGCTCCGGATCACCGCTGGCACGTCGTGGTGCGCGACACCACCCGAACCACCGGTTGAGCGACCCCTAGGCGAGCAGGCCGGCGTCGCGGGCGGCCCGCAGCGAGGGCTTGATGCGGTGGGTGGGGCCGACCTGCGGGGCGACCGCGTCGATGGTCTTCAGACCCTCGCCGGTGTTGAAGACCACCGTCTCGGCGGCCGGGTCGAGCCGACCGGACTCCACCAGCTTGCGCAGCACCGCGACGGTGACCCCGCCGGCGGTCTCGGCGAACACCCCGGTGGTGCGGGCCAGCAGCCGGATGCCGGCGCGGATCTCGTCGTCGTCGGCGTACTCCATCCAGCCGCCGCTGCGACGGACCGCCTCCAGCGCGTAGAGGCCCGCCGCCGGGTCGCCGATGTTCAGCGACTTGGCGATGCCGGTGGGCTTGACCGGGGTGATCGTGTCGGTGCCGGCGTGCAGCGCGGTGGCGATCGGGTTGCAGCCGGCCGACTGCGCGCCGAACACCTTCCAGCCGCCGGCCGGCGCCTCGACCAGGCCGATCTCGACCAGCTCGGCGAACGCCTTGTCGATCTTCGTGAGCAGCTCGCCGCTGGCCATCGGGATGACCACCTGGGCCGGGATCCGCCAACCGAGCTGCTCGGCCACCTCGTAGCCGAGGGTCTTGGAGCCCTCGGCGTAGAACGGCCGGACGTTGACGTTGACGAACGCGGTGTCCTCGAACTCGTCGGTCTCCACCAGCTCGCCGCAGAGCCGGTTCACGTCGTCGTACGAGCCGTCGATGGCGACCAGGTCGCCGCCGTAGACGGCGGTGGTGACCACCTTGCCCGACTCCAGGTCGCTGGGGATGAAGACCACCGACGGCGCGCCGGCCCGGGCCGCGTGGGCGGCCACCGAGTTGGCCAGGTTGCCGGTCGAGGCGCAGGCGTACCGGGTGAAGCCGAGCGCCCGGGCGGCGGTCAGCGCCACCGAGACGACCCGGTCCTTGAACGAGTGGGTGGGGTTGGCGCTGTCGTCCTTGACCCAGAGCGGGGCGGTGATGCCCAGCTCGGCGGCGAGGTTCGGGGCGGACACCAGCGGGGTCAGTCCCGGGTCCAGGGTCACCCGGGTGGCCGGGTCCTGGCCGGCCGGGAGCAGGGCGGCGTACCGCCAGAGGTTCTTCGGGCCGGCCTCGATCTGCTCGCGGGTGACGGCGGCCAGCGCGGCGGCGTCGTAGTCGACCTCCAGCGGGCCGAAACACTCGTAGCAGGCGTGCTGCGCGGCCAGCGGGTAGCGCGCGGAACAGGCGCGACAGACCAGGGCGCGGGCCGGGCTGAGGGTGGTGTCGATGCCGGAGACGGCGGGAAGCGTCGACGTCATGTCGAGAAGGTCCTCTCATCTTTCCCCGCATCGCCGGATGCGGCGGGGACGGAATTGGCACCTGCCCGCGGTCGCTCGTCGTCGAGCGCGCGGGTGGTTGCCGGGGCGTCATCGGGCCGTATCCCTCAGCCCCTCTGGATGAGGTATGCAGTTGTGCCGTCGAGTCTATGCGCCGCCGGAGGCCGCGCCACCTGGGGATCCCACGGTGTGGGCCGGCTCAGCGCCCGAACACCGCGACCGGCTCCACCACGGCCGGCCGGTCGACCACGGCGTCCGGCGCCGGGGTCGCCGCGGCGCGGGTACGGGTGGCGAGGTTCGCGGCCACCAGGGCGGCGATGGTCAGCCCGGCGCCGACCAGCTCCACCGGGACCGGCCGGTAGCCACGCAGGATCTGCACCGCGAACGTGGCCACCGGCACCAGGTTCATGAAGAGCGCGGCGTTGGCCGGGCCGAGCCGTCGTACGCCGGTGTTCCAGGCCAGCACCGCGAGGACGGCGCCGACGAGCACCGCGTACCCGAGCTGGGGAGCGACCGCGACGAGGTCGGCGGCGGCCGGCGCGTGCTGGAGCCCGGCGAGGTCGGCGACGGTGCTGGCGGCGAGCATGGCGAGCATGCCGGCGACGGCGGTGAGCGTGGTGTACCGCAGCGCGGACCACTCGGGGAACCGGCTCGCGCCGTGGGTGTAGAACGCCCAGCCGAGCACCGCGCCGATCATGAGCAGCCCGCCCAGGCCGAACTGTCCCAGCCCGTCCAGCCGACCCCGGGTGATCACCAGGCCGACGCCGACCAGGGCGACCAGCGAGAGGCCGAGCAGCGCCGGCCGGGGCCGTACGCCGTCGCGCGCCCAGCGGACCAGCTGGGTGACCAGCGGCACGGTGGCCGCGAAGAGCGCGATCTGCTGCGGGGTGGCGTGGCCGAGGGCGAGGTTCATCAGCGTGTTGAAGCCGGCGAAGCCGAGCGCGCCGAGCAGCGCCACCTCGACTCCGCGTCGCTGGGTGGCCAGGGCGGCGACCCCCTCGCGCGCCAGCAGCAGGGCGAGCAGCACGGCGGTGGCCAGCACGTACCGGGCGGTGGTCAGGTTGAGCGCGTCCACCCGGGTGAGCGCGCTGGCCAGCACGGGGAACATGACTCCCCAGCTGATTACGGCGAAGATCGGCAGGGTGGCGTGACGGGAACGCATCGCAGCTCCTATGTTCGAGTACCGTCGAACCAACGGCCCGACTCTAGGAGCTTGTTTGACGATTGTCGAACATAGGTTACCCTGGTCACATGGAGCTGCACGAACCCGAGCTGCGGGACGTACCGGTGACCGCCGTGCTGGCGGCGCTGGCCGACGACGTCCGGCTGCAGATCGTCCGGGCCCTCGCCGAGGGCGGGGAACACGCCTGCGGCACCTTCGAGTTCGGCGTCTCCAAGGCGACCCGCAGCCATCACCTCAAGGTGCTGCGCGAGGCCGGCCTGACCCGGACCCGGCTCGCCGGCACCAGCCGGTTCGTGCGCCTGCGCCGCGAGGAACTGGACCGCCACTACCCGGGCCTGCTCGACGCGGTCCTCGCCGGGCCCGGCCGGGCGGCCTGATCACCCGATGCGGAGCACGGCGCGCCTGATCGGCGCCCTCACCGGCGTGACGCTGCTGGCCGCCTGCGCCCCGACGCAGGGGCCGGCCGGGAGGCCGCCCGACCGGCTGCCCACGGCGCCGGCGGGTGTCGACCCGCTGGCCACCACACCGCCGCGGCCGGGCGCCCCCACGGCCGACCCGACGCCCGCCGCCGCCTGCTCGCCGGAGGGCATCCTGATCACCGAACTCGGGGTGAGCGCCGCGATGGGGCTCCGGGCGATGGGCCTGGAGCTGGTCAACTGCGGCGACCGGCCGTACGAGCTGAGCGGCTATCCGGCGGTCCGGCTCCGGGATGCCGACGGCGATCCGATCACGGTGCGGATCATCCCGGGCGCGGCCCCGATCACCGCCGGCTTCGACCACCCGCCCACCCGGATCGTGCTGGCCCCCGGCGAGCGGGCCGGCGCCGCGCTGATCTGGCGCAACCTGGTCACCGACCCGACGGTGGTGGCGGCCAACGGCACCGCGCTCGACGTCGCCCCGGTGGCCGGGCGGCCCGCGTACCCGGTTGCCCTGGACGGACCGATCGACCTGGGCAACACCGGCCGGCTGGGGGTCAGCGCGTGGGAGCGCAGGAAGCCGGGCCCGGCCACCGACGCGCCCACGCCGCCCGCCCCGGCGTCGCCCACGACCCCGCCGGTCAACCCGCTGGCGCACCAGAGCCCGGTACGGGAGCGCCCGTACCGGACTCTGGTGCGCTAGCTAGTGGGCGTTCAGACCGGGACCGAGGCCGGCGGGGCCGTGGCGGGCTCGGCCGGGGTGGCCCGGCGGCGGGCCAGCGCCGCGTCCAGCGCCCAGCTTCCCGGGCCGAGCACCGCGACCAGCAGGAACGACCAGCAGAAGAGCGCGGCCAGCTCGCCGCCGTTCTGGATCGGCAGCAACTCGTGCGGCTGGTGCACCGTGAAGTACGCGTACGCCATCGACCCGGAGGCGAGCAGCGCGGCGGGCCGGGTGAACAGGCCGACCAGCACCAGCGCGCCGCAGACGAGCTGGATCAGCGCTGCCCACCAGCCGGGCCAGGTGGCGAACGGGATAGCCGCACCGGAGCCCCGGTTGCCACCGAGGACGCCGAAGATCGACGCGGCGCCGTGACACAGGAAGAGCGCGCCCACCACCACGCGGTACAGGGACAGGACGGGGCCGCTCAGCTGGGCCGGAATCATGTGGAACCTCCTGGGCCGGATATCGGACGGATCCAGGATGGCGATCACACATATCGATGTTAACCGATTTCTTTGCAGGCGGGACAATCTCGTGGGAACGCTCCCATGATATGGGCGAGCAGGCTCCCGCGGGTACCCCGCCGGTCAGCTCAGCTCGTGACGTCCTTGCGGGTGAAGCGCCAGAAGGCCAGGCTCCAGAACAGCGTCGCGTAGACGATCGCCGAGAACACGCCCTTGACCACGTCGTCGGTCTGCATCGGCGTGGACAGCAATCCCAGCCAGGCGCTGCTGTAGTGGGTGGGCAGCAGGTTCCGCAGCCCGCCCAGCGCGGTGATCTGGTCCAGGATGCTGGACAGGATCCAGAGCAGCACCGCGCCACCGACCGCGCCGAGCGCCGCATCGGTGGTCACCGACAGCAGGAATGCCAGCCCGGCCACCACCAGCAGGGCGACCGCGAGATAGCCGAGCACCCCGAGCAGCCGCAGCAACCCGTCGCCCGGGGCCAGCTCGGCCGAGACCTGGCTGCCCAGCGGCTGCCAGCCGTACCGGAGCGTGCCGGCCAGCAGCGCGGTGCCGGCCAGCAACAGCAGGGCCAGCCCGGAGTACGCGAGCGCCACCACCAGCTTCACCGCGAGCAGCCGGGCCCGGGGCACCGGCACGGCCAGCAGGTAGCGCAGGCTGCCCCAGCTCGCCTCACTCGCCACCGTGTCGCCGCAGAACAGCGCCACCACCACGACCAGCAGGAACGACGCGGACACCAGGATCGAGAACAGGGTGAAGTTGAGCCCGCCCGAGGTGGCCAGGTCGGCCAGGCTGGCGAACTCGCCCCGCCCGCCGCCGTCGTCGTCCCCGGCGTCGAACTGGAACGCCACCAGGATGATCAACGGCAGCAGCACCATGAACCCCAGCGCGAGCTGGGTACGCCGGCGCGACGCCTGCCGCCGGAACTCCGCCCCGAACGGCAGCGTGGCCGAGGGCCGGTAGCCGGCCGCCGCACCGCCCACGCCCGGCGCCGCCGTACCGGACGTGCCGCCCGACGACGATGCCACCGACGAACCCGCCATCACCGGTCCCCGCTTCCCCGAGAGTTCTCGCCCACCAGGGCGAGGAACGCGTCCTCCAGGCGGCGCCGGGGCACCACCCGGTCCACCCCGATACCGGCCCGGACCAGTTCGGCCACCACCTCGCTGCGGGCCGTGCCGTTGGTGTCGACCACCAGCCCGCCGTCGCCGTCGGGCAGCACCCGTACGCCGGCCAGCCGGTCGAGCACGCCCCGCGCCGCCTCCGGGTCGCTCACCTCGAACAGCACGCTCGGCGACTCGCCGACGATCTCCTCCACCGGGCCGGCGGCCACGATCCGCCCCTTGTTCACCACCACCGCGTGCGTGCAGGTCTGCTCCACCTCGGCCAGCAGGTGGCTGGAGACCAGCACCGCCCGGCCGTCGGTGGCGTAGCGCTGGAGCACCCGGCGCATCTCGGCGATCTGCGGCGGGTCCAGCCCGTCCGTCGGCTCGTCCAGCACCAGCAGCTCAGGCAGGCCGAGCATGGCCTGGGCGATGGCCAGCCGTTGCCGCATGCCGTGGCTGTACTTCTTCGTCCGCCGGTGCACCGAGTCGCCCAGGCCGGCGATCTCCAGCGCCTCGTCGAAGTGCGCGTCCGCCCACGGCCGCCCGGTCGCCCGCCAGTACGCCTTCAGGTTGTCCAGACCGGACAGGTGCGGCAGGAAGCCCGGCCCCTCGACGAGCGCGCCGATCCGGGACAGCACCGGCGAACCGGGCACCAACCGGTGCCCGAACACGTAGATCTCCCCGGCGGTGGGCTGGGTCAGCCCCATCAGCACCCGCAGCGTGGTGGTCTTGCCCGCGCCGTTCGGCCCGAGCAGGCCGACCACCTGCCCGGGGTGCACCTCGAAGTCCACCTCGGACACCGCGACGAAGCCGTCCGCGTACTCCTTGCGCAGGTTGCGCACGGCGAGCGGGACGCCCGCGTACTCCGGATGGATCGAGGTGTCCTGGCGGCGGTGCCGGCGGCGGGTGAGCAGCACGACCACGACGAGCCCGACCACGATCGCGGCGAGCAGGCCGGCCAGCGCCCAGCGCCAGATCGTGGCGGTGGTGGGGATCGGCGCGGCGTCGACGGTGGGCAGCGTCAGCGGCCCGTCCGCGAGCGCCACGGTGTGCACCGCCGGCTCGGCCGGCGAGGCGTACGCCTGGTCCGACGTCGCCACCACGAGCCGCAGCCGATGCCCGGCCTCGACCCGGCGGACGATCCCCGGCAGGGTGACGGTGACCGGCGTGGCCGCGTCGACGGTGCGCGGCAGGCCGGTCAGGCGCACCGGCGCGACCAGGCCGGACGGCAGCGTGGCCGCGCCCTGCGGGTCGACGTCGTAGAGCTTCACGAACAGCACCGCCTCGCCGGTCGGGGAGGCCGCCTTGATCCGCACGGTGGGCGCACCCACCACGTCGACCGGCTCGTCCAGCGGCGCCGACTCGAAGCGGGCGTGCTGGCCGGGGATGTCACCGGCCACGCCGTCCAGCAGCGAGCCGAGCGCGCCCGCGAACGGCACCGAGGAGATCGCCGCCGGGTTGCCGTTGGGCGGCACGGCGACCGGCTGCGGCGGGCCGGCGAGCGTCACCTCGCGGCGGCCCTGCCCGGTCAGCCCCGGATAGTCGGCGGTACGGAAGCCGGTGGCCACCAGGCCCCGGTCGAGCGCGTCGAACCCGGCGATCCGGGAGAACGTGAACGTGTCGCCGGGCGCCGGCCCGTCCCCCTTCACGTAGTGGTCGAGCCACTGCGCGGTCAGGAACTTCACCCGGTCGGAGTCCGAGGTGGGGCCGGCGCCGCCGTCGTGACCGCCGGTGAACCAGGCGACCCGCACCGGCGTGCCGGCGGCCGCGATGCCCCGGGCGTTGGCGTCCGCCTCGGCCAGCGGGAAGAGGGTGTCCGCCTCGCCCTGCACCAGCAGCGTCGGGGACGTGATCCGGTCGAGCACGCCGGACGGCGACGACCGGCGCAGCAGCTCGACCGCCGCCGCGTCGGCCCGGCCGGTGGTGGCGATGCGCAGGTACGCGGCGCAGACGTCGGCCGCGAAGCGACCGCAGGACGGGTCGGCGGGGCCGCCCGGGGCGCGGCCGGACCCGGTGCCCGGCCCGCCACCTGGTTGCGGGCTCGGCGGACCGGCGGACTCGGGGGCGCCCTCCGGCGCGGCGGCGGTGGTGCCGGAGAGCCCGGCCGGGCCGGAGCCGGCGTTCCCACCGCCGCCGAAGAAGATGCCGGCCCAGCCCTTCTTGAACACGCCGTCGGTGGGCTGCCGGCCGGTGCTCTCCGGCAGGAAGGCCCGGGACAGGTCGTTCCAGGTGATCATCGGGACGATGGCGTCGACCCGCTGGTCCTGCGCTGCCAGCAGCAGGGCCAGGCCGCCGCCGTACGAGCCGCCGACCACACCCACCCGGGGATCGCCGGGCGCGTCCAAGCGGACGTCCGGGCGGGCCGCGAGGCGGTCGAGCAGCCGCTGGACGTCGCGTACCTCGTAGTCGGGACTGTCCAGGTGGATCTCGCCGCCGCTGCGGCCGAACCCGCGGGCGGTCCAGGTGAGCACCGCGTACCCCCGGGCGGCCAGGTCCTCGGCGTCCGAGCGGACCGATTCCTTGGTGCCACCGAAGCCGTGCGCCAGCAGGACGGCCGGGACCCGGTGCCGGGCCGAGGCGTCCCGGGGCAGGTAGAGCGTGGTGTCCAGGTCGACGGGCTGGGTGCCGTCCGGTCCGGAGAGGACCGTCACGAGGGCCGGCTCGGTCCGGAAGTCGGGCCGCCGCGGCCAGACCGCCCAGCCCACCAGGGCGGCCAGCAGGACCACCGCCACCAGCGCGGCGACGGCCCGGCGGGGGCGAGCGGCCAGGGCACGCCGCGCGGCGGCGAGCGGTGATCTCATGCGGCAACGGTACGGGCCGGAACCTGAGCGTCGCCTGAGATCCGCCGTACGTCCGTCCGGTTGCGCCGATCGTCGCGTGGGGTCCGTCATCCGCCAAAGGTCCAGAGCGTCCCAGCGGGACGAATTCGGATCATGTGAATTCACATCTACGGGCGCAAATCATCGTCGATGTCACTTCTCGGCGTCGCGATCGCACGCTACGTACCATTCGCCATGACGCAGGGTCACGCAAAATGCACTGACGTGAAGCTGACTCATCAGCCGAGGTCGCACCCGCGTCCGGTTCGGCTACTTTTCCGGTCCGGTGCACGGGACTGCGTACGGCGACCTCCCGGGGCACCGACCGTCCCGCCGTCGCCGGAGGAGACACACCATGACAGTCCCCGCGTCGCGGGTCCGTCGGCGGCCCGCCGTACCGGGCCGCACGCTCGCCCTGGTACTGGTGCTGGTGCTGCTGGCCCCGCTCGGGTTCCTCTTCGTCCAAGCCGAGCGCGACTCCGCCGACGACCACGACCTGGCGAGCCGGGAACGGCTCGGCGTCCGCTACCTGCGCGCCCTCGGGCCGGTCACCGACGCGCTGGTGGAGGCCCAGGCGATCGCCGTCGCCGAAGGTACCGTCTCCCGGGCCTCGCTCGCCGCCACCATCGAGGGCGTCGCGGCGGTCGACAACGCCGTCGGCGACCAGTTGCGCACCCACGAACGCTGGGCCGGGCTGCGGGCCAAGCTGGAGTCGCTGCCGGACCGCGGGATCGGTGACCCCGAGGCCACGTACCGGGCCTACGGCGAGGCGTCCGACCTGCTGCTGGCCCTCTACCACAAGGTGCGGGAGAGCTCCGGCCTGATCCGCGACCCGCGCGCCGACTCGTTCTTCCTCCAGGACGGCATCGGCGGGGACCTGCCCACCGCGACGGTGCTGGCCGGGCGGCTCGTCGACCTGGCCCGGCTGGCCGCCAAGCGCCCCGCCGCCGACCGCGCCCGAGCGGGCGCGGAGCTGGTCGAGCTGCGCGTCTCCGCGCTCGGTCCCGCCACCGACCTGGTCGCGGACCTGCGCTCGGCGGTCGACAGCTCGGAGAGCACCGACCTGGGCGCCAACGTGCTCACGCCGCTGGACACCTACCAGCGTTCACTGGAGACGTTCGCGGTCTACTCCGCACCCGGCGCCGGCCGGGCCGCGCCGAGCCCCGACCAGCTCACCCGCGCCGGGATCAGCGCGCAGAACGCCGCCAAGCAGCTCCGTACGGTCATCCTCGACCAGCTCGACGCGCTGCTGCGGGACCGGCTCGACGCCCTGGAGCGGGACCGGTTGCTCGGCCGGATCGCCGCCGGGGCGGCGCTGGCGCTGATCGCCGGGATCGTCGCGCTGCACGTCGCCGCGCTGCGCCGGGACCGTTCCCGGGCCACCCCGGCACGCCGCGAACCGGCCGAGGCCGCGCCGACGGTCCACCCGGACCCACCGGTGGCCGCGCCCGGGGCCGACCGCCAGCCGGTCGCGGTGGGGCACGGTGGCGACGCCGACCGGTGGAGGCCGTTCGATGCTGCTCGGTAGGTTACGCATCCGGGGCAAGCTCGCCCTGCTGGTGATCATTCCGCTGCTCGGCGTGGTCGGACTGGCCGTACCGGTCGTCATCGACCGGGTGACCGCCGCCCAGCGGGCCGCCGACACCGCCGAGACCGTCCGCGTCGCCAGCCGGGTCGGCAGCCTGGTCCAGGACCTCCAGCAGGAACGCCTGCTCTCGGTCGGGCTGCTGCTCGGCCGGGTGAACCGCACCGAGCTGATCCAGAAGTCGGCCGCCGTCGACGACCGGGTCGCCGACCTGCGCGCCGAGCCGCTGCCGGCGGCCGTCCGCGACAGCCTCGGCGGGGTACGCCGGCTGGCGGACGTCCGGACCGCCACGCTCGCCGGTCGGTCCACGCCGCAGCAGATCCTGACCGTGTTCGGCCAGGTCGACACCGCCCTGATCGACGCGCTGCGGCTGCCCTTCCAGGTGGACACCGACACCGCGGCTGGACGCCAGGTGCTCGCCCTGGACTCGCTGCTGCGCGTCGACGAGGCACTGAGCTCGTGCACCACCCTGATCGTGCTGGTCAAGGCGACCGGCGATCCGCAGGTGGCCCGGTCGTTCGTGGCCTGCATGGCGGGTCTCAACGTCGACAACCGGCGGTTCCGCCAGCTGATCACGCCCGAGCAGCTGAAGGTGGCCGAGCTGGACGACGCGGCGGTGGCCGCCCGGACCAGCCCGACGTTCCTGGTGGACAGCCTCCGGGACCCGGACGAGGCGATCGCGCCGGTGCCGCTGGACGTGCTGTTCCCCTCGGCCCGGTCGATGATCACGCTGGGCCAGTTCGTGGAGAAGAAGGTCGTCGCGGACGTCATCGCGGAGACCCGCGCCCGGGAGCGGGCGGCGCTGACCGCCGCCTGGCTGGTCAGCCTCGCGGCGGCGGCGATCCTGCTGGTCGTGGTGCTGCTGAGCATGACCGTGGCGCGTACGGTGGCCCGGCCGCTGAGCCGGCTCACCCGCTCCGCCGAGCGGGTCGCCCGGGTCACCGAGGCCGAACTGACCCGGGTCGCCGACGACGAGTCCGAGACCGTCCCGCCGGTACGCCTCGACCCGGTGGAGGTGAGCGCCCGGGACGAGATCGGCGACCTGGCCCGCGCGTTCGACCGGGTGCAGCACACCGCAGCCCGGCTGGTCGAGCGGCAGGTCGCCGGGCGGCGCAACGTGGCCCAGATGTTCGGGCACGTCGGCCGACGTACGCAGAACCTGGTCGGCCGCCAGATCGCGCTCATCGACCGGCTGGAACGGCAGGAGACCGACCCGGGCCGCCTGGAGCACCTCTACCGGCTGGACCACATCTCCAGCCGGTTGCGCCGCAACGCGGGCAGCCTGGTGGTGCTCTCCGGTGCCACCGGCTCGGACGGCCACGTGGCGCCGGTCCCGCTGGCCGACGCGGTCCGGCTCGCGCTCGGCGAGATCGAGGACTACACCCGCGTCGACGTGAAGGTCCCGCCCGGCGTGGCGGCGGCCCCCGCCATCGTCGGCGACCTGGTGCTGACGCTCGCCGAGCTGATGGAGAACGCCACCGTGTTCTCGCCGCCGCACACCCGGGTAGTGGTGACCGGTGAGCTGACCGACGGTGGGGCGCGGCTGGTCGTGGTCGACCACGGCATCGGCCTGACCGGGGACCGGATGGCCGAGGAGAACACCCGGTTCACCCGGCGGGAACGCCTCGACCTTGCCCCGACCGAGGTGCTCGGCCTGTTCGTGGTCGGCCGGCTGGCCCGCCGGCACGGCTGGAGCGCCCGGCTGAGCCCCACCCCCGGTGGCGGCGTCACCGCAGCCCTGGAGATCCCGCGCGCCTCGCTCGTGATCCGCCGCCCCGAGCCGGTCGGCGTCAGCGCCGGCCGGGCTGCCGTGCCCGGCGCCCGCGAGTCGGACCCGCCGGCCGTGGAGGCGTCGGGCGGCTTCGACGCCGAGCTGCTGAGCCGGGCCACCCGCAGCATGTCCAGCGGCCACCCGTGGAACGCCTTCGGCCACCAGGCCGACACCGCGGAGCCGGCCGAGGACCCGGGTCCGGCCGCCAGCGGCCCGCCTTCGGCCTGGGCGGCCCCGGCCACCCGGCCGGCCGGACCGGCGGCGCGACCCGGTCCCGTCTCCCCGCCGACACCGGTCGTCGGCCCGGCCCCGGCCGCTCCCCCGGCCGCCGGGCTGGCGACCGGCCCGACCCTGACGCCACCGGCCACCCGCCCGACCCTGGCGCCGCCCACCCGGCCGGCACCCGCGCCGGCGATCGTGCCGCCGCCCGGGCCGGCACTCACGCCGCCGCCCGGTGGCGCCCACCCGCCGGCTCCCGCCGGGCCACCCTCGGCCATGCCCGCGCCGACCGGAGCGAACCCGGTCGGCCCGCCCGCCGGCCGGCCGGGTACCCGGGCGCCGATCCGGCAGCGGATACCGGGCGCGAACCTGCCGGCCGCCCCGCCGGCCGCTCCGGCCGGACCGCTGATCGGCGACCCGGCGGACCCGTCAAGCGCCCGGGCCCTGGTCGAGGCGTTCCAGGACGGGGTACGGCGGGCCGAGAGCGACGTCGACCAGGCGCCCCCGGGTACGGAACCGCCCCAGCTCAGCCGCCGGGTGCCCGGCGCGAACCTGTCCGTCTCCCCCGCGCAGTCCATGTCCCCCACCAGTGCCGACCTCGGCGACCCCGGCGAGGTCCGCGACCTCATCACCGAGTTCGAGGCGGGCGTCGCCCGGGCTCTGCGCGAAGTCAGTCCCGCCCGCCGTCACGAAGAGGATCCGACACGGTGACCAGCCCATTCCTGCACGAAAACGTCGACCAGAACGCCACCGGGGAACTCAGCCCGGAGGCCCGCACGTTCAACTGGCTGCTCGACTCGTTCACCTCCAGCACCGCCGGGGTCGTGGAGGCGATCGCCGTCTCCGCCGACGGGCTGCTGATGGCCATGTCGGCGATCAAGGACCGGTCCAACGCAGAACGGCTCGCCGCCGTGGTCTCCGGCATGACCAGCCTCGCCGGTGGCGCCGCGAGCTGGTACGCGTTGGGTGGCCTCAACCGGGTGATCGTGGACATGACCGAGGGCTACCTGCTGATCAGCGCGATCAGCAGCGGCTCGGTGCTCGGGGTGGTCGCCGACCGCTCGGCGAACCTGGGCACCGTGGCGTACGAGATGACGCTCTTCGCGGGGCGGGCCGGCGGCGCGCTGACCCCGCGCCTGATCGCCGAGCTGAAGAACGCCGTGCAGCAGTGAACCCGGAGCTGGCCGGCGCGGATCCGGACCCGGAACCCGGGGTCCGGATCCGACCGTACCTGCGGTCGCCCGCCCCCGGTGCGGAGGCGGACCAGGCCGGCGGGGAACCGCCCGGCCTGCGGCCCTTCGTGCTGACCGCCGGCCGGGTTGACGGTGACCCGGCGATCGGCCTGGAGACCCAGGTGACCGCCCGGCCGGGCAGCGCCTCCTGGGCGGTCATCGGCCGGCTGGCCCCCGAACTGGCCACGATCGTCGTGCTCAGCGCCGACCCGATCTCGGTCGCCGAGATCTCCGCCCGGACCCGGATGCACTTCGGCGTGACCCGGGTACTCGTCGGTGACCTGCACGACGCCGGCCACCTCGACGTGCACGTCGGCGACCACGACGACGCCCACGACCCCGACATCATCCTGCGAGTGATTGATGGACTTCGTGCGATCTCCTGACTGGCCGGCGGCCGCCCTGGGCGGGTCGGTCGCCAACAGCGCCACCGCCCGCTACGGCGGTCCGGCCGCCCCTGGTTCCGTCCCCGGCCACGCGGCCGCGCCACCCGCGCCGCCGCCCGTGCCGCCTCCGCCGCCGTACCGGCCGACGACGCCGGACAGCGCCGGGCCGGGCCGCTCGGCGACCAGCCGGGCGCCGATCCCCGTGAAGATCCTGATCGCCGGTGGCTTCGCCGTCGGCAAGACCACCACGGTGGCCGCCATCTCCGAGATCGCCCCGCTGACCACCGAGGCGCAGATGACCACCGCCGGCATCGGCGTGGACGACCCGGGCCTGGACTCCGAGAAGACCACCACCACGGTGGCGATGGACTTCGGCTGCGTGACCATCGATCGC
The DNA here is from genome assembly GCF_040655175.1 of Micromonospora sp. NPDC050495. Classification (NCBI taxonomy): domain Bacteria; kingdom Bacillati; phylum Actinomycetota; class Actinomycetes; order Micromonosporales; family Micromonosporaceae; genus Micromonospora; species Micromonospora sp. NPDC050495. Next base: position 36,722 of record NZ_JBFAJK010000033.1, on the reverse strand, counting down.
AGCCTCAAGCTCTACCTCTTCGGCACCCCCGGGCAGTCCCGCTTCGGGTTCATGTGGGACGACCTGGCCCGCGGCGCGCTCGGCGCGCTCGTGGTGGTGGACAGCGCCCGGCTGGACCACTGCTACCCGGCGATCGACTACTTCGAGCGGGCCGGCCTGCCCTTCGCGGTCGGCGTGAACGCCTTCGACGGCCGGTTGGCGCTCGACCTGCCCTCGATCCGCTGGGCGCTGGCGATCGGCGACCACGTGCCGCTGGTGCAGTTCGACGCCCGGGACCGGCTCTCCGTACGGGACGCCCTGCTGGTCGTCCTCGACCGGGCACTGGACCGGGCCACCCGGGATCAGGGTGCCTGATCCGGTCCTTCAACCCGTTTCACGCGGAAGGGGTGACGTGATGAGAGGTGAACTGGACGAGACCCTGGCTCGACTGGCGCGCCGCGAAGAGCTGCGCCGCCGGACGCCGGGCCCCGGGGAGGACGGCGAGGAGGCCACCGCCGGCGGGGCGGCCCCGGTCACCCGGGACGGGCACGGCGCGTACCGGCTGCGGGGGGCGCCCGGGCCGGAGCAGCAGGACCCGGTCGAGGAGATCGCCGAGGCGGTCCGCCGGGTGGTGGCCGGGCATCCCGGCGTGGCCGTCACCCTCCGGGTGGAGCAGGACGGACGGGCGTACCCGCTGCGGATCTCCTGGTCCGGACCGGAGGTCACGGTCGAGCCGGCCGCCGCGCCGGCCCCGCCGCCGACCTGGCCGATGTCGGTGAAGACGGTGCCCGCCCCCGGCCAGGACGGGGTGGCCACCGACCCGGCGGCCCGGCTCGCCGAGATGATCCGGCGCGACCCGTCGTTGCTGGAGGACATCGGCCCGCGGTGAACCGCCCGCGCCGCACGGCGGGACGCCGGCGGCTACTGTCGGGCGGGTGGCGGAACCGGACCTGACCCTGACCGCGAGCCTGCGGCCGGCGGCGCTCGACGCCCGGCGCGGCGTCGTCCGCCTGCACCCCGAGGTGCTCACCGCGCTGGCGCTGCGCCCCGGCGACCCGGTGCGGCTGGCCGGGCGGCGGGTCACCGCCGGCATCGTGGCGCCGGCCGAGCCGACCGCGAGCAGCGTCCTGCTCTACGCCGACGACCTGCTGCTGGGCAACCTCGGGCTCCGGGACGGCGGACAGGTGACGGTGAGCCCGCTGCCGGTCACCCCGGCCCGGCGGGTCACCCTGACCGGACCGGTCGGGGTCGTCGCCGCGGTCTCCCCCGAGATGCTCCGGCTCGCCCTGCTCGGCAAGGTGGTCACCGCCGGCGACGACGTCTCGCTGCTGCCCCAGGACGTGCTGCCCGACGCCGCCGTCCGCGGCCTGGTCGAGGCCGCCCGGCGCAGCCTCGCCAACACCGTCGGGTACGCCTGGACCAGCACCCTGCTCACCGTGGTCGCCGCCGAGCCGGCGGCCGGTGCGCTGGTCACCATGGACACCGTGGTCGGTTGGGAGCACGGCCCGGCCACCCGGGGATCCGGCCCGGGTGGGCCGGACGCGACCGGGCCGCGCGCGGGCGACCGGCCGACCGGTGCGGGGCCGGGGTCCGGTCCGGGCCTCACCCGCCCGGCCGAGCCCGCCGCAGCCGGCGGCCGGACCGGGGCGGACGCCGATGCCGGCCGGGCCGGGCCGGCGCCAGGCACCGTCGGGTTGGTGGGGCCGGCGGACGCGCCCGACGTCGACGAGCTGCCCGGCCTGCGCCCGCAGGCCGAGGAGCTGACCGAACTGCTCGACCTGGGCTTCCACCACCGGGAGGTGCTGGACCGGCTCGGCACCACGGTTTCACTGGGTGTGCTGCTCAGCGGCCCGGCCGGCTCGGGCAAGTCGGCGCTGGTCCGGGCGGTCGCCGCCCGGGTCGGCGCCCGGGTCTGCCCGCTCTGGGCGCCGGAGCTGGCCGCGCTGAGCAACGACGCGGCGGCCCGCCGGCTGCGCGAGGCCGCCGCGGCGGTACGCGCCGGGGCGCCCGCCATCCTGCTGGTCACCGACGTGGAGGCGCTGGCCCCCGCCGCCGAGCCGGGCCCGGTGGCCACCGTGTTCCGGCAGGTCGTCGCCGAGACCGTCCGGGCCGGGGTGGCCGTGGTCGGCACCACCGGCCGGCCCGAGGCGGTGGATCCCGCGCTGCGCGGCCCGGACCTGCTCGCGCTGCGGATCACCGTCCCGCTGCCGGACGCGGCGCTGCGCCGGGAGCAGCTCACCGTGCTCACCCGCCAGGTCCCGCTCGACCCGGACGTGCGGTTGGACGAGGTGGCCGGGCGTACCCCCGGGTTCGTGGCCGCCGACCTGGCCGCGCTGGTCCGGGAGGCCGGGGTGCGCGCGGCGCTGCGGCAGAAGGCGGCCGAGACGCCCACGGTGGCGATGGCCGACTTCACCGCGGCGCTGGAGGTGGTCCGGCCCACCACGATGGCGGCCTCCACCCTGGAGTTGGCCTCGGTGACCCTGGACGACGTCGGCGGGCTGCACGAGGTCAAGGAGACGTTGACCGAGTCGGTGCTCTGGCCGCTGACCTATCCGGACACCTTCGCCCGGCTCGGCGTGACGCCGCCGCGCGGGGTGCTGCTCTACGGTCCGCCCGGCTGCGGCAAGACCTACCTGGTCACCGCGCTGGCCGGCTCGGGGCGGGCGAACGTGCTGTCGGTGAAGGGCGCCGAGCTGCTGTCCAAGTGGGTGGGCGAGAGCGAGCGGGCGGTCCGTGAGCTGTTCCGCCGGGCCCGCGAGGCCGCCCCCACGCTGGTCTTCCTGGACGAGGTGGACGCGCTCGCCCCGGTGCGCGGCCAGTCCAGCGACGGGGGCACCACCGACCGGGTGGTCGCCGCCCTGCTCACCGAGCTGGACGGGGTGGAGGCGCTGCGCAACGTGGTGGTGGTCGGCGCGACGAACCGGCCGGACCTGGTGGACCCGGCACTGCTCCGCCCGGGCCGGCTGGAACGCCTGGTGTACGTGCCGCCGCCGGACGGCCCGGCCCGCGCGGAGATCCTCCGGTCCGCCGCCCGGAACGTCCCGCTCGCCCCCGACGTGGACCTGGCCGCCCTCGGCGCCGAGTTGGACGGCTTCTCCGCCGCCGACTGCGCCGCGCTGATCCGGGAGGCGGCCCTCGCCGCGATGCGCGAGTCGTTGGCCGCCGCCACGGTCACCGCCGCGCACGTGCAGAGCGCCCGGACCCGGGTCCGCCCCTCCCTCGATCCCGACCAGCTCGCCCACCTGGCCGCGTACGCGCAGCAGCGGGCGGCCCGCTGAGCGGCCGGCACCGCACGCGGTCGCCCGGTTCAGTCGGTCGGCAGCAGCGGACCCAGCGGGCCGAGGTCCAGGTTGAGGTCCTCGGGGGCGAGACCGAAGTACTCCCGGAGCTGGGTCATCTGCTCCTCCAGCGCCATCAGCGTGGCCCCGATCCGCTCGACCTGCTCCTCGGTAAGGTCGCCGAGGTCGACCCGGCGCAGCGCCTGCCGTTCCATCAGCTGCCGCAGCAGCTCCACCACGGTGAGCACCAGGCTGGCCAAGCCGCGCTCGACGGAGTCCCGGTCGACCGCGAGCCGGCGCTCCAGCGGCCGTACCCGGGGGGCCTGCCACCGCGGCTCGCCCAGCGCGGCGGCCAGCTCGGCCGCCTCGTCCCGGCCGGTCACGGCTGAACCGCCAGCGGCGGTGGCGCCAGCGCGCCGACCGACGCGACCAGCGCGCGCAACGAGATCCGGACCAGGTCGACGTCGGCGATGGCCAAGGTGATGTCCCCGGTGATCACGACGCCGGTGGCGAGCACCCGGTCGAGCAGGTCGACCAGGGCCACCGGCCGGTAGGCCAGCGGGTCGTCGGCGCTGCTCGGCGCCAGTGAGGTCACGCCCATGCCGGCTCCGCCTCCGGTTCCGCCACGAAGGAGTACGGCGGCCACGGGCCGGTCGGCTCCAGCCGCAGCTCCGGGTGCCGCCCGGTCAGCTCCCGGACCAGCACGGCGAAGCCGTCCAGCCGGTCCCGGTCGACCAGGTACGCGCCGTTGAGCACCATGGCGGTCGGCGCGCCGGACAGCCGCCGGTCCTGCGGGGCGTGCCGGCGGGCGGCGGCCGCGTACCCGGCGAGGGCGGCGTGCACGGCGGCGGCCGCGTCGGCGGCGAGCCGCTGCCCCTCCTCCCGGGCGGTGAGCTGGGCCTTGCGCCGCCGCAGGTACGCCGCCCCGGACCCGCCCCCGCCGACCCGTTCCTCAGCGCGGGGCGTCGCGCCGGGCACCAGGTACCCCTTGACGCCCCACTCCTCGCGGCCGGTGAGCCGGGCCAGTGTGCCGGCCAGTTCGTCCCGCCGTTCCCGCAGCACCCGGGTCACCCGGTCGTCGTCGCGGTGCACGGTGGCGAGCCGGGCCGGCACCACCGTGCCGGACCGGGCCAGCGCGTCCACCACCGCGTGGTGTGCCCGGGCGGCCCGCTCCAGCCAGCCCAGGTCCTCCAGGTTGCGGCGCAGCGCCTCCTCGCCGTACTCGGCCAGCGGCGCGTCGCTGACCACGGCCACCAGGCCGGCGGCGGGCACCGCCCGGGCCGGCGTGCCGGCGATGCCGGTGAGGCCGGCCAGCGTGGCGGGGACGACCTCGGCGGTCACCCCGTGCAGCCAGACGCCGTTGCCGGTCGGGGCCGGCTCAGCCGTCGTGCTCATCCCACTCCTCCCTCGCGGCGCGGGCGGCGACCCGGGGCCGCCGGGACGCCTCGACCTCCTCCGGATCGCGCGGCCCGGGCTCGACCGGTGGGCGGGCCCGGGAGCTGAGCCACGGGTCGTGCTCCCACCAGTCGATGCCGATCTGCCGCGCGGTGTCCACGGAGGCGATGACCAGGCGCAGCTTCAGCGTCAGCAGCTCGATGTCGAGCAGGCTGACCCGGATGTCGCCGGCGATGACGATGCCCCGGTCGAGCACCCGTTCGAGGATGTCGCCCAGGTTCGCCGGCTCGTGCCCGGCCGGCAGCACCTGGCCGGAGTTCTGCACCACCGGAGGCGTCGGACCCAGCGTCATCTCAGTCCTCCTTGCCCCGCTGGTAGCGGCGGGTCCGCCGGTAACCGAGCAGGCTGCCGGTCATGTCCAGCTCCACCTCGTAGCGGCCGAGCAGGTCGGTCGACGAGGGGATCCGGTGGTGCTCGACCACGTCCACCCCGATCCGCCAGCCGTCGTCGGTGGGTTGGATCGAGGTGACCCCGAGCGGGTCCCTGCCGGTCAGTTCGACGATCTGGCGCAGCCCTTCCCGGGCCGCGTCGGCGGCGCTGACCGCCTCCTCGTCGCCCTCGTCGAGATACCGCTCCTCGGTCCGGCCGCCCCGGTCGCGCCCCCGCTCGCGGTCGCCGTCGCCCCGGATCCGTGCCGTCATGGTCCTCCCCCTCGTCCGCGACGCGCCCCGCCGTCCCGGCCGCCGGTCCCCCGCCGGGCGGGCGCCGGCCGGCGGGGGCCGGCAGCCCGCCGGGGCGGGGCGCCGCCGCCTCCGGCGGCCGGCCTGGTCAGGCGGTCCAGCACCTGCTGCTGCCGCCGGTCCCGTTCCTCGGGCGGGAGCTCGCCGGCGGCCGCCGCCCGATCCAGCTCCTCCAGCTCACGCCGGACGTTGACCGGGCTGTGCTGCTGCGACTCCGCCTCCCGGGCGATCACCTTGACCACGGCGGTCAGTCCGCGCACCGGGGCGTACGGCAGGGTCAGCAGCGCCCAGAGGAGGTCCACGGCTCACTCCGCCAGTTGGTGCGCGCTGACGAAGTCGTACGGGGCGAGCGGGCCGATCAGCCGCATCCGGATCAGGTCCCGCCGCTGCTCGGCGAAGTCCTCGACGGCCCGGACGAACTCGTCCTCGTCCTCCTCGGCCACCAGGAAGGCGACCCGTACCGCGTCCAGCTCGTGGCTGGGCGGCAGGGGTGCCTCGGCCACCGCCGCCCGGCCCACCGCGTCGGCCAGGTCGCGGTTCTCCGCCTCCCGGCGCAGCTCCACCGCCTGGCTGATCATCTCGCCGAGCCGGATGCGCTGCTCCCGGCTCTCCGCCTCCGGCCGGCCGCGCACCTCGTCGGCGAGGGCGGCGGCCGAGGCGTTCTCCGCCAGGAAGCCGCCGATGAACTCCTGCTCGTCGAAACGCCCGTGCACGGTGTACTGGAGCCGGTCGGCGAACTCGTCGAGGGCGGCGGCGAACCGGTCGTGGTGCGCGGCGAGCAGGTCCTCGACCGCGTCCTCGCCGGTCACCACCGTGCCGAACCGGACGGGTAGCACCGGCGCGACCGCCGCCGTCCCGTCCAGCAACCGCTCGTACGCGGTCAGGTCGGCCGGCCGGCCGAGCGGCTCCTCCAGCCCGACCGCGCTGGCCAGCGCGGCCAGCTCGCCGTGCCGGATCGCGATCACCTCGCCGGGCGGGGAGCCGACCCCTTCGGCGTCGGGGGTCGGCTCCACGTCGGACGGCACGATGCCGTAGATGAACAGGCCGTTCCGCGGCGCCATCTCAGCGCTCCCCGTCCCGCCGCCGGCGCGGCCGTTGCCGGTCCCGCTCGGCGCCGCGGTCGCGGATCGAGTCGGCCACCGCGCCGCTGATCTCCTGGGCCGCCTTGCCCAGCCCGGAGATCGCCTGGCCCTTGCCGACCGCGGCGGCCGTGTCGCCGACCAGGTCCGGCAGTCCCTTCTGGTCCTTCGGCGTGATGCTCAGCCGGTCGACGGTCTCGGCGAACCGCAGGTACGTCTCGAGGCTGGCGACCGCGATCCGGGCGTCGATCTCCAGGAGCTGGATGCCGACCACGCCCACCGACACCTGCGCGTCGATCACCACGCCCTTGTCCAGCACGGTCTCCACGACGTCGGCGAGGGCGCCCTCGCCACCGCCGCCGGTGCGTTCCAGCGCGCTGCCGGGCTGGCCCGTCGTCGTGGCCGCGGTCATTCCTCACCCTCCTCTCGCCGGCGGCGGACCACCGGCCGTCGCGGGGGTTCCGCGGTACGCCGCACCGGGCGCGGGCGCTCCTCGCGGGGTTCGCGCGGTTCGCGGGGCTCCCGGGCCGCGCGCTGCGGGCGGCGGGGCCGCTCGGGCTGCCGGCGGGGCGGCGGCTCCTCCTCCTCGGGCTGCTCGGCGTACTCGTCGTCGTCGAAGTCGTCGCCCTCGTCGTACGCCTCGTACTCCTCGTCCTGCGGGGGGCGGCGGCGCTGCGGCGGGCGCCGGCGGCCGCGCTCGGCGGGCCGGCGCTCCTCGGCCGGCTCCTCCTCCGGCTCCTCCTCGAACTCTTCCGGCTCTTCCTCGGGTCGGCGGCCCCGGGCGGGCCGTTCGCGCGCCGCCCGCTCCTCGCGCAGCGCGGTCTCGTGGTCCTTGACCACCTGGGAGTCCTCGATCTCGCCGCGCCAGCCCTCGACGGAGTCCGGGTCGAGCACGGTCTGGGTCATCACGTGCCGGACGAAGTGCTTCAACTCCAGCCGCACCCGGCGGCCCTGGGCCCGCCACAGGTTGCCGGTGTGCTCGAACAGGCCCTGCGGGTGGTACTCGAGCACCACCAGGATCTTGGTGAGGTCCGGGCCGACCTCGTGGAAGCTGACGGTGCCGTCCACCGAGCCCTTCTCGCCCTTGGACCGCCAGTGGATCAGCCGGTCCGGGATCTGCCGGACGATGGTCGACTCCCAGCTCCGGTGCGACCAGAAGACCTGCGCCTTCCAGGTCATCTTCTCGTCGGAGTCGCAGTCGGCCTGCTCCACCTTCTTCATGAAGCTGGGGAAGTCGCCGAAGGTCGTCCACTGGTTGTAGGCGACCCGTACCGGCACGCCGACCTCGATCGTCTCGACGATGTTGGTGACCTTGAGCTTCTTGCCGCCACCGCCCTTGCCACGCCCGCCGCCACCGCCGAACGCCGCCATCACCTTCTCCTTACCGCCGGCCACGCCGGCATGGAACATGGCCTTCATCGGGGAGTGGCCCTCGGCGAGCTTCTGTGCGCCGGTGGCGGCGGCGACCAGACCGGGTCCGCCACCCTGCTTCGCGTAGTCACTGAGCCGGCCGGTGGCGCCGGTGACCCGTTCGGTCACCACCTGCACCGCCCGCTCACCGATCGCGGCGGCGAGGTTGCGCAGCTCGCCACCGAGCTGGTCGCGGGCCCTTCCGGCGAGGTTGTCGGTGGCCATGGTCACCGCCCCCGCTGACCGCGGCGGGCGACCGGAGCCTCGCCCCGGCCGCCATCGCCCCGGCCGCCGTCGTCGCGGGCCGCGGGCTGGTCGTCGAGGTCCGGCTCCTCGTCCGGGGCCGACCGCTCGTCGGACGCCGGTTGCGTGCCGGTGCCGCCGGACGACCGGCGGCGCAGCGCGTCGGCGCCGTCCCGCAGCTTCCCGCTCAGCACGTCGATGCCGTTGCCGGCGGCGGCGCTCGCGGCGGCCCGGCCGGCGGTGGCGAGCGGTACGCCCAGCTTGCTCAGGTTTCCCAGTTGCGGGTTCGCCCCGACCAGGTCGGTGGCGACCTTCTTCAGCCCGCCCGGCTGCTGGCTGGCCCGTCCGGCCGCCACCGCGGCGGCCAGGGTCAGCGCCGTACGCATCTTCTTGCGGCGGCCCAGGAGGTAGCCGAAGCCCACCGCCAGCGCTACCCGTGCTCCGCTCTTCATTCAGCACTCCTTCGCTCCCCGGCGGAAGCGGACACCACTCGTGGTGCAGACCCGGGAAAACAGCTACCGGGGATCAGCGGAAATGGGTCTGCGACCGGCGTCCCCGTATCAGCGGACCCGGCGGGCAGTACCCGGGCTGGGCAGCACAAAACATTTCTTTGCGCCGGCCCCGGCGGGGTTTGCGGCGCTATTCGGAAGGCATGCCGAGCGGGGCACAAAGCACCACAAACCGGCCAGACACGTCGCCCCGAGCAGGGACGGTAGATAATTGCCCGAAGACAATCAGTCGGCTTCAGTGGGCCGGAAGCGTCGAATCCAGACACATTTGCGCGTGCAGCTTGCCGTCCTTTTCACGCAATTCCGCGCCGCATTTTTTCAGCACCGAAATGGCCCCGGTGTTGTCCGGCGTCGTCTCCGCCACGACGGTGTGCATTCCGGCCGCCGCCGCCACGTGCAGCAGCTCGCGCAGGGCGGCCGCGCCGAGGCCCTGACCCCGCGCCGAGCGCCCCAGCCACATGCCCGTCTCCACCGTGCCCGGCTCGTCCCGGCGGGTCATCCGCACCATGCCGACCACCTCGCCGCCGGCGACGATGGCGTACATCTGGGTGCGGGTGGGGCCGCCGAGGCCGCCGAAGCTGGCCCGGTGGAACTCGCGGAACGCGTCACGACGGGCCAACGACCACCCGGCCGGCGCCTGCACGGGGGGCATGACGTCCTCGGGGTCGGCCTCAGCAGCCGCTACGGAGAGCAACGGCTCCAGGTTCCGCTCGTCCACCGGCTCCAGCCGTACCGCACCCGTCACGAGCCGCAGTCTGCCGGTCGAACCGGCTCCAGTCCACCGCTTTGGGCGGGGACTGCCGGTCCGGCCGAGGGTGCCGTCCGGTCGTACCCCCGGGGTGTTCCGCCTCACGCTGCGTTGTCAGCCGACCGGTCGTACTTGCGTGAGGGTGCTCACGGAAATTCGCAGAGGACCACCGAGGCGTCGTCGGTCCGCTTGTGCCGGCGCAGCCGATCGGCGTGGTCCCGTTCGGCGGCCCGGACCCGGGCGATCAGCCCTTCCGGCCCCTCCCCGGCGGTCACCTCCAGCAGCCCCGCCCAGTCGAAGAGGCCGAACTGCTCGACCGCGCAGGACGCGCCGTCGCTGAGCAGCGCGGCCCGCCGCAGCGCGCCGGCCCCGCGCAGCGGCAGCGTCCCGGTCACCGCGTGGTACGCCGCGTCCGGGTCGCTGGCGGCGGCCCAGTAGCCGTGGGTCCGGTTCATCCGGGACCGCTGCCCGGTCACCGCCCGGCGGAACCGGGTCATCGGGTCGACGTCGTCGGGCAGCGCGTCGGCCGCGCGACGCAGCTCCGCCACGGCGGCGTCCAGCCGGTCGTCGGAGACCACGCTGACCTGGTCGCCGGTGTCCAGCACCAGCGGGCTGTCGCAGAGCACCAGGTAGTCGACCTGGTCACCGCCCTCCCGCAGCAGGCAGACCGTGGAGGACGGGGTGCCCGGATGGTCGAGGTCGCACGCGTCGCCGTGGTCCGCGCGGACCGCCAGGATCGCCGCCGCCAGGCTGCTCATCAGGGTCGCCGCCGGCCGGGCCGCGACGGCCAGGCCGATCCGGGCGGCCAGGTGCCGGACGTACCAGGACGGACCGTGCACGCAGCCGGTCTCGAAGCCCTCCGGCACGGTGGCGCCGTCGAGGACCCCGACCAGCGGCCCGAAGCGGAAGACCAGGTCCTCGTTCTCCAGCCGCCCGGGCGCCGGGTCGGACGCGGAACGCACCCGCATCATCGGCGCTGTCCCGACCGGCCGCGCCGGCACACTCCCGGTCGGGTACCGGCGATCTGGTGCCCCCATCGGTCTGCTCCCTCCGTCGCCGCCCGCCGCCTACCCGGCCCGGCGGGGCCCATGCCGCAGCGCACTCGCGCAGTGGATCCTTCCGGTGCCGGGACCGGGGCGGTCAGCGGCGCCGGCTGCGGGCCCGGGACGAGCGCAGCCGGCGCAGCCGGCCGATCAGCACCGGCTCGGCGGCCAGCGCGGCCGGGTGGTCGAGCAGCCCGTTGAGCAGCTGGTAGTACCGGGTCGCGGAGAGCCCGAAGGTGTCCCGGATCGCCTGTTCCTTGGCGCCGGCGTGCTTCCACCACTGCTGCTCGAAGGCGAGGATCCGCCGTTCCCGCTCGGTCAGTTCACCCGCGGCGGCCGGGGCCGCGTCGCGGTCCGGGCGACCGGCCTCCACCGAACCGACGGGTGCGGCGGCGGCCGGGTCGGTGGTCGCGGCGTCCGGGGCGGCCGCAGGGGCCGGTGCGGCATCCGCCTCGGCGTCGGGGGTGGCCTCGACGGCGGGTGCGGAGCGGGGTGGCGGAACCGTGGCGCCGGCGTCCCGGCGGGTGACGGCGGCGGAGCCGGACGGCTCGGGCCGGTCGGTGGCGGCCGGGGAGGCGTCGGCGGGCATGGCGCTCCTCGGAGGGTCGGCGACCGGCGCGGCGGCGACCGGCCGGGGGGATCCCAGCCTAACCAGGGTCCCCACCGGCCGCATCGGACGCGCGGTCCGCGCCGCCGACGGCGGCGCGGACCAGGGCGTCCCGGATCAGGTGATGTCCCGCCGGCGCATCGCCCAGAACGCGGCGACCAGCACGACCGCGGTCCCGAGGCCGAACACCAGGGCGGAGTCCTGCCAGGTGACCAGCAGCTCGCCCGGCTGGCACTCGCCCTTGGCGAACTGGCAGGCGTCGTAGTCGAAGAGCTTCACCTGTTTCATGAACCAGGACTGGGCGTACGTGGACAGCACGTACCGGTCGCCGAACGGCACCCCCAGCACGCCCATCGCGATGCGGATGCCGACCTCGCTGATCGCGAAGACGGCCACCGCGGCGCCCAAGGCCATCGCGGTGTGCCGACCCAGCGAGGCGAGCGCGAACGCCACCGCGGCGAACGCCAGGACGAGCCCGACCGCGCGCACGCCGTCCAGCCCGAACGACCGCCAGACGCCCGGAGTCATCTTCGCGGTGGTGCCGGAGACGGTGCCGATCAGCCAGAACGCCGCCGTCCAGAGCGCGCCGAGCAGCACGGTCACCCCGAGCACGGTGGTCAGCACGGCGGCCAGCTTGGTGCCCAGCACGGCGAGCCGTTTCGGACGCCAGAGCAGCAGGTTCATCATGCCGCCGGTGCTCCACTCGGCCCCCACGAAGGAGGCCCCGACGATGAACGCGAAGAGCGCCATCGCCCCGGCGAAGACGGCGATGAAGGTGGAGAACTCGGCCCGGAAGTCGAACTGGTACGGCAGGTTCCACTTCGGGTCGAACATCTCCGGCTGCGGCTGGAAGTCCCGGGCACAGTTCGGCCCGAAGCGGTCCTCGGTCTCCTCGCCGCGGGCCTGCGCGGCGTCGCAGTCGGCGACGGCCCGCTGCCAGGACTCCAGGGCCCGGTGGTACTGGGCGTCGGCCTCGACCTGGGCCGCCGCCACCACCTCGGGCGAGAGCTTGTGGCTGGAGAAGCTGAACGCGGTGGCCACCCCGGCCAGGCCGAGCACCAGCAGGACCAGCAGCAGCCGGGTGAGCCGGCGCTTGGCCAGCCGGCGCAACTCGGTGACGAACAGGCTCATGCGCCCCAACCTCCCGCGGTGCTGCCGGCGCCCGGCTCACCGACCCTCATGGACTGGTCGACCTGCCGGTGCTGGCCGGGGACCGGCGCGGTGGCGGTCAGCTCCAGGAAGACGCTCTCCAGATCGACCGCGACCGGGGCCAGCTCGCTGACGTACAGGCCCCGCTCGGCGAGCAGTCGGGTGACCGTGGCCGGCTTGTCGACGCCGGCCAGCATCAGGTGGTCCGGTTCGGTGGCGGTGACCCGCACCCCGGCCCCGGTCAGCGCGTCGGCGGCCTGCGGCAGGTCGGTGACCGCCTCCAGCCGGACCCGGACCGCGCCCTGCGAGTGGGCGGCGAGCACCTCGTCGACCGGCCCGTAGGCGACCCGCCGGCCCAGCGAGATGATGGTGACCGAGTCGCAGATGAGCTGGATCTCGCCGAGGATGTGGCTGGAGAGCACCACGGTCATCCCGCCGGCCGCCAGGTCGCGCATCAGCGTACGCATCTCCCGGATGCCACCCGGGTCGAGGCCGTTGGCCGGCTCGTCCAGGATCAGCAGCTTCGGGTTCTTCAGCAGCGCGGAGGCGACCGCCAGGCGCTGCTTCATGCCGAGCGAGTAGGTCTTCACCCGCTCGCCGGCCCGCTCGCGGAGCCCGACCAGTTCCAGCACCTCGTCGACCCGCTGCCGGGGCAGCTCGCCGGCGGAGGCGAGCAGGGCCAGCGTGTCCCGGGCGGAGAAGTGCGGGAAGAACTGCGGGCTCTCCACGATGGCGCCGATCTGGCCGGCGACCGCGGGCAGCGAGTGCGGCAGCTCGTGGCCCAGGATCGCCATCCGGCCACCGTTCGGCCGGATCAGGCCGAGCAGCGTCCGCAGCGTCGTGGTCTTGCCCGAGCCGTTCGGTCCGAGGAACCCGTGCACCTGGCCGGCCTCGACCCGCATGTCGAAGCCGTCGAGCGCGTGACGGGTCCCGCGTCTGCGGCTCCGGTACGTCTTACGGAGACCCTCGATCTCCAGGACAGCCGTCAAGCTGACCTCCCCCGATATGTAGGCGACAGCGGACACCATACGCGGTATGCAGCCGCTGACAATACCTGGCATGCATCGGGGCTTTCCCTGATTCGCCGCGGACGCGCCGCGGGTCGCCGCTCAGGCGCAGATCACGTGCACGCCGGCGTCCCGGAACGCCTGCACCACCACCGGGGACGCGCCCGAGTCGGTCACCAGCGTCTCGACCCGGTCCACCGGGCAGATCCGGGCGAACGCGTGACCGCCCAGCTTGGACGAGTCGGCGATGACCACCACCCGCTTCGCCCGCGCCACCATGAGGCTGTTCATCGCCGCCTCGCCCTCGTGATGGGCGGCGGCGCCGAGCTGCGGGTCGATCGCGTCCACGCCGAGCAGGGCGACGTCCAGGGTCACCTCGCGCAGCAGCGCCCCGCCGAGCGGGCCGACCAGCTCGAACGACTTGGGCCGCACCACGCCGCCGGCCACCACCACCTTCATCCGCGAGCGGACCAGCAGCTCGTTGGCGATGTTCAGCGCGTTGGTGACCACGGTGAGCTGGGCGCCCTCGGCGCTGGTGTTGAGGTCCGGCCGGACGGCCAGGGCCCGCGCCACCTCCGTGCTCGTGGTGCCGCCGTTGAGGCCGACCACGGTGCCCGGGGAGACCAGCGCGGCGGCGGCCGCCCCGATCCGCTGCTTCTCCGCCGAGTGCTTCGCGGTCTTGTAGCGCAGCGGCAGGTCGTACGAGACGCCGTTGGCCACCGCGCCGCCCCGGGTGCGTGTGATCATCTGCTGCTGCGCGAGCTGGTCGAAGTCACGCCGGATGGTCGCCTGGGAGACGTCCAGGCGCGCGGCCGCCTCTTCGACGCTGACCCGGCCACTGTCGGTCAGCATCTCGAGCAGCGCGTTCCATCGGGCGTACCGGTCCACCGCGGGGGCCTCCACTGACTCTGCACGAACGGTGATTGATTGCGTGCACAGTAGTGCGCGAAACTACCAGGGCGCAAAACCCTGACCTGCGCGATCTGGGAGCCGGTTGCCAGGGCCACCCCGCTTCGCGCAGAATGGCGCGCGAAAGGCGGCCGTATCGCGCCGTATTGCGCAAGGTCTCCCCTGGTCGAGGAGTTGTCATGGCGTACGTGCACGCGGAGATCGCGAGCCAGCCCGACTGCTGGCGGGAGGCGGCCCGGCTCGCCCCGACCGTCGCCGACCGGCTGCCCCGGCCCGGCGAGCGGGTCGCCGTCGTCGGGTGCGGCACGTCGTGGTTCATGGCGATGGCGTACGCCGGGCTGCGCGAGGCGGCCGGGCAGGGCGAGACCGACGCCTTCCAGGCCAGCGAGTACCCCACCGGCCGCCGCTACGACCGGCTCATCGCGATCACCCGCTCCGGCACCACCACCGAAGTGCTGGACCTGCTCGGCGCGCTGCGCGGCCGGGTGCCCACCACGGTCCTGGTCGGCGACGCCGGCTCCCCCGCGGTCGAGCTGGCCGACGCTGCGGTGACCATGCCCTTCGCCGACGAGCGGTCGGTCGTGCAGACCCGCTTCGCCACCACCGCGCTCGCGCTGCTCCGCGCCCACCTCGGCGAGGACCTGGGCCGGCTGGCCGCCGACGCCGAGGTCGCCGTCCGGGCCCCGCTGCCGGTCGACCCGGCCACCGTCGAGCAGGTCACCTTCCTCGGCCGCGGCTGGACCGTCGGGCTGGCCCAGGAGGCCGCGCTGAAGTGCCGGGAGGCGGCCACCTTCTGGGCCGAGGCGTACCCGGCCATGGACTACCGGCACGGCCCGATCTCGGTGGCCGCGCCCAACCGGCTGGTGTGGGCGTTCGGCGGGATCCCCGACGGCCTGCCCGAGGACGTGGCCGCCACCGGCGCCACCTTCGTGGACAGCCGCACCCACGGCTGCCACACGGTGCTGACCAGCTGGGCGGCCGGGCGTACGCCGGTCGACCCGATGGCCGACCTGATCCTCGCCCAGCGGTTCGCCGTCGCGCTGGCCACCAGCCGCGGCCTCGACCCGGACGCGCCCCGGCACCTGACCCGCTCCGTGGTGCTCGCGTGAGCGCGAGGAGTGAGCCGGGGTTGCGAGCCCCGCAGTCGCGAACACAGGAAGCACGGTGAGCTCAGGCGGCGAGGTCGTCGTCGCACTGGACGTGGGCGGCACCGGGATGAAGTGCGCCCTGGTCCGCCCCGACGGCGCGACGGTGCACACCGAGCGGCACGCCACCGGGGCGGGCCGCGGCCCGGCGGCCGTGGTCGACACCGTCCTCGACGTGGCCGAGGGACTGGCCGGCAAGGCGCGCGCCGACGGGCTGACGCCGGTCGCCTGCGGGATCGCCGTACCCGGAGTGGTCGACGAGGCGCGCGGGGTGGCGGTCTGGTCGGCGAACGTCGGCTTCCGGGACGTACCCCTGCGGGAGCTGGCCCGGACGCGGCTCGGCCTGCCCACGGCGCTCGGTCACGACGTGCGGGTGGGCGGCCTCGCCGAGGCCCGGCTCGGCGCCGGGCGGGACGCCGACCACGTGCTCTTCGTGGCGATCGGCACGGGCATCGCGGCCGCCCACGTGGTCGACGGGTCGGCCGCCACCGGCGCGCACGGCGCGGCCGGGGAGATCGGCCACATCCTGGTCCGCCCCGACGGCCCGCGCTGCGGCTGCGGGCGCCCCGGCTGCCTGGAGGCGCTCGCGTCGGCCGCCGCGATCGGCCGCCGGTACGCGGAGCTGGCCGGGACCCCGGCCACCGCGGCCGACGTGGCCGGCCGGGCCGCGGCGGGCGAGGCGCTGGCCGGCCGCATCTGGCGGGACGCGATCGAGGCGCTCGCCGACGGGCTCGCCACCGGGCAGGCGCTCTTCGACGTGCAGACCGTGGTGCTCGGCGGCGGGCTCGCCCAGGCCGGCGACCGGCTGCTCGACCCGCTCCGGGTGGCGCTGCGCCAACGACTGACCTTCCACCGGGAGCCGCGACTGGTCGCGGCGGCCCTCGGCGACGAGGCCGGCTGCCTCGGCGCCGCCCTACTCGCCCTGGACACCCTGGAGAAGGAGAGCCGATGACCCTGCGCGTGACCGGCAAGGTGGTGACCCCGTCCGGCGTGATCCGGCAGGGCTGCGTGGAGGTCGTCGGCGACCGGATCCGGGCCGTCGCGGAGTACCCGTCGGTGCGCGACGGGCACTGGATCCTGCCGGGCTTCGTGGACATGCACACCCACGGCGGCGGCGGGCACACCTTCACCACCGGAGACGCCGACTCGGCCCGGGCGGCGGCGGCCTTCCACCTGCGCCACGGCACCACCACGCTGCTGGCCAGCCTGGTCAGCTCGCCGTTCGCGCTGATGCGGGACGCCACCGTGGCGTTCCGGCCGCTGGTCGAGGCCGGGGTGCTGGCCGGCGTCCACTTCGAGGGCCCGTACCTGTCGGCGGACCGCTGCGGCGCGCAGAACCCGGAGTTCCTCCGCGACCCGTCCGGCGACGAACTGGCCGAGCTGATCGAGCTGGGCGGCGGGACGGTCCGGATGGTCACCCTGGCCCCGGAGCGGGACGGCGCGCTGGAGGCGATCAAGCTGCTCGTCGCGCGGGGCGTGGTCGCGGCGGTCGGGCACACCGACGCCACCTGGGAGCAGACCCGGGCCGCGGTGGCCGCCGGGGCGAGCGTGGGCACCCACCTGTTCAACGGGATGCGCCCGGTGCACCACCGCGAGCCGGGGCCGGTTGTCGCCCTGCTCGACGCCCCCAACGTGGTCTGCGAGCTGGTCGCCGACGGGGTGCACCTGCACGACGGGATGCTCGGCTTCGCCAGTTCGGTGGCCAGCCCGGAGCGCGCCGCCCTGATCACCGACGCGATGGCCGCCGCCGGCATGCCCGACGGCGAGTACGAGCTGGGCGGCCAGGCCGTCACGGTGGCCGACAGGGTGGCCCGGCTCGGCCGGGACGGCGCGATCGCCGGCAGCACGCTGACCATGGACGCCGCGCTGCGGCACGCCGTCGCCGCCGGCATCGCGCTGCCCGACGCCGCCCGGATGGTCGCCACCACCCCGGCCCGCGCGATCGGCCTGGGCGACCGGCTCGGGGCACTCCAGACCGGCCTACGGGCCGACCTCGTGGTGCTCGACGACGACCTCAACGTGGTCCGGGTGATGCGCGGGGGCAACTGGGTGGAGTGAGCTGCGGGCTGCGGGCTGCGGGCTGCGGGCTGCGGGCTGCGGGCTGCGGGCTGCGGGCTGCGGGCTGCGGGCTGCGGGCTGCGGGCTGCGGGCTGCGGGCAGTCATACCTCCTGGCCCCCTGTCGAGCTGACATCAGAAACGACTCAGGACGGGGTCGAGCCTGCGCCGGCCGGTCCGTTTTCCGCTGCTTCGACCCCGCTTGAAGCATCGCCGTGAGTCGTTCGTGATGTCAGCTCGAAAGGCAGCCAGCGACCATGCGGCCTTCCGTCGTCCGACGGCGCAAGCGCCGACACCAACGGTTCATCGACCGACGGCTCGCCAACACCGGCGGCTCGCCGACGCCAACGGTTCGCCGACGCCAACGGTTCGCCGACGCCGACGGTCGCTGACGCCGCAGGTCCGGGGCGCGGCGGGCGGCAGACCGGGAGATCCGTCGGCGGAAAGGCCGGTGCGGCGGCGGGTCAGCCGGCGGTGGGCACCTCGACGCCGAGGACGGCCTGCTCGTCGGGGCGGTGCACCAGCACGTCCGACAGGTACGAGTGCACCGCGTGGCGCATGCCGACGTCCCGGCCGGCCCGCTCGGAGAGCAGCCACTTGTGCTCGATGATCTGGGCGAACAACTCCTGCGGCTCCAGCTTGCGCCGCAGGTGCTCCGGCACCGCCCGGACCACCGGCTCGAACACCTCGGTCAGCCAGCGGTGCGCGGC
Source organism: Micromonospora sp. NPDC050495 (assembly GCF_040655175.1). Classification (NCBI taxonomy): domain Bacteria; kingdom Bacillati; phylum Actinomycetota; class Actinomycetes; order Micromonosporales; family Micromonosporaceae; genus Micromonospora; species Micromonospora sp. NPDC050495. The sequence continues at coordinate 18,715 of NZ_JBFAJK010000033.1, read as the reverse complement.
CTGCTGCTCGTCGATCAGGTCGCTCTCCACCCGGTACGCGTCCAGGTCGTTGAGGAGCTTGCGGGCCTGGTTCTCCTCGGCGTCCAGGCCGGTGAGGCGGAGCAGCCGGCGGGTGTGGTAGCCGGCGTCGACCACCTTGGGCCGGACCAGGTACCGGCCGTTGTCGGCCGTCGACATGGCCACCTCGGCGACGTCGAAGCCCAGCTCGTTGAGGCGGCGGATCCGGCCCTCGATGTCGTGCCGGGCCGCCCGCTCGACCTGCTGCTCGTAGGTGATCTCGTGCCAGAGCCGCTCGTACCGCTGCACGACCTCCTCGCAGACCACCTCCGGGTCGATCGACTCGTGCAGCAGCCCGGCGGCCTGCAGGTCCAACGCCTCACCGAAGATGTTGACCCGGGCGATCTCCAGGTCCTCGCCGCGCTGGCCGTTGGAGAGCGCGTGGTGCAACGCCCCGGTCTCCGCGTCCACCAGGTAGGCGGCGAAGGCGCCCGCGTCGCGCCGGAACAGGGTGTTCGACAGCGAGCAGTCGCCCCAGAAGAACCCGGTCAGGTGCATCCGCACCAGCAGCACGGCGAGCGCGTCGAGCAGCCGGTTCATGGTCTCCGGCCGCAGCGTCCGGGAGAAGAGCGCCCGGTACGGCAGCGAGAACTGCAGGTGCCGGGTGATCAGCACCGGGTCCAGCGGCTCGCCGTCGTCGGTCTGCCGGTCGGCCACGATCGCCACCGCCTCGACGGACGGGAAGTCGATCCGCTCCAGCGCCCGGAGCAGGTCGTACTCCCGCTCGGCGACCCGCTCGCCGGTCTCCTTGACCGCGTACACGTAGTCGCCGAGGCGGACGAAACGCACGATGTGCCGCGAGATTCCCTGCGGCAACGCGACCAGATGCTGGGCAGGCCACTCCTCCAGCGGGGTCGACCAGGGAAGGTCGAGCAGCGCCGGGTCGACGAGGGCCGAGGTGATCCGCACGCCGACAAGTTTGACCGCTGACCCCGCCGCAGCGCCTCCCTTCGTGGGGCGGCACACAGCCGCCGCCGCCCGCGCCGGTCCGCCGCCGCCCGCGGCCGGTAGCGTGGTCGCGTGCGGGAGACCACGGGGGTACGCGAGAAGCTGCGGCTCCGGCCCGTCCGCCCGGCCGGCTGGTGGTACGACGGGCTGCTGCTCGCCGCCCTCGTCGCGCTCACCGTGGCGCTCGCCGGCGGGCACCTCTTCGGCCTGGACCGGGCGGTCGCCGACTGGGCCGCCGACCACCGGCCGACCGCCGCCCGGTGGATCGCGATGATCTTCAACTACCTGGGCCAGGGCACCCCGCTGGCCCTCATCGCCCTCGGGCTCGGGGTGCTGCTGGCGGTCCGGCTCCGCTCGGTCCGCCCGCTGCTGCCGCCGGTCCTCGCCGAGGTGCTGACGTACCTGACCATCGGGCCGCTCAAGGTGTGGACGGCCCGGCCGGCGCCGAGCGCCAGCGTCAAGGAGCCGTTCCTGCCGCCCGAGCAGACGCTGCCCCTGTTCCAGGACGGGCTGCCGGTGCGCTTCGCCCAGTCGTACCCGTCCGGGCACGTGGCCAACGCCATCGTCTGGTACGGCGTGCTCGCGCTGCTGCTCGCCCCGCTGCTGCGCACCTTCGGCCGGACCGTCCCGCCCCGGCTGGTCACCGTGGTCCGGGTGGTGCCGCCGCTGGTGGTCCTCTGCACCACCACCTACCTGGGCTGGCACTGGCTGACCGACTCGGTCGCCGGACTGCTGCTCGGGCTGCTGCTGGACCGGCTGCTGCACCGGGCGCCCTGGGACGACCTGCCGTTGCCGGGCCGGTTACGCCGCTGGGACCAGCCGTTCACCACGCACCCGTAGGGTGCTCTCGTGGAGCAACTGGCGCGCCGGCTGGGCGTACGCGACGCGGTCGTCATCGGGCTGGGGTCGATGCTCGGCGCGGGCGTCTTCGTGGTCTTCGCCCCCGCCGCGGCGGCCGCCGGCGGACCAGGGCTGCTCGTCGCGCTGGCCCTGGCCGGCTTCATCGCCTTCTGCAACGCGACCAGCTCGGCCCGGCTGGCGGCCCGCTACCCCGAGTCCGGCGGCACCTACGTCTACGGCCGGGAACGGCTGCACCCGTTCGCCGGCTTCGTCGCCGGCTGGGGGTTCGTGGTCGGCAAGACGGCGAGCTGCGCGGCCATGGCGCTGACCATCGGGGCGTACCTCTGGCCGGGGCGGGCGCGGCTCGTCGCGGTCCTCGCGGTGCTGGCGGTGACCGCGGTGAACCTGCGCGGGGTGGGCAAGACCGCCACCGCCACCCGGGTCCTGGTCGGCGTGGTGCTCACCGTGCTGGCCGTGGTCGCGGTGACCGGCGCGCCGCACGTCGGCCTCGACCGGCTCGACGGGGTCGCCGGCATCGGCGCCCGGGGCGTGCTGACCGCCGCCGGCCTGCTCTTCTTCGCCTTCGCCGGGTACGCCCGGATCGCCACCCTCGGCGAGGAGGTCCGCGACCCGGAGCGCACCATCCCGCGCGCCGTGCCGGTGGCGCTCGGCATCGTGCTGGCGATCTACCTGGTGCTGGCCGTGGTGGCGCTCGGCGTGCTCGGCGAGGAGCGGCTGGCCGACGCCGCGGCCCCGCTCGCCGAGGTGGTCGGCGCGGCCGGGCTGCCCGGTCTGGCCTGGCTGGTCCGGGCCGGGGCCACCGTGGCGGTGGCCGGCGTGCTGCTCTCCCTGCTCGCCGGGGTCGGCCGGACCACGCTGGCGATGGCCCGACGCCGGGACCTGCCCGCCGGGCTGGCCGCCGTGCACCCGCGCACCCGGGTGCCGCACCGCGCCGAGCTGGCCGTGGCCGCCGTGGTGATCGTCGTGGTCTCGCTGGTCGACGTGCGGGGCGCGATCGGCTTCTCCAGCTGCACGGTGCTGGTCTACTACGCGATCGCCAACGCCTCGGCGCTCACCCTGGGCCGCGACCCGGCCCGGAAGCTACCGGTGCAGCTGCTCGCCGCGCTGGGGCTGGTCGGCTGCCTGCTGCTCGCGGTCAACCTGCCGGTCGCCAGCACCCTCGCCGGCTTCGGCGTGCTCGCCCTCGGCGCCCTCTGGTACGCCGTGCGCCCCGCCCGCCGAGCCGGCTGAGCCGCTGGTACGCCGTGCCCCCAGCCCGCCGAGCCGGCTGGGCCGCGAGGCGGTCAACCGGTCTCGCCGCTGCTTCACTCCGCCGGCTGGCGGGGCACCGGCGGGCCGGCCGGCTCGGCCGGGCCCGCGCTGGTCTCCCGGAGCAGGGCGCTGAGCCCGGCCCGGCGGGCCACCACGGTCAGCCGGTCCCCGGCCTGGATCACCATCCGCGGGTCCACGGTCCAGTCGGTCCGCTGCCCGGCCCGGGTGTGCGCGAGCACCCGCACCTCACCGGGGCGGGCCACCGCGGCCACCGGCCGGCCGTCCAGCGGGGAGTCGGCGACCACCGGCACCTCGGTGACCAGCAGCGCGTGCCGGTCGACCGGGATGGTGGCGATCACCGCCCGGTCCAGCAGCGCCACCGCGAACGCGGGCGCGGCGAGGTACGACACGCTGTGCGACAGGCCGACGCCGAACGCCTCCTGGATCCGCCGGGCGAAGTCGCCGTCGAAGAGCCGCAGCACCACCCGCAGGTCGGGGTCGAGGCCGCGGGCGTTCAGGGCGGCGCGCAGGTTGGTGCCGTCGTCGGTGGAGACCACCACCAGCGCCTGGCAGGTGTCCACCGAGGCGGCCCGCAGGGTCTCCTCCAGCCCGGCGTCCCCGACGATCAGCGGTACGCCGAGCCGGTGCGCGAGCGCCGCACCGCGCGCGTCGGGATTCTTGTCGATGGCCACCACCTCGACCCCGAAGTCGTGCAGCTGGGCCATCACCCGGGTACCGATGTTGCCGAGCCCGACCACCACCACGTGCCCGGACCGGTCGGGCACCTGGCCGGCGTGCAGGGCGAGCCGGGCGTTCACGATGCCGTCGACCACCGCCGCGGTGATCAGCGGGATCAGGGCCAGCCCGGCGAGGTTGAGCACCACCTGCATGATCTGGGCGGCGACCGGCTTGCCGAGATCCGGATCCTGCCCGCTCAACGTGGTGACCAGGGTGAGGTAGAGCGCGTCGGACCAGCTCACGTGGGCCGCCCGGCCGTTCAGCCAGCCCAGCACGGCGATCACCGCGAGCAGCACCAGCACCGCCACGCCGATCTTGCGGGTGGCGAAGCTGCGGATCGCCCGCAGCAGCGCCACCACCGGCTCCCGGCGGCGGCGGGCCCGGACCAGCCGGCGGGCGGCCAACTCGGTGCCGGGCGGCTGACCGGTCGCCTCGGCCAGCACCACGTCGGCGGAGGTCTCGTCGGCGGGCAGCACCCGGATCAGCTCCGGGTCGCCGGTGACGGCCAGCCCGCAGAGCACGTCCTGCGGGCGTACGTCGGCCCGGCGGGCCACGTAGAGGGTGCGGCCGGCGTGCCGGAAGTGGGTGGGGGCCAGCTCGCCGAGCGCGGCGGCGACGAACGCCGGGGCCGCCATCGAGGCGTCGGAGAGGACCGCCGAGTCGGGGAAGATCTGCCGCAGGCCGTTGGCGAGGCTGGTGTTGAACATGCGGACCACCAGGCGCAGCCGGGGCTCGACCTCCTGGGCGCAGAGCGCGGCGTGCATGTTGCCCACGTCGTCCTGGTGCAGCAGGGCCAGCCCGTCCGCGTCGGCCAACCCGGCCCGGCGGAACGTGGCCTCGTCGAGCCGGTCGGCGCGCACCACCTGGATGCCCTCGATGTCCCGGCCGTCCGGCCCTTCCGAGCGGCGGCGCTCCGGCACCACCAGGGTGATCCGGATCCGCCCGGCGGACGACCCGGTGGCCAGCAGCGACCGGACCACCCAGTACGCGAGCGGGTCGGAGCCGCAGACCACGAAGTGCGGCCGGGAGTCGCCGTTCATCCGGAGCCGCCACCCGGTCGCGCGGCGTGCGCGGTCGCGCAGGGGCTCGGCCATGCCCGGATGGTAGTCAGCCGCTCGCGGTGCGCGCAGCCCCTCGATCATGAAGCATGGGGCCGGCGCGTTCGGGTAGTGCAGCGCCATGCAGACGTTCCTGCCGTATCCGGACTTCCTGGCCAGCGCCCGCGCGCTGGACCAGAAGCGGCTGGGCAAGCAGCGGGTGGAGACCATCCAGGTGCTGCGCGGACTGACCCGGCCCGGCTACGGCTGGCGCAACCACCCGGCGGTGAAGATGTGGGCCGGCTACGAGGAGGCGCTGACCCGGTACGGGCTGGACATGTGTGCGGTGTGGTGCGAGCCGGGCCGGGCGGACACCTGCGCGGCCACCATGACCACGGACCTCGCCACCGCCTGCGGCCTCGCGGTCGTCCGGACCCAGTCGGAGCTGGCCGGGGCCGGCGAGTTGCCGCCCTGGCTGGGCCGGGAGGACCTGCACCGCAGCCACCGCTCGTCGCTGCTGCGCAAGGACCCCGCGCACTACGGCCCCCGGTTCGGTGACGTCCCACCCGACCTGGAGTACGTCTGGCCCGCCTCGGACCAGGCGCGGCGCTGTCTGCTGCCGCCGGACGCCTGAGCGGGCAGACTGAGGGCTCATCGGCCGGGGAGGTGCGGATGGCGCTGTCGCAACTGATCGGCCGCCTCATCGGCGTACGCGAACACGTGGTGGACCCGGGCGGCGGTGGCGCCCCCCGGGTGCCCCGGCCGGTGCGGGCGGTGGTGGTGGGCGGCGGCATCGCCGGCATGTCGGCGGCCGTGGTGCTGGCCGAGCGCGGGGTCGACGTGACCGTGCTGGAGTCGGCGCCCACCCTGGGCGGCCGGCTCGACGCCTGGCCGGAGGAGCTGCCGGACGGCCCGCAGCACAACGAGCACGGCTTCCACGCCTTCTTCCGGCAGTACTACAACTGGCGGTCCATCCTCCGCCGGGCCGACCCGGAGCTGGGGTTCCTCAAGCCGGTCCCCGGCTATCCGATCCTGTCGGCGCGGTGGCCCACCGAGGAGTTCGGCCGGCTGCCGCCCGCGCCCCCGGCGAACCTGCTGGCGCTGCTGCTGCGCAGCCCGAGCCTGCGCCTGGCCGACCTGCGCGGCATGGACCGGGACGCCGCGCTGCCGCTGCTCACCTACCACCCGGAGCGCACCTACGCCGAGTTCGACGGGCGGACCGCCGACGAGCTGCTCACCTCGCTGCGGCTGCCGGACCGGGCCCGGGCCATGCTCTTCGAGGTCTTCTCCCACTCGTTCTTCAACCACGAGGCGGAGATGTCGGCCGCCGAGATGATCGCGCAGTTCCACTTCTATCTGCTGGGCAACCCGGAAGGGCTGGCCTTCGACTGCCCCGACGAGGACTATGCGACGGCGATCTGGCGGCCGTTGGCCCGCCACCTGGAGCGGCACGGCGGCCAGGTCCGCACCGGCACCGCCGCCACCCGGCTGGACCGGACGCCGGGCGGATGGCGGGTACGCACCGCCGACGGGGCGGCCCACGACGCCGGGCACCTGGTGCTGGCCGTCGACCCGCCGGCGCTCGCCGCGCTGGTCGCCGCCTCCCCGGGCCTGGTCGCGGCGGCACCCCGGCTGGTGGCCCGGATGCCCGCGTTCGGCACCCCCGGTCCGCCGTACGCGGTGGCCCGGTACTGGCTGGACGGTGACGTCCGGCCGGACCGGGCGGTGTTCAGCGGGGTGTCCCGGCAGGCCACGTTGGACTCGGTGACGCTCTACCACCGGCTGGAGGCGGAGCCGCGCCGCTGGGCGGCCCGCACCGGCGGCTCGGTGGTGGAGCTGCACGCGTACGCCTGCGAACCGGACGTGCCGGCCGAGGAACTGGCCGAGCGGATGCGGGTGGAGCTGACCGAGCTCTGGCCGGAGGCGGCCGGGCTGCGGGTCCGGGAGCTGCGCGCCCGGGTGGAGGCGCGGGCCCCGGCGTTCACCCCCGGCAGTCACGCCGAGCGGCCCGGGGTACGCACCGACGCCGACCGCCTCTACCTGGCCGGGGACGGGATCCGCACCGGGTTCCCGAGCGCGCTGATGGAACGGTCGGCGGCGACCGGGATCGTGGCGGCCAATCACATCCTGCGGGCCGAGGGGGCGGCGGCCGAGCCGGTCCGCTCGATCCGCCCCCGCGGCCTGCTCGCCCCTCGCTGAGCAAGGGCCCGCCGGGGGCCCTCGCTGCCCCGGCGACCGTGCGTAACGGCCCGGAGGCGGGGGTGCCGAAGGTCCCGTCCCGCCGTACCTCCCGGATGCCGGGAAGATGAACCACCACATCTAGCCCGAAAACCACCTCTATCCTCGATGGATGACCGGCACGGAACGCCGCGAGCCGGGCGCGGACTGGGACGACGCGTACGGGCTGCTCCGGGACGAGCGGGCGGGCATCGTCACCGCGCTGCGACTGGGCTGGTGGCTGGCGGACGCCTACCACCACGCCCGGACGGCCGACCTGACCGACGAGCCCGCCGGCCGTACGGCCGCTCCGGCGAAGCTGTCCAACCTCACCGCGATGCCCGCCCGGCACCGGCTACGGATGAACCTGGACGCGGTCGAGGTGGCGCTCACCCAGATCACGGCGCTGACCGGCCCGGTCCGGCCGGTACCGTCCACCGCCGCCGCGCGGGCCACCGTGGACCGCGAGCCGCTGCTGCTCGCCCTCGACGAGCTGAACCTGGACCTGCTGCGCTGGGCGACGGCCACCAACCAACGGATCGGGCTGGCGTACCGGCTCGGCCGCTCGCTCGCCGACACCGTCCGCCACGGCGAGGCCGAGCACCTGGTCCATCGCTTCGGCGGCCGGCACCTGGAGATCAGCCGGTGGCTGGACGAGCTGGCCACCGTGCTGCCCCCGTACTCGGCGGCGGTGGTGCGGCGCTCGCTGGCCGCCTGGGCGGCGGCGGTCACCCGGGCCACCGTCGGCGACCCGGGTGAGGCCGGGCTGCCCGAGCTGGCTCGCGAGTTGCGCAACCAGGGCGACCTGTGGCGCGGCGTGCTGACCGGTGGGCTGCACCCGCAGGACCTGCTCGACGAGGAGAACTGGGCGGTGGTCGCCCGGAATCTGATCATCCGGGACCGGAAGCTGGTGGTACAGGCCGCCCGGGGCGTCTTCTGGCCGGTGCTCGCGCCCCTGCTGGTGGTGCTGCTGGCGGTGGTCGGGGTGAGCGCCGCGGCGGCGGCCGGCTCGCCCGCCACCCGCGCCGCGGTGGCGCTGGTCGGCCTCGGGGCCGGGCTGACCGCGGTCTGGCGGTCGGTCTCCGCGCCGGCGCTGTCGGTGGCCGCCGGCATCAACCGGCCGCTGCTGGAGAGCGAACTGACCGTGCAGATGGCGGCCCGGATCGACCGCCCGCTGGCCGCCGCGCGGACGTCGGGACGGACCCGACGGCAGCGGCCGCCGTCCGACGGCGGATCGAAATACGTTGCCCGCCTCTCCAGCGCGGATCTACCGTGAGCGCGCAAGGTCAACCACCGCTCCGGGAGCCGTCGATGTCGCAGCCGCACGTCACCCTCGTGTCGTTCTGGCTGCTCAGCGCCGGTTACCGAGGCACACACCCGGGTGCCGGGTGGCCCGGCTGACGCGTACCCGCGTCTCCCGTCGCAGCCGCCCCGTCGCCATCGACCGGGCGGCTTTTCGCTGCCCACCCTCGACCACCGTTCGTGAAGGGAGAGCCCGGTGGACGCCGTCCTCGTCATCAACGCCGACCTCGGCCCGCTGCACCGGGTCACCGTCCAGCACGCGATCCGGATGCTCTGCCGGCGGGTCGCCGAGATCCACGAGGCCGAGCCGGACCAGGTGATCGGGGTCTTCCCGATCCCGCGGGTGGTCCGCCTCGTCCGGTACGTGGTCACCCGCTGGCGGTTCAGCGCCGGCCCGGCCTGGTCCCGGGCCGGGGTGCTGCGCCGCGACGGCCGGCGCTGCGCCTACTGCGACGCCCCGGCGAGCACCGTCGACCACATCCTGCCCCGCTCGCGCGGCGGCCGGAACACCTGGCGGAACACCACGGCCGCCTGCTACCCGTGCAACCAGCGCAAGGGCGACCGGACGCCGGCCGAGGCCGGCATGCCGCTGCGGCGGGAGCCGGTGACGCCGAGCTGGGCCTCGATGGCCGGGCGGTGACCAGCCGGCCGGCGGGCACAGGGGGCCGCGTCGGGGGTACGCCTCCGGCGCGGCGCCCGCCGGCCCCTCCCCACCCCGCGCGGCCCACCCCGCGCGGCCCACCCCGCCGCCCCGGCGGGGAGGCGAGGCGACGACCTGCGGCATATCGGGGTCTCCGGCCCGCGCGAAACCCACACCCGCCGCCCCCACGGGGACGCGAGGCGACGACCTGCGGCATGTCGGGGTCTGCGGCCCGCGCGAGACCCACACCCGCCGCCCCGCCGAGGCCGCAAGGCGACGACCTGCGGCATATCGGGCTCTCCGGGCTTACCGAGGCCACGCCTTGCCGCATCTGGTGGATCGCGCCAGCGCCAAGGCCACGCCAGCGGCAAGGTCACGCCAGCGGAAGGTCGCCCCAGCGCGCAAGATGACGCCCGCGGTGGGATCACTCCCGCGGTGAGGCCATGCCGGCGGTGAGGTCAGGCCAGCGGTGAGGTCATGCCTGCGGTCAGGTCAGCCGGCGGTGGGCGGTGCCCAGCCGAACCGCGGCGGGCGGCGCTCGTTGGCCGCGGCCACCCCCTCGCGGGCCTCGCCGCTGTCCCGGACCTGCCCGTGCCACCAGGCGATCCGGTCGTCGTCGGCCCGCCCGTCGACGATCTCCTTGGCCGCCGCGACGGTGAGCCGCGACCGCTCGGCGATCGCGGCGGTCAGCGCGCCGACCCGGGCGTCCAGTTCGTCGCCCGGCAGCACCTCGTCGACCAGCCCGATCCGCAGCGCCCGATCGGCGTCGACCAGTTCGGCGGTGAAGAGCAGGTGCTTGGCGGCGGACGGGCCGACCAGCCGGGCCAGCCGGCGGGTGGTGGGCGCCGGGTAGACCAGGCCGAGCCGCGCCGGGGGTACGCCGAACCGCGCGTCGTCGGCGGCCAGCCGCAGGTCACAGGCGACGGCGAGCTGGCATCCGCCCCCGACGCAGGCGCCCCGGACGGCGGCCACCGTCGGCTTGGCGAAGGCGGCCAGCCGCTCCTCGGCGGCCACCGCGATGCTGCCGTCGCCGGCTTCCAGCAACTCGTTCAGGTCACCGAGGTCGGCCCCGGCGCAGAAGGTCCCGTCGGCGCCGGTGAGCACCAGCACGCGCACCGCCGGGTCCGCCTCCAGGCCGTCGAGCAGCACCGGGAGCTGCCGCCACATGGCCGCCGTCAGGGCGTTGCGGCGGGCCGGGTTCCGGATCACCACCGTCGCCACCGGCCCGGTCACCGTCACGGTCAGCTCCGCGTCCGACATCTCTCCCCCTCGCGCCGCCGGTCCTCCGGCGACCGTAGCGGCGGGGCCCGGTGACCACCCGCGTGGGGTGGCCGCCGGGCCCCGGTTCGGGCGGGGTTACGTCAGGAGACGTTCACCGCGGTGTCGTCGATCACGAAGGAGGTCTGCAGGGTGACGTCCTCCGAGCCGGTGAACTTCAGGGTGACGGTCTGGCCGGCGTACGAGGCCAGGGAGAAGGACTTCTGGCTGTAGCCGGCGGCCTTGTTCAGGTTCGAGTAGGTCGCCAGGGTCGCCAGCACGCTGCCGGACGAGTTGAGCACCTGCACCGTCAGCTTGTCGTACTGCACGCTGGTGGTGCTCTCGGCCGAGTCGATGTGCAGCCAGAAGCTGAAGTTGTACGAGGTGCAGCCGCTCGGCAGGCTCACCGACTGGGCGAGCGTGTCGGTGTGGGTGCTGCCGTAGCCGGCCAGCCAGGCGTTCCAGGTGCCACCGTGGGTGGGCTGGCCCTGGGAGCCGTACTGACCGATCACGCCCGAGGTGGACGACCAGACCGTGTTGCCGGACTCGAAGCCGGGGTTGCCGAGCTTCTGGCCGGCGCCGGTGCAGCCGCCGCCGGTGCCGTTCACGGTCAGGCTGTAGGTCGCGGTGTGGTTCACCGAGGTGCCGGTGCCGGTGACGGTCACCGCGTACGTGCCGGACGGCGTGCTGGCCGTGGTGCTGATGGTGAGGGTGGACGAGCCGCCCGAGGTCACCGAGGCCGGGCTGAACGACGCGCTGGCGCCGGTCGGCAGACCGGACGCGGAGAACGTCACGGTCTGCGCGGTGCCACTGGTGGTGGCGGTGGCGACGGTGGTGGCGACCGAGCCGCCCGCGGTCACCGAGCCGGCGGTCGGCGAGAGCGAGACGGAGAAGTCGTTACCGGTCGACCCGCAGGGCGCGTCGTTGCCGGCCACGTTCACCGCGGTCCACGCCGCCTGGACGGCCTTGTACTCGGTCGAGCAGTTGCCGTACAGGTCGGTGGCGGCCTTCAGGCTGTACGCCCGGGCGGTGTTGGACGGGGTGGTGTTGTTGACGTACGCGGTGTTCGAGGTGAAGTACACGTCGAGCGCCCGGTACCAGATCTTCTCCGCCTTGGCGCGGCCGATGCCGGTCACCGCGGGGGCCGAGCCGCAGACCGGCGAGGTGCCGTACGCGGTGGAGCCGGTGCCCTCGGCGAGGTTGAAGAAGAAGTGGTTCGCCACGCCGGACGAGTAGTGCACGTCCTTGTTCTTGGTGCTGGTGGACCAGCAGGAGTCGGACGAGCCGTCCAGCGACGGGTTGTACATGTAGCGCAGCGGCGTACCGTTGCCGTTGATGTTGATCTTCTCACCGACCTGGTAGTCACCCGGGTCGCTCGGCGCGGCGGCGTAGAACTCCACCATGTTGCCGAAGATGTCGCTGGTGGCCTCGTTGAGGCCGCCGGCCTCACCGGAGTAGACCAGGCCGGAGAGCGCCTCGGTGACGCCGTGGCTCATCTCGTGGCCGGCCACGTCGAGGGAGACCAGCGGCCGGGAGTTGCTGGAGCCGTCGCCGTACGTCATCTGGGCGCCGTCCCAGAAGGCGTTGACGTAGTTGTTGCCGTAGTGCACCCGGCTCGGCACGCCGGTGCCGTTGCCGAAGATGCCGTTGCGGCCGTGCACGTTCTTGAAGTAGTCGAAGGTCTTCGCCGCGCCGAAGTGGGCGTCGACCGCGGCGGACTGCCGGTTCGAGTTGGCGCCGGTGCCCCAGGCGTTGTCGGCATCGGTGAACGTGGTGCAGGTCGAGGTGCCGTTGTTCATGTCGCAGGTGCGGCCGTTGCCGTGCGACGGGTCGATCATCTGGTAGGTGCTGCCGGAGAGCGTGGTGTCGATGCTGACCGTGCCGGTGTAGATGCCCTGGCCGCTGCCGACCACCGTCTCGATCTCGTCGTACGAGCCGATCACCTTGCCGGTGGTGGCGTCCGTGATGACGTGCAGCTTCGAGGGCGTCTGCTGGTCGGCCTGCCAGCCGGTGGCGACGGTCTCCCAGGCCAGGCGGCCCGTGCCGGAGCTGGCGTCGACGAAGAGCTGCGGGGTGCCGACCGCGGTGAGGGTGCCGGAGAACGCCCGGCGGGCGCTCGCCTGGGCCACGGCGGCCTTCACCTTGGCGGTGGTGCTCAGGGTGAGCGGGGCGGCCAGGCCGGAGGACGTCCCGGCCATGGCGCCGTTCGGGGCGGTGTGGATGACGAAGTCACCGCCATAGACGCGCAGGCCGTGATAGGTCCGGGTGTACCGGGTGTGGGCAGCCCCGGAGCTGTCCACCCGGGTGCGGACGGCCTGGTACGCCTCTCCGCTGGCGCCCTGGACGGCGCCGGGGTTGGCCCGCAGCAGGCTGTCCGCCCGGGCGGCGGCGGACGACTGAGGACTGGGGGCGCTGGGGGTTGCCGCGTACGCCGTGGTGGTGACGCAGGTCAGCACGCCACTGGTGAGCAGAGCTGCGCTGACGGCGGCGAGGGATCTTTTCACGTGCCCTCCTGACAGGGGGTGAAGTTGTGACGGGGGTAGTCACTCATGTAGATATAGAGACACATCGAAGAGTAGGGAAGGGTGCGAGCGCTTTCCTGCCGCTGATATTGGCCGTTCGGATGAGGGGAGCCCGGTGCTGGGAACCGGCTCGCTTCACCGTGCGTCCGATCGGCATGAGATCAGCCCCCGTCGCGGCGCTCCTGCTCGCCGCACTCCTCACCCCCCTGGCCGGGTGCGCGCGGACCGGCGACGAACCCGCCGGCCCCGGCCCGGCCGCCCTGCCGGCCGTCGAGGTGGTGCTGACGAAGTCGGGCGGGATCGCCGGGTTGAGCGACACCGTAACGGTCCGCCCCGACGGCCGGTGGACCAAGGTCGATCGGAGCGGCGTGTCGCGGAGCGGTCAGCTCACCGCCGCCGACCTGGACCGGCTGCGGCAGCTCGCCGCCGACCCCCGGCTGGCGGCCGAGGCCACCGCCACCGTCCCGCCGACGATGTGCGCGGACGCGTTCAGCTACCGGCTTCTGGTGGGCCAGACCACCACGAGCTACGTGGACTGCCCCCCGCAGGCCACCCCGCCGGCCGCCACCCACGCCGTGGTCGACCTGCTCACCCGGGCCACCGGCTGACGTCACCGGCCCGGCCGCGGTCAATCGGTGGCGTCCGCGCGCGACGGGCCGCCGGCTCGCCGACCCCGGGTCCGACCATCGTGGACGGCGCCGGTGACACCACCGGAAAGATCGGCTAGCCTCGTCCTCCGCGACCCACCACCGACAGGAAAAGCGTGAATATCGTACGGGGAACACGTGGCGCCGCCGTCGGAGTCCTGTCGCTGCTGACCGTCGTCGCCTGCACTCCGAGCGCCGCCAGCAGGCCGGATGCTCCGCCCCGGCCGGTCGGGGCGGCCGCCGGAGCCGGCGCCCCCAGCGAGCCGGACGGCGGCAGCCAGGTTGCCGGGCGGCCGAAGTCGGCGCCCCGGACGAGCACCGGCGGCCGGACCCCGGCAGCCGCACCGCGGAGCGCGGCGACGCTCGCCGCCGGCCGGGCCGGGGCCCGGTTCGACCTCGACGGGGACGGCAGGGACGAGTTGGTCGTCGGCGCTGCCGCGAGCCCGGGCGGGACCGCCCTGCACGTCCGGTACTCCCGCGTCGCCCGCCGGGACACGGTGACCGCCCCCGCCAGCGCGCCCGGATACCTGCTCGCGCCCCGGTACACCGCCGGGGACTTCAACGGCGACGGCTTCCAGGACCTCACGGTCGCCGCCTTCCGGACGCCCACCCAGGGTGCCGTCGAGCACGCGATCCTCGTCTACCCCGGCGGTCCCGACGGGCTCGACCGCGACCGGGTCACCCTGCTGCCCGGAATGAACGCGGGCGCGTTCGCCGCCGGCGACCTCGACCAGGACGGCGACGACGAACTCGCGGTCGGCGACGGCGGGGCGACCGAGCAGCGCGACGGACCCTTCCGGGGTTCGGTGACCGTGCTGTCGGGCAGCCCGAACGGCGTCACCCTCACCGGGTCGGTACGGCTCCAGCAGGTCGTCCCCCGTTGGTCCGGGCTGGCCGAGGAGAACTTCGGCACGCACCTGGCGATCGGCGACCTCACCGGCGACGGCTACGCCGACCTCGTCGTCAACGGCTCCCGGCGGGGCACGTCCGAGACCGACTGGCACGGCATGCTGACGCTCTTCCCCGGCTCCGCCACCGGACCGGACGCCCGCCGGGTCAGCAAGGTCGAAGGCCAGCTCGACACCGCCGGGGACAGCCTCCCGGTGGACGTCATTCTGCTGTCCGACCTCGACCAGGACGGCCGGGCGGACCTCGTCCTGGGGCTGCCGCGCAGCGCCGGCGGCCGGGTGATCTACCTGCGCGGCGCCGCCGCCGGCCTGTCCTGGGCCGGGCGCCGGGTGATCGACCAGGACACCCCCGGCGTCCCCGGCCGACCGGACCCGGACGCCACCGGCGGCCACTTCGGCGCGGCGCTGGCGACCGGCGACGTGACCGGTGACGGTCTCCCGGACCTGCTGGTCGGCGCAATGACGATGACCGTGGGCGCGGCGGCCGACGCCGGCTCGGTGACGCTGCTCCCGGGCACCCCGCAGGGGCCCACCGGGGCCGGCGCCCTCGCCTACACCCAGGCCGTCCAGACCGGCGACTGGCCGCGCCCGCCGGCCGAGTTCGGGCAGTCGGCCGCGATGCTGCGCGACCAGCCGGAACCCAACGACTACCTGGGGTCGGCGGTGGCGATCCTCGACCTCGACGGCACCGGCCCGCTGGAGATGTTCGCCGTGGCCAAGTACGAGGACCGGTGGCAGCAGCCGGCCGACGCGCCGTACGGGCTCCTCACCACCTTGGGCATCCAGACCCGGACGCCCCGGCGCGGCTCGACCGGGCCGGCCGCGTCCCGCCTCGTGCCGCTCCGGCAGCAACGTCCGGCCGACCTCTCCGGCGGCGGGACCCGCCTGCTCCACTTCGGATACGGCCTGCTCAGCAACTGACCTGCGCGCCAGGGCCGGCGGCCGGGAATTCCGTCGCCGCCGGCCCGCCACGCGCCGTACGCTGCCCGGCATGTTCTCGCCGCGCAAGGTCTAGCTCCCTCCCCCGACACCCGGGTGGAGTCTGCCCTGCCGGCACCCTGACGCCGCTTGCCGCCGTCCGCGGTGATGCCGTCGCGTCGCCTGCCGCCCGCGTGTCCGTCGAGCCCGTGACGGCGCGCCGAATTCGGCGCCTCAGCGACAGGACCGCATCATGGCCACCCGCACCCCGACGCCGCCTGGGAACCTGTGGCGGCAGCGCGACTTCCCCCTGCTGCTCGGCGGACGACTGGTCTCCCAACTCGGTGACCAGCTCCAGTTCCTGGCCCTGCCGCTGCTCGTCGTGGCGCTGACCGGCTCGCCCACCCAGGCCGGCGTCGTGCTCGGTCTCCAGACGATCGTCTACCTCGTCTTCGGGCTGCTGGCCGGCGCGCTGGCCGACCGCTGGGACCGCAAGACCACGATGATCTGGTGCGAGATCGGACGCGGCGCGCTGACCGCCACCATTCCGCTCGCCGCCTGGTGCGGGGTGCTGGGCATGCCGCACCTGTTAGCCGTCGCGGTGCTGAACGGCGTGCTCGCCACCCTGTTCTCCGCGGCGAACAGCTCGGCCCTGCCGAACGTCGTCAGCCGGGGCGACCTTCCCGACGCGCTCGGTGCGGTCGGGGCGATGTCCAACACGCTGCGGATCGTCGGCGCCTCGGTGGCGGGCCTCGCCTTCACGGCGGGACGGATGGTCCCGTTCGGCGTCAACGCCGTCTCGTTCCTCGTCTCGGCCGCCACCCTGCGCGGCATCCGGGCCGACTTCCAGCAGGACCGGGCGACGACCCGCACCTCGCCCCGGGCGCTCGTCGCCGACATCGGTCACGGCCTGTCCTGGCTCTGGGGCAAGCCGGTGATCCGGACGCTGGCCCTGCTCGACGCCGGCGACAGCCTGCGGTTCGGCGCCGGCTACCTCCTGATCATCATGCTGGCCCAGCAACTGCACGCGAGCCCTGCCCAGACCGGAATGGTCTTCACCGGTGCGGCGGTCGGCGCCCTCCTCGGCAGCCTGCTCGCCCCCGCGCTCACCCGCCGGTATGCCCTCGGCAAACTCTCCATCGCCATGCTCTGGGTCGAGGCCCTGGCCTTCCCCGGGTACGCGCTGGCGCCGACCTGGTGGCTGCTGCTGGTGGTGGCGTTCGCCGAGTCGGTGGTGTCGCCGATCTACAACGTCGCCCTGGACGCCTACCGGCTCAGCGTCACGCCCGACGCGCTCCGGGGCCGGGTGACCAGCGCGGTCGACACCCTCACCAGCGGCGCCGCCGCCCTCGGCACGATGGCCAGCGGGGTCCTGATCGCCCTGCTCGGCGCGCCCACCCTGACCTTCCTGCTGGCCGGCTGGCTCGCCCTCCTGGCGCTCACCGCGACCCTGAGCCGCACGGTCCACCTAGCCTGATCGCATGCCCGACCAACCACGATACCGACGCCGGGCCGCCCGGGTCCTGCTGATCGACCACAGGAGCAGGATCCTGCTGCTGCGGTTCTTCCGAGACCCGGCGAACCCGGCGCTCGGTCATGGCTGGGTCACCCCGGGCGGTGGCGTCGACGACGGCGAATCACTGCCGCAGGCCGGCGCCCGAGAACTGTGGGAGGAGATCGGGCTGCGGGTCGACCCGCACGAACTCGGTCAACCCGTCGCCTACTCCGCAGGACAGGTCGACCGTGGCTGGGCCACCGGTCTGTTCCGGGACGACTTCTTCTACCACCGGCTCGACACTCACCACGTCGACACCAGCCTGATGGAGGCGGTCGAACTCTCGGCCCACGCCGGTCACCGGTGGTGGGCGGTCGACGAACTGGCCTCGACCGCCGACACCGTCTACCCGTACGGGCTGGTCGCGCTGTTGACCGACCTGCTGGCCGGCCGCCGGCCGCAGCGGCCCGTTCAACTGCCCTGGCAGCCGTGACGCCCGCCTGGAACGGGCGCCGGGCCCTACCGTGCGCGAGCGTCCGCGCGCTTTCCGAGCTAGCGGGGGCCGCGGCCGGTGGCGCCGTCGAGAAGTTCCCGCGCGGCATCAAGGTGGCCGGCGTGCCGGGCGGTTTCCTCGATCATGTGCAGGCACACCCAGCGCAGGTCGGTGATCGGCTCGTCCGGCCAGTCGAGCCCGTGCTCGCCGACCAGCGCCGCGTCCAGCTCGACCGTCCGCAGGACCTCGTTCGAGATCGCGCACTGCCGCCGGTAGTGGTCGATCACCACGGCACTGGAGTGTTCGGTCGTGAACGGCGCCGCCGGGTCGTACGGCGGGTCGTCGATTCCGTCGTCCCAGGTCACCTCCGGTTCCGTGCCGAGGGCGACCCGTTGGAACCACTGCGCTTCCGCGCCGGCCAGGTGCAGGACCAGCCCGATGGGCGTCCAGCCGGACGGAAAAACCGGCCTGCGCAGTTGGGACTCGTCCAGGCCCTCGATGATCGCCAGTACGGCGGCACGCTGCTCGTCGAGGAAATACCGCAGCCGGTCGCGTTCGCTGATCGTCGATTGAGCCACGGGCCGACTCTAGACCGCACTCCGTGCGCGCGGGTGCCGCTCAACCCGGCGGCGAAGGACGAGGACGGACACGGCAGGTGTCCACCCGGATCCGGCCAGCGTTGCTGTCATCCGGCGCCTCTCGGCAGCGACCGCCGCGAAACCCGGGGAGGGAATTGGAGCCCCCGGCCGGGATCGAACCGGCGATCGAAAAGGGGCGGCGGCAATCGCCGCCGCCCCCGATGAACGGGCGGACTAGTTGAGGGTGAACCTCTGGTTGGCCTGTCCGTTGCAGTCGTAGATCTGGACCTGCTGACCATTGCCGGTGCCCCAGACGTCCAGGCATCGTCCGGACTGGACACCCGTGATGGTGCCGTTGGAGTTCACGTTCCACTGCTGGTTGGTCTGCCCGTTGCAGCTGTAGATCTGCACGGCCGAGCCGTTGCCGGAGCCGGCGGCGTCGAGGCACATGTTGCCGTAGACCGTCAGCTGCTTACTCGACGTGAGGGTCCACTGCTGGTTGGTCTGCCCGTGGCAGTCGTAGAGCTGGACCCGGGTGCCGTTGTTCCGCGATGCGTTGGGCACGTCGATACACCTGCCGGACTGGGCGCCGTAGATTTGCTTGGCGCCGCCCTGGTTCGGGGGCGGGCTGCTGGTGTTCGGCGGCGGGGTGGTCGGGTTGGTGGGGCCGGATCCCTCGCTCACCGTGATGTTGGAGCTGCCGCTGCTCTGGTAGCCCTCGGTGGCCATGATCTGGTAGTCGTGGGTGCCGAGGTTCAGGCCGTGGCTGGCCCAGGCGTTGAAGTGGTTGGCGGTGGTGATGGTGCCGCTGTTGCGGTGCGACTGCCGGACGCTCCAGTACTGGTA
>NZ_JBFAJK010000032.1:0-72804 GCF_040655175.1 Micromonospora sp. NPDC050495 | reverse complement strand
CCGGCCGCACCCGCGGCCGGCCCGGCGCGCCGGTCACCGCAGCGGCGGGTTCGCGTACGTCACCAACTCCAGCGCCTGCTCGGGAAACCAGGCCCCGGCCGCCGGGTCGGCGATGCCGCCGCGCGCCGGGTCGTGCCCGGTGCCGGTGCCCCGGTCGCACTGCCCGTCGGACTGGCCGGGGGTCTTCACCCAGAGGAACGCGTCGGCCAGCGGCTCGCCGGTCGCGGTGGTCGGGCGCAGGCCCAGCCCCCGGTCCGGCGGGTTGCACCAGGTCTGCGGGTCCGGCCAGGTCACACCGGCCGGGGCCGTCCAGGGCCCCTGCCCGTTGCGGCTGGTGTCGACCACGAAGTGGGCGAGCCGGTCGGCCGGGACGTCGCCCACGTTCTCCGCGTACCAGGCGTCGGTGCGGACCCAGGTGCTGAAGTCGGCCGGGTCGGCCGGATAGTACTGGCTGGCGCACCAGTCGAAGTGTCCGCGCGCCCACTCCGGGCCGGCGGTGCCGTAGTACACGCACTTGGCGATCCAGCTGCCGAACTTCAGCTGCCGCTCGGTGGTCTCGTAGTTGGAGACGTTGAGGAAGAAGCCGTCGGCCCGGTCGACGCCGGCCTTGACCAGCCGGTCGGCGATGTCGCCGACGCCCAGCCAGGCGCTGTGCGTGCCGTCGAGGTAGACGCTGGTGCGGGGCAGCGCCGCCAGGGCGTCCACCGCGTAGTTGAGCATCGCGAACCGGTCGGCGGCGGCGGTGGCCGGGTCGGCCTCGGCCGGTTGGCACCACTCCTGGCTGCCGTTGATGGTGGTGTACCACGGGATGATGCCGAGCCCGTCGGGCTCCAGCAGGACGGCCGCCTCGCGGTTGCCGATGCCGGCGGCGAAGGCGTCAATCCACGCCTGGTAGTCGGCCACCGAGGCGGCGCCCCCGGCCGAGTACTGGGAGCAGTCGCGGAACGGGATGTTGTAGGCGACCAGGACCGGCAGCGTCTTCTTGCCGGCGGCCCGGGACACCTCGGCCTTGACGGACTGGGTCAGCGCGTGGCCGGAGCCGCCGGTCACCCAGACCGCCTGGGGCGTCCGGACCATCTCGATCAGCTGGGCCGCCTGCCGGAAGTGGCCGGTGGCGGTCAGCCGGGCGATCTGCGTGACCGCCCCGTGGTCGGGGCGCGGGGTGTAGAAGGTGACGCCGTCGCGGATGGCCGCGGCGGCGGGCGCGGCCGGCAGGGGCACGGCTGCGGCGAGGGTCGCGGCGACGGCGGCGAGGCCGGTCACGGCCCGCCGGCGTCGAGGTGTCAGGGCCATCATCGCTCCTGCTCGGACGGGGGAACGGCAACGTGGGAGCGTTCCCGAAGCTCGTCCGAGGGTGCCCCGTCCACCCGTAGGTGTCAATGTTTCCCCGGTGTTTCGCCATCGGCGCACCGGTGCCCGGCCCGGGGCCCACGATGGCGGGAGCCACGCCCGACGGCCCGCCGGACGCCACCGCCGGCGACCGTGGGCGGCCACGGCGTCCGGGCTGCTCCGCTAGCCTGGCGCCGAGCAAGGGCACGATTCGGCCGAGTAGTCGGAGGGTATCGGGTGCGGGTGCAGCCAACCGGTGACAACGACAACGCCAACGGCGCCGCCGCCCGGACCCCGGGGCGGCCGCGGCGCCGCCGCCGGCTGCTGGTCGTGCTGGCCGTGGTCGCCCTGCTGGCCGGCTCCGGTCTGTTGGCCGGCGGCTACTACTTCGACAGCGTGCCCACCCCCACCGACCTGAAACTGCCGGAGTCGACCACCGTCTACTACGCGGACGGGAAGACGCCGATGGCCAAGCTCGGCGCGGAGAACCGCACCATCGTCCCGTACGGGCAGATGAACGACTCGGCGAAGCAGGCCATCGTGGCCGCCGAGGACCGCAGCTTCTGGACCAACAAGGGCGTCGACTTCAGCGGCGTGCTCCGGGCCGCCTGGTCGAACCTCACCGGCGGCCAACGCCAGGGCGCCTCCACCATCACCCAGCAGTACGCCCGGGTCGCCGCCGACCTGCGGGGGGTCACCTACTCCCGGAAGCTGCGCGAGGCGGTGATCGCGTGGAAGCTCGACGACAAGTACAGCAAGCAGGACATCCTCGGCTTCTACCTGAACACCGTCCCGTTCGGCCGGGGCGCGTACGGCATCGAGGCGGCCGCGCAGACCTACTTCGGCAAGACGGTACGCCGGGACGCCCCACCGCAGCAGCAGCTCACCCAGGCCGAGGCGATGGTGCTCTGCGCCATGGTGAAGCAGCCCGAGGCGGACCCGAACGACCCGGAGGGCTCGCCCGGCTACGACCCGGCGCGCAACGCCCTGGCCAAGCAGAACTCGATCGACCGGTGGAACTACATCCGCGACGGCATGGTGAAGCTGGGTTACCTGACACCCGAGCAGGCGGCGAACCTGGCGTACCCGGACTCGGTGAAGCCGATCGACAAGAACGCCGGCCAGTCCGGGCTGGACCGGCCCACCGGCCTGGTGGTCAATCACGTGCTCGCCGAACTGCGCGGCACCGAGCCGTTCGAGGGCAAGACCGACGAGGTGATCCGGGACGGCGGTTACCGGATCGTCACCACCATCGACAAGCGGGTCCAGGACGCCGCCGAGGCGGCCGCCGACATCCGCCGCGACACCGCTCCCGAGGCGGTCCGCGGCCAGCCGAAGAACTGGCAGGCGGCGCTGGTCGCGGTGGAGCCCGGCACCGGCCGGGTGCTCGGCTACTACGGCGGCAACAGCGGCTCCGGCGCCGACTACGCCGGCTGGTACTACGACGAGAAGGGTCAGGCCCGCGGCTTCGGCCAGCACCCGCCGGGGTCGTCGTTCAAGGTGTACGACCTGGCCGCCGCCGTGGAGAACGGCATCTCGGTCAAGCAGCGGTTCGACTCGCCGGACACCAAGGAGTTCCCCGAGTCCGGGCGGACCAAGGGCGGCGCCGCCGGGCCGATCCGCAACGCCGAGCACGCCGCGTGCCAGCCGAACTGCGCCCTCTGGGAGGCCACCGTCGCCTCGCTGAACGTCACCTACTTCGAGCTGACCGAGAAGCTGGGCGTACCCAAGGTCATCGACATGGCCAAGCGGGCCGGGGTCAACTCGATGTGGGAGACGGTGAAGGGCAACCCACGGCCGCAGCGGGTGGACCTGCGCGAGCAGTCGGCCGAGGAGGCGGCGAAGCACTTCTCCACCGAGGTGGGCATCGGCCAGTACGGCATCAGCGTGCAGGACCACGCCAACGGGATGGCCACCTTCGCCGCCGGCGGCAAGCGGGCCGAGGCGCACTTCGTCCGCTCGGTGACCAAGGGTGACGAGAAGGTCTGGGGCGAGCAGCTGAAGACGACCGACCTGGAGCTCGACCAGGAGGCGATCAACCAGCTCGACTGGACGCTGCGCCGGGTCCGGGCGGCCAAGCTCGACAACGGCTGGGACACCGCCGGCAAGACCGGCACCTGGCAGGCCGGACAGAGCACCACCCAGAACGTGCACACCTGGATGGTGGGCTGGACCGGCGCGCTGGCCGCCGCGGTCTGGCTCGGCACCACCGACGGCAAGCCGCTGAAGACCACCGCCGGCAGCTACGAGGTGTACGGGTCCACCGGCCCCGGACCGATCTGGCGGCAGTTCATGGAGCGCGCCACCGCCGCCATGAAGCTCGACCCGGACAAGTACCGGTTCGCGGATCCGGCCTTCCCCGGCGACGCGGCCACGGAGACCGCCCCGCCGCCGTCGGCCCCGGCCACCTCCTCGCCGACGCCGAGCGCCCGGCCGACACCCAGCGCCGAACCGTCCAGTCCGAGCCCCAGCCCCACCGACCGGCCCACCCCGCCGCCGGCCACCCTCTCCCCGCCGGCCACGCCGGCGCCGACGCCCACCCCGACCCGGACCCGCAAGCCGGGCTGACCCGGCGGGCGGCGATCCGCCGGCGGGTCGGGTCCCGGCCCCGTGCGGCCGCCGCCGGTGCGACGATCTGCTGATGGAGCAGTCGACGACCGACGCGGTCGGCGCGGCGTGGCGGGCGCTGGGCGGGGACCCGGGCGACGCCGCGCAGCTGGACCTGCGCGGCCCGGCGGGGGTGCTGCCGTCCCGGCTGCCCGTCACCGACCTGGCGGTGGCCTGCGTGGCGGCCGCCGGGCTCGCCGGCCTCGAGCTGGCCCGGGCCCGGGGTGCGTCCCCGTCCGGCCCGCTCACCGTGGACAGCCGGGCCGTGGCGGTGGCCTTCACCAGCGAGCATCACCTGCGGCTGGACGGGCGGGCGTTCACCGGTTTCGCCCCACTGTCCCGGTTCTGGCCGGCCGCCGACGGCTGGGTCCGTACCCACGCCAACTACCCGCACCACCGGCAGCGCCTGCTGACCGTCCTCGGCGTGGACCCCACCGCCGCTGACGACGACGCCCTGGCCGCCGCCGTGGCGGACCGGATCGGCGCCCAACCGGCCGCCGAGGTCGAAGAGCGGGTGTACGCCGCGGGCGGCCTCGCCGTGGCGGCCCGTACGCCCCGGCAGTGGGACGAGCACCCGCAGGCGGCGGCGGTCGCGGCCGAGCCGCTGGTACGGCTGAACCGCGACGCCGCGACCGCGCCCCGCCCAGGGCCGCCTCCCCCGCCGGGCCGGCCCGCGACCGGCATCCGGGTGCTGGACCTGACCCGGGTGATCGCCGGTCCGGTGGCCACCCGGTTCCTGGCGCTGCTCGGCGCGGACGTGCTCCGGGTCGACCCGCCCGGCCTGCCGGAGATCGACGGGCAGCACCTGGACACCGGCGCTGGCAAGCGCTCCACCCTGCTGGACCTGTCCCGGCCCGCCGACCGGGACCGGTTCGACGCGCTGCTCGCCGAGGCCGACGTGGTGGTCGCCGGCTACCGGCCGGGGGCGCTGGACCGCTGGGGGCTCGCCCCGCAGGCGCTGCGCCGCCACCGACCCGACCTGGTGCTGGCGTACCTGTCGGCGTGGGGCCGGGCCGGGCCGTGGGCGGACCGGCGCGGCTTCGACAGCCTGGTCCAGGCGGCCACCGGGATCGCCGAGGTCGAGCGGCGGCCGGACGGCAGCCCGGGGACGCTGCCCGCCCAGGCCCTCGACCACGGCGCCGGTTACCTGCTGGCGGCGGCCGTGCTGCGCGCGCTGGCCGCGCGGGCCCGTACGGGCGGCGCGTGGACCGTCGAACTGTCGCTGGCCCGTATCGCCCGCTGGCTGCGCCACGAGCTGCCGGCCGGCCCGGCGACCGCCGGCACCGCACCCGAACCGGACGCCTGGTGCGCCGAGCGGGACGCCCCGGCCGGCCACCTCCGGTACGCGCTGCCGCCGGTGTCGCTGCCGGGCGGGCCCCGGACCTGGGCGACCCCGCCGACCCGCTGGGGCAGCGACCCGCCCCGCTGGCGGGCGGAACCGGCCTGACCGCACCGGCAGGGCCCTGCCCGGCCGCGCGTCATGGTGGCCCCGCCGGCCAGCGCCCGGGCAGTGCCGAAACGACTGCCGGCCGGCGCCCGGGCGACGCCGCAGCGACCGCCGGCCAGTGCCCGGGTGACGCCGAAGCGACCGCGGCCAGGGGCCGGACGATGCCGAGCCGACCGCGGCCAGAGGCCCGGTGACGCCGAGCCGACCGCCGGCCGGCCGCCCGGTCGGCGGGACGGTCAGCGCCAGGCCGCGGCGGTGGCCGCCGCCGAGGCGGAGGCCGCGTAGCAGGCGGCGGTCAGCCAGGCGGTGGCGAGGGCCGCCGGGTCGGCCCCGACCAGCCGGCCGAACACGTCCCGCTCGCGGCCCTGTCCGGCCCGGCGCAGCGCGGCCAGCGCCGCGGCGGCCGTGGGCAGTTGGGCGTCGCGCAGCGCCCGCAGGTCCCGGTCCTGGTCCGGGAGCAGGGCGACCCGGCCGGCCGCGACGACCCGGCGCAGCTGGTGGGTGAGCAGGTGCAGCGGCGGTCGGGCCGGCTCCGGCGGCGCCGGGGCAACCGGTCCGGCGCCGGGCAGGTCGGCCCGTTGCAGCCGGTCCACGCCGAGGTCGACGTGCCCGCCGTACCGCTGCGGCAACCAGTCGGCGGCCAGCGCCAGGCCGTGCACCCGCCGAGGGCCGGCGAAGCGGCCGATCAGGCGCACCGGATGGCCGGCGGCGTGCGCCGCCAGGGCGCGGGCGTTCGCCACGTACGGCAGCATCGGATCATCCTGCGGGGCGAGGACCAGCACCGGGCCGGAGCCGGACGGGCCGTGCAGCAGCAGCCCGCGCCGGTCCGCGCCCAGCACCCCGTCCAGGAACGCCAGGTCGTGTCCGGCCGGCCGCTCGTGGACCGGTGCCCCGCCGGCGGCGAGCCATCGGGCGGCCTGCTCGGCGGGCGGCTCCCGCCACAGCCCGGCCGCCGGCTCCGCCCACCAGCCCCGCCCCTCGGCCCGCACCGCGCGCACCGCCCGCCCGTGGCCGAGCCGCCGGTCGGCGGAGGCGTACGCCTCGGCGGCAAGGATCCCGGAGCGGCTCAGCTCCCGCAGGCTCAGCCGCGCCTCACCGAGGTCGACGGGGGCGTTGGCCGGGTGGCCGGCGCGGTCCCGGTCGCCGGGGCGGGTCTGCGCCACGCTCCACACCGTGCCGTGCGCGTCGACCAGGTAGGTCACCGCGCCGACGTGCCCGGTGCGGGTGCTCAACGGCTCCACGCAGAGTCCGTACAGGCGCAGCTCGCCGATCGGCTGGTAGCCGCGGCGGGCGACCCCGCGCACGGCGGCCGGATCGGTCGGCCCGGCGCGCAGCAGGTGGCAGACCAGCAGCGCCTCCCGCACGTCGTCGGTGAGTTCGGCGAGGCGGAAGTCCGGCGCGGACCGGCGGGCCGCGCGCGCCTGCGCCACGATCCGCGTCCCGGCCGCCGCCAGCCGAGGCAGCCCGGCGGCGCGGGCCTGGTGCACGGCGCGCAGCAGATCCGCCTGGAGGACCGCGCCGGCACCGGGCAGGCCGTGCGCCAGCAACCCGGCGACGGCGTCGGCCATCAGCTCCACCGCCGCCAGCTCCGCCGCGCCGACCGGCCGCTCGGCCGGCGCCGGGTCCGATCCGTCGGCGTCCCGCTCGGCCGGTGTCGCCACGGCGGCCGGCCCGGCGGCGCCAGCGGACGGCGGGTCGACGGTGCCAGCGGACAGCGGCACGGGGGCGCCAGCGGACGGCGGCACGGCGGCGAGAGCCGACGGCGGCACGGCGGCGACGGTCGCTGGCGGCACAGGGCCGACCGCCGACGGCGGGACGGACGGGTCGAGCACCGGGGCGGCGGCCAGCACGGCGGTCCGGTGCAGGCAGCGCGGCGCCAGCAGGCAGCTGCAGACCGCCCGGCCGGCCGCGTCGACCGGCGCGGTCAGGGTGACGCTCACCTGCTCGTCCACGGTGACCACCGCGCCGTCGGGGGTGGCGGTGACCGTCCAGCCCGGCGCCTTCTCGATGGCCTGGTCCAGTTTGGCGCGCAGCCGGGCGGGCAGAGCGGCGACCGCGTCGGCGACGACGTCGGGCGCGACGGCGGGCAGGCTCATCGGACCTGGTCCCCGATCCAGCGGGCCAGCTCGGTGGGGCTGAGCGCGGCGACCGGCATCCCGGCCGCCACCAGTTGCCCGGCGACGGCGGTGCTGTAGCGGGGCCGGCCGGTGTCGTCGAGGCTGGCGCAGCCGAGCAGGGTCACCCCGTCGTCGGCGAGGGCGCGGACGGCGGCCAGCAGCCCGGCCACGCTGTGCCCCTCCTCGAAGTCGCTGACCAGCACCACCATGGTCCGGGCCGGGACCGTGACGAGCTGGCGGGCGTAGCGCAGCGCGCCCGCGATGTGGGTGCCGCCGCCGACGCGTACCTCCAGCAGCAGGCCCAGCGGGTCGGTCACCCGGTCGGTGAGGTCGACCACCTCGGTGGAGAAGGTGACGAAGTGGGTGCGCAGGCTGGTCACCCCGGCGAGCACGGAGGCGGTCAGCGCGGCCCAGATGGCCGACGGCTCCATCGAGCCGGAGACGTCGACGAGCAGGACGATCCGCCAGTCGACGCTGCGCCGGCCGCGGCTGCGGAACACGACCCGCTCGGGGGTGAGGCGCAGCACGCCGTCGGGGTCGCGGTGCGCGGTGGGCAGGTTGGCCCGTACCGTGCCGCCCAGGTCGAGCCGGCCGGCGGGGCGGCGGGTCCGCCGGGGCGTGCCGATGCCGGTCAGCGCCGGCCGGATCCGCCGGGCCAGCTCGGCGGTCAGCTCGGACACCAAGCGCTCCACGAGAGGACGCAGCCGGTGCAGGCGCGCCTCGGGCAGCCCGCCGGCCAGGGCCAGGACGGTGTGCAGCAGCTCGACCGACGGACGCACCTGCTCCGGCGGCACGGTGAGCAGCGCGTCGGGGCGGCCGGCCTCGGCGGCCCGGGCCAGCACCTCGTCGCGTACCGCCGGGCCGAAGAGCGCGGTCAGTTCCTCGGCCCAGTCGCGTACCTGCGGATAGGCCCGCGCCCGCCCGCCGCCGGAGCCGGCGGTGTGCGCCCCCTCGCCACGCCCGGCGCCGTACAGCTCGTCGAGCGCCGTGGCCAGCCGGCGGGCGTGCGGCGGGAGATCCTCGGCGCGGCGACCGAGCAGCAGCCGCCAGCGCTGCGACGCGGGGATCCGCGACGCGTCCCGCGAGGTCCGGGTGCGGCCGCTTCCCGGCAGGTCAACCGTCGGAGCCGGCCGGGCCGCCGCGGCCGGCACGGACGGGGCCGGCACGGACGGGGCCGGCACGGACGGGGCCGGCGGGGCCTGCGCAGGCAGGACTGACCGGGCCGGTGCGGGCGACGGGGCGGCGACCGCGGGCGGGAGGTCCGCGGGCGGGGCCAGGCCGAGCGTGGTCAGCGCGTCCCGGCCGGCCTGGTCGACGGCGAGCCAGCCGGCGAGGGTGGCCCCGTCGACCGCGAGGGTGGGGTCGACGTCGCCGATGCGCTGCCGCACGGTGTCCAGCAGCCGGTCCCGGTCGGCGGGGCTGAGCACGTCGAAGCCGCCGCGCAGCGCGGGCAGCCGCCGCGTGAACCGTTCGTCGTCCCAGCCGTCCACCGTGTCCAGCAGCGGGGTGAGCGGGTCGCCACCGGCGGCGAGCAGCGCGCCGGCGAGGCTGAGGGCGCCGCGCAGGCGGCCGGTGCACTCGGCGTCGGGCAGCTCGGTCCAGGAGGCCAGCGCCGTGCCGAAGGCGGCCGGCTCGGCCACGCCGAGCACCACCCGGACCGCGTGCGCGGCGCCCCGCATCAGCGGGGAGCCGTCGCGGGTGAGCGCGGTCAGGGCGTGGTCCAGCCGCAGCGGGTGGCCGGCCTCGTCGGCGTGCCGGGCCAGCGCCAGCAGCGCCCGGGCGTCGCCGGGATCGGTGGAGCCGGCCAGCCCGGCCACCGCGGCGACGGCGGCGGTGTGCAGCGTGGACAGCAGCTCGTCGAGGCCGGGCGGCGGGTCGGGCAGGGCCGGTACGTGGCCGCGGCGCAGCCGGCCGACCAGCGCGACGGCGGTGCTCAACTCGGCGAGGGTGGCGGTGGCGGTGACGGTCGTCCGCAGGTCGTCGAGGCGGGCCTCGACCAGTTCGGGCAGGCCGCACTCGGCGGCCCGGGTCAGCCCGTCGATGGTCTCGGCGGCGGTGGGGCCGCCGGCGCGTGTCTCCCGCCCGCGCGTGCGGGCCAGCAGCCCCGCCGCCGCCTGGGCGAGGGTCACCCCGTGCGGGGTGGCGGCGGCCAGCGCCGCCTCGGTGCCGGGGGTCCAGTGCGCGCGCCACCGGGTGGTGAGCGGGTCCGGGCCGGGCGCGTCGGCCACCACCGGCTCGGCGTACGGGACGCCGCAGGCGACCAGCCGGCGCAGGGTCGTCTCGCGGCGGCGGTCCAGCGCGGAGCGCAGCGGGTCGAGGCGCACCTGCCGGGGCGGGTCGTCCGGGCCGGGCAGGCGCAGCTCGCGGAGCAGGTCGCGCACGGCGGGGCGCAGCCCGCACACCGGCGTCTGCGGGCAGGGCCGGCCGCGCCGGTCACCGACGAGGACGTGGTGCATCGCCCCGGCGACGGCCCGCCCCCGGCCGACCGGCTCGCCCTGGGCCAGCACGGTCTGCGCCGCCTCGACCAGCTCGCCGCGGCCGGGGGCGGGCAGGCCGCGCAGCCGGGCCAGGTCGGCGGCGAGCCGGGTGATCTCGGCGGCCTCCACGGGCCCGGTGGGGTGCCCCTGCGCGCGCAGCCGTCGGGTGATCTCCACGGCCGCCCCGCGCAACCGCCCCACCAGGGCCGCCGGGTCGCCGCCGGTGTCGTACACCGCCTGCTGCCAGCGCGGGTCCCGAATGCCGGCCGGGTAGCCGGACCGGGCGTCGAGCAGCTCGAAGGCGTACGGCACCAGCGACACCACCGGGGCCGGGCCGGGCAGGCCGGCCGGTTCGACGCCGGGTTCGGTAGGCCCGTTCCCGTCGCCGGCCAGCGCCGGGGCGTGGAAGGCGCCGACCACGACGGCGAGCCGGCCGGGCGTGCCGGCCAGCCGCCGCCGCATCCACGCCTCGCGGCGCAGGTCCAGGGCCGGAATCGCGCCGCCGGCCGCGGCGTCGTCGCGCAGCGCCCAGCCGACGGCGAGCGCGGCCCGGCGTACCGCCTCCGGCGGGGAGCCCGGGGCGGCCGCCTCCACCCAGCGGTCCCACAGGTCGTCGCCGTCGCGGCCGGTGAGCCGGGCGCGGACCGCGTCGCCGTAGCCGGCCGGGCCGGCGGCTCCCGGGTCGTCCGCCCGGTCCCGCCAGGCCGGGTCGGCCAGCGGCAGGTCACAGCAGTACGCCGGGACGCCGCGCCGCCGGGCCCAGCGCAGCGCGGCCAGCTCCGGGGAGAAGTCGGCGAACGGCCAGAAGGCGGGCGGCCCGTCGCCGGTCGCGGCGGCCAGCGCCACCGGGGCGGTGGTCTCCGGATGGGCGAGCCAGTCCAGCCAGGGCTGCGTCTCCTCGGGCAGCTCCACCAGCACCGCGTCCGGGGCGGCCACGTCCAGCAGGGCGGGGACGGCGGCGGCCAGGGCCGGCGAGTGGTGGCGTACGCCGATGAGCAGCGCCCGGCCGGCGTCGGCGACCCGCCCGACGGCCACCCGGGGGTCCTCCCGGGCGGGCGCCCGCTCAGTCACGCAGCACGTCCCGGTGCTCCCAGAGCTGGCGCCACATCCGGCCGCCGGCCTCGGCGCGGCGGCGCAGCGCCCCGTCCCAGTACGCCAGCAGGCGCGCCTGGTCGGCCGGGTCGTCCTTGCGGACCACCCCGACCAGGTGGCCCGGCAGCAGCGACAGCGGGTCGGGCCCGGGCAGGTACGCCGCGGACAGCCCGATCGAGGCGGCGACGGCGACCGCCTCGGCGGTGCTCAGCACCGACGACGGCCGTTCCACCTCCCAGCCCTCGACGGTGTGGCCGGTACGCAGGTCGCGGAACGCGGTCACCAGCGTCTCCAGCACCGCCTCGTCCACGGCGTACGGCGCGCCGACCCGCTCGACGGCGGCCCGGGCCTGCCGGGACACCAGGGCCACCTCGGCGTCGAGGTCGGCGATCGGCGGCACCACCTCGAAGTTGAACCGCCGTTTGAGGGCGGCCGACATCTCCGAGACGCCCCGGTCGCGCAGGTTCGCGGTGGCGATGAGCGCGAAGCCCGGCGCGGCGTACGCGACCGCGTCCTCCCCGCCGCCCAGCTCGGGCAGGACCAGCCGGCGGTCGGAGAGGATCGAGACCAGCGCGTCCTGCACCTCCGGCAGGCAGCGGGTGATCTCCTCGACCCGGGCGATCGCCCCGGTGGTCATCGCGGTGAGCACCGGGGAGGGCACCAGCGACTCCCGGGACGGGCCCTTGGCCAGCAGCAGGGCGTAGTTCCAGCCGTAGCGCAGCTGTTCCTCGGTGGTGCCGGCGGTGCCCTGGACGGCGAGACCGCTGGTGCCGCAGACGGCGGCGGCGAGCAGCTCGGAGAGCATCGACTTGGCGGTGCCCGGCTCGCCCACCAGCAGCAGGCCCCGCTCCCCCGCCAGGGTCACCACGCACCGCTCGACCAGGGCGCGCTCGCCGACGAACTTGGCCTCGACGGTGCGGCTGCGACCGTCCGGGGCGGGCACCGGCCGGCCGGCGGAGCCGGCCACGAAGGTGACCACCGCGCGCGGGGTGAGCCGCCAGCCGGCCGGCCGGGGACCCGGGTCTGCGGCGGCGAGGAACTCCAGCTCGTCGGCGTACCGGTGCTCCGGTGGGTCGATCTGGCGGGCGGTCACGGCTGCTCCCGGAGGTCGAGGTAGCGGGGCGGGTCACCGGCGGTGACCCGCTGCCAGGCGTGGCGGAACAGGTCGGGCAGCGGCCGGTCGACGACCGGCCGGACGTCACCGTCCGGGTAGAGCGGGCGCTTCCAGGTCTCCAGCGGCACGCTCGGGTGCCGGGCCGGGTGCCAGCCGCCGGGCAGGAACACGCCCCGGCCGGCCCGTTCCCGCTTGGCCGCCACCACCAGCCCGGCGTCGACCAGGGCGGCCTGGGCCTGTTTCAGCGCGGCCGGTCGCCAGCCGTTCCACCCGCGGACGTTGGCGTCGGTCGGGTCGGGCAGGGCGAGCAGTTGCAGGTAGTAGGCGGCGTGGTCGCAGCTCAGTCCGGTGTGTCCGGCGACCGCGTCCACCAGGTCGGGCACGGACACCCGGGGGTCCCGGGCGTCGCCGGTCACCCCGTCCGGGGTGGCCACCACCGCGTCGAGCCGGGGCGAGAGCACCAGCCGCAGCGCGTCGGCCGTACCGGCGTCGAGGAAGCCGAGCGCCGGGTCGTCCGCGCCGGTCAACCGGGCCGGGGCGACGTGGTGCAGCACGTGGTCGCCGGTGGCGTGGCCGGCCACCAGCGCGGAGCCGTCGACCGGCGGCCGGTCGGCCCGGAACCAGGCGGCGCCGACCAGCAGCTTCGGGTTGCGCAGCCGGTCGCGCAGCAACGCCACCGCCCGGGGCAGGGCGGCCCGCAGCGGGTCACCCCAAGGCAGCCGGTACGCCAGCCAGAGCAGCGCGGTGGTCCCGGCCTCCAGCCATTCCCCGGAGAACGCGGTGCCCTCCGCCGCCGTCATGCGGACGCCGCCCCAGTCCAGCGCCTCGCTCGCCCCGTCGGTGGTCAGCCAGCTGCCGGCCCGCGGCTCGGCGATGGCCTGGAGCAGCTCGGCCACCTGCCGGGCGGGCAGGATCCGGGCGGCCTCGGTGAGCAGTCGCTCCGGCACGCCGACCCGGGCGCCGCGCAGGGCCAGCCACCGCTCGGCGAGGGCGTCCACGTCCGGCCCGGTGCGCCACAGGGCCGCCGGGTCGGCGGGCAGCGCGGCGTCGAGCAGGGCGAGCCGGTCCGCCGGGGTCAACGGCCGCAGCGCGGCCCGGCCCACCTTCGCCTGGGCCATGGTCACGCCGAGCACCCCGCGCTGTGCGGGGCTGAGGAAGTTGGCCTGCCAGGCGGCGAACCCGGGCAGGCCGGCCAGGAGCAGGACCGCCTCGGGCCGGCTCATCCCGGTCCGCGCCACCAACCGGTCGGCCTGCTCGGGGTGCCAGGGAGCGGGGCCGTGTTCGGCGAGGAGGCGGCAGAACTCCCGGAGCTGTCCGGCGTCCCGCCGGCCGGCCGCGACGGTCTCCGCCTCCACGGTGACGCCGGGCGGCGGGGTGAATCGCCCGTCGGGTCGCAGCTGCACGGCCCGCCGCCGGCAGCCGCCGGATCGGCCCAGGTTCCAGATCCGGTCGTGCTCGGCGAAGAGCACGGTGACCTGGTCGCCGTCGCGGTGGACCTCGACCCGGTCGCGGGGCGGCTCGTCGGTCTGGCGGACGAGCAGGGTGCGGACGGTGCCCTCGGCGAGGATCGGGTCGGCGAGCGCGGCCAGCAGGGCGCTCAGGGCGTTCCGCTCGGCGGCCCCGGTGACCGGGGAGGCGGCCCGCAGCGCCAGCGCGCCGAGGCCACCGAGCGCGTCGAGCCAGTCCGGCGAGCTGGCGGGCACCCCGTCGGCCGGCCCGCCGCGCAGCAGTTCGGCGACCCCCCGGATCTGCGGCAGGATCTCGGTCCGGCGGCCGACCGAGCCGTAGTGGTAGCGGTAGACCTCGCGGTCGAGCAGCCCCGCCCAGGACTCGCGCAGCGCGTCGTCGGGGATGCCCTCCGCCGGGGCCGGCGGCGCGGCGGTACCGGTGGCCAGCAGCGCGGCCAGCTCGTCGAGCCGCCGCCGCAGCCGCACGGCGCGGACCACCAGGTCGGCCAGCGCCGAGCGCAGCGCCGGGGCGGTGACCTCGGGCAGCGCCGCGGCGACCTGGGCGGCGGCGGCCTCGGTGAGCGCGGTGGTGCCGGTGACGGTGTCCTCGATCGCCAGCATCCGCTCGGCGTCGGCCGCGGTGATCCGGCGCAACCGGGCGGAGCCGGGCGCGTCGCGGGGCCGTAGCGCGTGCCACCAGCCCAGGGGCGGCAGGTACCGGAACGGCTCGCCGCGCTCCAGCGGCTGCCGGCCGTCGGCGGTCCACACCGTCCACCGGGGTTCGTGCTGGCCGCGCGGCTGCGCGGTGACCGGCAGCAGGTCGCCGCCGGGCATCCGGAGGGCGCCGACCAGTCGCTCGGCGTGGTGGGTCCGGGCCGCGACGTCCTCGGGCCGCCAGGTGACCGTACGGCCGTCGATGCCCTCGCCCAGCTGGGTGCCGTCGGGCAGGGTGGCCAGCCGCCAGCCGACCAGGCCGTCCCGGAAGCCCAGCGGCGAGTCGGCGTACGCGGCCGGCGCGGGACGCAGCTCGCCACCGTCGGGGACCAGGGTCGCCCCGTCAGGCAGCGGCGCGGCGAAGAAGGCGGGCAGGCTGTGCCGGCCGGTCGCGCCGGTCGCCGGGTCGTACTCCCGCCAGCGCCATTCGCCGGCGGCGCCGGGCGGCTCGCACCGCCAGTACGTCCGGCCGTCGGTGGCCACCGGGTAGGACCCGCCCGGGCCGCGGGTGTCGCCGGCGTGCCAGGGGCGGGAACCGGTGGTGACCGCGCCGCCGGGCAGCGGCAGCGGGAAGCGCCGGCGGCCGAGGAACGCCTGCCCGTTGGGCTGGCCCAGCTCGAAGACGGTGTCCGGGTCCGCCGACCAGTACCCGGCCCGGACCCGGCCGCCGTGCCAGTGCACCAGCAACTGGTCACCGACGAGCTGGCAGCCGGTCTGGGCGTACGAGCTGCGGGCGTGCGGGCTGTCGGCGGGCGGGTAGCGGAACAGGTGTTCGGTGGTCGACCCGTCCGGCTCGATGACGTGCGCGACCTGGTTGTCGTGCACCACGAGCTGCGGCCAGGCGTCGCCGAAGCGGGCCGGCAGCATCCCCGCCTCGGCCGCCTCGTAGGCGGGCCAGCCGAACTCGACCAGCAGACCGGCGCGCAGCGTACGGGCCAGCACGGCCGGCACGTCCGCCCGGGCGAACCCGGCCAGCGCCGCCGGCGCGAGCGCCACCCCGGCCGGCGAGGCCAGCCCGGCCAGCTCGTCCCGCAGGTCGGCCAGCCCCGGCACGGTGCCGGCCGCGGCGATCCGGGCGACCCGCTCGGCCAGCGCTTCGGCGAGCACGTCGCGCAGCCCCGAGACGCCGAGCACGCCGGTGACCACGTCGGTGGGGAGCGGCCCGGTGCCGCCGTGGCGCCGGTGCAGATCGGTGAGCGCTTGGACGGCGGCCGCAGCGAGCAGCGGCCGCAGGGCCGCATCGGCGGCGACCGCGGCAAGGTCCCGCCGGTCCGGGTTGTCGTCGTGCGCCCACCGCGTGACGTTGAGCTGCTGCGGCTCGACAGTCACCGGCACACCGCTGGCCCGGCACGCGTCGAGCACGTCGAGGTCGCCGCTGTGGGAGCCGGTAGGGCTGAGCTGCACCGGCTGTCCCTCGGCGCGCAGCCGCGGCGCGAGTCGCTCGACCGCCGCGATCAGCGGGGCGCAGCGCCGCTGATGCCGCCGTTCGCGCAGCAGCAGCAGCCGGGTCAGCCAGCGGTGTGCCGGCGGCGCGCCGGGCGCGCCGGCCAGCAGGTCGGCCAGGGCGCCGGTGCTGTCCAGCAGGTCCAGCCAGAGCGCGGTGAGGTCGGTCGACCAGCCGGGCGGTTCCGGCAGCAGGTCCAGCAGCCGGGCCCGCACGGCGGCGTCGGCTCGCGCGGCCCGCTCCAGCGGCTTCCGGTAGGCCTTCCAGAAGCCCTCCTGGGCGCGGACCACCGCGGGCAGCGCCAGCAGCTGGGTGATCACCTCCGCGGCCTGCCGATCCGGGTCCAGGCCGGCGGCCCGTGCCAGCCGCCGCAGGTCGTCGGCCATGCTGGCGTGCGGCGGCAGGCCACCGGCGACCCGCCGCACGGCGAGGGTCCGGACCAGGTCGTACGCCTCGGTGGCGGGCCGGCGGGTGGACACGCCGCGGGCGTACTCGGTGAGCATCCTGGCGGTCAGCGCGCCGTCGAAGGCGAACTCGAGGTGCACCTCGCGCAGCCGTTCCTCGTCGACGGGCAGGCCGTGCACCTGCTCGGCCCGCCGGGCGTCGGTGAAGCAACTGCCGGCCATCCGGGTGTTGTCGGCGGCGAGGAAGGCGCGGCCCGCCTGCTCCCAGAAGGTGGGCAGGAAGTGCGGCGCGGCGGCGCCGAGCCGCTCGGCGAGCTGCTGGTAGCCGTCGCGGGCGTTGCCGGGCTTGGCCAGCGCCGTGCGGGCGAGCCGGCTCATCTCCTTGACCAGGGCCAGCGCGTGCCGGCCGTTGGCCGGGTCGTTGACCAGCGCCCAGGCGGGGAAGCCGACGGCCCGGCGCAGCGCGACGCCGACCGGGGCCGGTGCGCCGGCCCGGGTGAAGCCGAGGAACTCCAGCGACAGGTCCTCGGCCTCGCCGAGCGCGGCCCCGGTGAGCCGGACCACCGTGCGGCCGCTGAGCGCGGGGTGGGCGTACCGGCGGGCGGTGACCACGTCGCTGCCCGCGTCGGCGGGTGCGCCGGGCAGGATCGCGCCCGCCTCCAGCAGTGCCTGGGTCACGCCGACTCCTCGTCCTCGGCGATGACCCGACCGGCGTGCAGCGCCGCGGCCATCCGCATCCCTTCCGACCAGGCGACCGGTCCGACATCGTCGGGTCGCACCGGCCCGCCGGCCGGGTCGGTGAAGCCGAGCGGCCCGGTCTCGGTCTCCCACGCCGGGTCGCCCTCGCCGATCCACACCGAGGCGACCACCGGTACGCCGTCCTCCCAGATCTTGACCGTGGCGGTGCCGCCCTGGACCCGGTAGCCGGCGGCGGTGGCCCGGGCCTGCAGGTGCCGCAGCTCCCGGTAGTGGGCGGCGGCGTACCGGGTCAGCTCCCGGCGGCGGGCGTCGGCGTCGTCGGGGCGGGTCCACACCTCGCGGAAGAGTTGCCGGGTGCCCTGCTTCACGCCGAGGTCGGTGGCGAACTCGCGCAGGTCGGTCAGGTCGGGCAGGCGGACCGGGTGGGGCAGCACGATCTGGGTGCTGGTGAGCCGTCCGGTCTCGCCGTCGAGGTCGACGACGCCCAGTCCCTTGTCGACGTCGGCGTCGCGCAGCAGGCCGGCCCGGCCGGTGTCCCACCGCCCGGCGTCGTCGACGGGCACCACGACGAGGTCGCGCAGCGGGGCGCGCCAGGCCTCGTCGGTCCACACCTCGACGATCAGCGCGGTGGGCACCGGCAGCGAGCGGACCAGCCACTGCTCGACCTGTTCCCGGCAGGCGGTCTCGTGGCGGACCAGCCACTCGTGCAGCTGGCGCAGCTCGAGGTACGCCTCGGTCTCCCGGACGGCCTTGGGCACGCTGCGCAGCACCCTGCCCTGGCGGTTGCGGGCGACGACGCGTCCCGCGTCGAGGCGCACCTCGTGGTCGGCACCGGCGGCCAGCCAACCCATGTTGATCTCCTTCCCGCCGTTGCGGTGAGCGGGATTGTGCCATCGGGCACCGACACGCCGGCCCCGGCGGGCCTGCCCCGCGCCGCCCGGGCTTCCGGGTGGACGGATCGGGGTGGCGGCACCGCCGCCGAGGACGGTCCGGGCACGTTTCGCGACCTGACGTCGGTCGATGCGTGCGGCCCGGGGGAATCTTCGCCATCCGCCGACACCGGCAATAACCGCGAATCCTTCATGTTTCCGGAAGATGTCGTGGACATCCGCCCTGATCAGGGGCTATTGAAGATCATGGCTTCCTCGATCGACGGTATCGGCGCGGCCACGCGGCGGAGTCGGTTGCCCGGGTCACCCATTGATCCGGGCCCGGGGGCGTGTGATTGTGCACCCAACGAGCCGCCGACCACGGCGGCCCGGACGGTCGGTCTGTCGAACCGGACCGCACGCCGGCAGGCCCGGAGACCGACCGCCACCCGCCTCGCAGCACGCGCCGCACGCCCCTACCGGGCTCCGTTCGGCGCGCCTAGGAACAGGAGCACACCCCCTTGAAGCTCTCACCTCGCCTCGTCGCGCTCTCCGGCGCGGCCGCGGCCGGTCTGGTTGCCGCTGGCACCGCCGTCGCCGTGCAAGCCGCCCCGCCGAGTCCCGTCCCCGACGCCGCCCAGTCCCGCGCGATCGCCGCCACCTCGGCCTCCGCGCTGGTCGCCAGCCGTCCCGCCTATCTGCACGCCAGCGCCGACGAGGCGTTCGTGCAGCGCCCGGTCATCACCTCCGAGGGCACCCAGTACGTTCCGTACGAGCGCACCTACAAGGGACTGCCGGTCACCGGCGGCGACTTCGTGCTGGCCACCGACCCGGCCGGCAACCTCAAGTACGCCTCGGTGGCCCAGCAGCAGGCAATCGGCGACCTCGCCACCACGCCGAAGCTGACCGCCGCCGCCGCCGAGCGCACCGCCCGCGCCCAGCTCAAGACGGTCAGCTCCGTCGAGGGCAGCACGCTGGTCGTCTACACCCTCGGCGCCCAGCCGGCGCTGGCCTGGGAGACCACGGTGCGGGGCCGCAGCGCCGACGGGCCGAGCCGGCTCACCGTCGACGTCGACGCCCTCACCGGCAAGGTGCTGCGTACCCAGGAGCACGTCGTGGCGGGCAGCGGCACCGGCGCGTGGAACGGCCCGGTCACCCTGACCACCACCCTGTCGGGCAGCACCTACTCGCTGAAGGACCCGAGCCACACCAGCCTGGTCTGCCAGGACGCCGCCAACAACACCACGTTCAGCGGCTCGGACGACGTGTGGGGCAACGGCACCGCGTCCAACAAGGAGACCGGCTGCGTCGACGCGTTCTTCGGCGCGCAGACCGAGGGCAAGATGCTCTCCGCGTGGCTCGGCCGCAACGGCGCCGACGGCAACGGCGGCTACTGGCCGATCCGGGTCGGCCTGAACGACCAGAACGCCTACTACGACGGCACCCAGGTGCAGATCGGCAAGAACACCGCCGGCGGCTGGATCGGCTCGCTGGACGTGGTCGCGCACGAGATCGGCCACGGCATCGACGACCACACCCCGGGCGGCATCTCCGGCGGCGGCACCCAGGAGTTCGTCGCCGACACGTTCGGCGCGGCCACCGAGTGGTACGCCAACGAGCCGGCCAGCTACGACGCGCCGGACTTCCTGGTCGGCGAGAAGGTCAACCTGGTGGGCAGCGGCCCGATCCGCAACATGTACAACCCGTCGGCGCTGGGCGACCCGAACTGCTACTCCAGCAGCATCCCGAGCACCGAGGTGCACGCCGCGGCCGGCCCGGGCAACCACTGGTTCTACCTGCTCGCCAACGGCAGCAACCCGACCAACGGCCAGCCGACCAGCTCGACCTGCAACGGCAGCACGGTCACCGGCCTCGGGATCCAGACCGCCATCAAGATCATGTACAACGCGATGCTGCTGAAGACCTCGTCGTCGTCGTACCTGAAGTACCGGGTCTGGACGCTGCAGGCGGCGAAGAACCTCTACCCGAGCAGCTGCACCCAGTTCAACGCCGTGAAGGCGGCCTGGACCGCGATCAGCGTGCCGGCGCAGTCCGGTGAGCCGACCTGCTCCGGCGGCACCCCCACGCCGACGCCGAGCACCACCACCCCGGCGCCGGGCGGCTGCTCCGGCCAGAAGCTGGTCAACCCCGGCTTCGAGTCCGGCAACGTGAACTGGTCGGCGAGCTCCGGGGTCATCACCACCGACTCCGGGCAGGCCGCGCGCAGTGGCTCGTACAAGGCCTGGCTGGACGGCTACGGCTCGTCGCACACCGACACGCTGTCGCAATCGGTGACGATCCCCGCGGGTTGCCGGGCGACGCTGACCTTCTGGCTGCACATCGACAGCGCGGAGTCCACCACGAGCACCGCGTACGACAAGCTGACCGTGAAGGCCGGTAGCACCACCCTGGCCACCTACTCCAACCTCAACAAGGCGTCCGGTTACGTCCAGCGCTCCTTCGACGTCTCGTCGCTGGCCGGCACCACCGCCACCATCTCGTTCACCGGCGTGGAGGACAGCTCCCTGCAGACCTCCTTCGTCGTGGACGACACGGCGCTCAACCTGAGCTGACCGACACCTGTCAGCGGCCGGTCGTCGTCCTCCCGACGGCCGGCCGCTGCGTGTCCGCCGGCGGCCGGCAGTGCGTCACGTGCCCCGGCGGCTGCGCCACGTGCGGCGGCCGGGCGGTGCGTCACGTGCCCCGGCGGCCGCGCCACGTGCGGCCGCCGGTCGGTGAGGGCAGGTGGGTCGTCGGGGATCAGGCCGGGCGGCGGGTGCGCGTCTGCCGGCCCGGGTCGCGGTTGAGCCGGGCCGCCGCGCCCTCCATGGCCCGGCCGAACAGCTCCATCCGCCGCGCCGAGCGCTCGGGCAGGTCACCGAGCCGCGCGGCGAGGGCGTCCACGTCGGCCTGGGCGGAGGCGGCGACCCGGGCGTCGAGCCCGGCGAGCGCGGCGTTGACCGCGGCCACGACGTGCCGGCAGACGGTCTCCCACCCCTCGTCGGCCAGCGCCGGATCGACCGTCACCGACTCCAACCGGCCACCCTGGACGGCCACCGCCCGGACCCGGCCGCCGGCCGCGGCGCCCTCCGCGCGCAGCAGCTCCGCCGGGTCGCCGTCGGCGTGCTCGACGGCCCGCGAGCGCATCGCGGACAGCGTCTGCTGGGTCCGGGTGAGCAACTCGTCCAGGCTCGCGGCCGCGGAGAACGGGTCGTTGGTCATAACCGCGCTTTCTTCACGTCTTTCCGGAGCACCGTGACGATAGCAACCAGCACCGACACCACGGCGGCACGCACCGCCGCGAGCCGTACGCCGGCACGCGATCAGCCCGGACCCGGTCGGCACCGGCGTGTCGCGCCGGCCGCCGGGGAGCCGAACGCCCGGCCGGAGACCCGGCCGGGCGTTCGTGGGGGGAGCGGTGGACCGGCCCGGTGGCCCGGCGGCCGCCGGCCGGTCAGCGCAGGCGCAGCCGCTGGCCCGGGAAGATCAGGCCGGGGTCGGTGCCGACCACGTCCCGGTTGCGGGCGTAGAGGGCGTGCCACCCACCGGCGACGTCCTTCGCCTCGGCGATCTCCGAGAGGGTGTCGCCGGGCCGCACCAGGTAGCCGCCGGTGGCGCCGGTGCCCGGCGCGGTGCGCCGGTGGCTGCGGGTGGCCGGCTGGTCCCCGCGCGCGGACTTCTTGCCGGTGGCCCGCGGCGACGACGTGGTCGAGTCCTTGGCGGCGTGGTGCTTCGTCGAGCCGCCCTTCTTGCCGCAGACCGGCCAGGCGCCGATGCCCTGCCCGCGGAGCACCTTCTCCGCGACGGCGATCTGCTCGCCGCGGCTGGCCAGGTCGGCGCGGCTGGCGTACTTCTGCCCGCCGTAGCCGTTCCAGGTGCCCCGGGAGAACTGGAGCCCGCCGTAGTAGCCGTTGCCGGTGTTGATGTGCCAGTTGCCGCCGGACTCGCACTGCGCGATGGCGTCCCAGTTCACGCTGGACGCGCTGGCCGGCGCGGCGGGCCCGAGCAGGGCCGCGGCGCCGGTGGCCGCGCCGGCGACGAGCGCGCCGACGGCGATCCGGCGGGCGCCGGCGCGGTGATGACGGGCGAGATGTTCAGTTGCCATGGTTTCCTCCACGCCGACGAGGTGAGCTGTCGGGTTCGGGCCGAGGAGCCCGGCCGCCGGTGGGCGGCTTCACCCCGAGGTGTCGAGCACCGAGGAACGTGTGGGTCCCCCGCTCCCGCCTGAGGTCAGGTACCACCGGGCCGGCGGCGGGATTAGGCGTTGCCGGCCCGTGGTGTCCGCGATCGCGAACGGATACGACGTTAGGAACGCTTTGGGACGATCGCCCACTTCTTGTGAAGTTCTTCACCCGGCCGAGCGACGGGCGGACGCCCCGGGTTGCGGGCGGGGCCGACGTGCCCTACAACGCGACACCATCACCCACAGTGGCCGTCCACGTCGGCCCGCGCGCGTCCGGTCAGTACGTCAGGCCGAATCCCTGCGGGAAGAGCGGGACCTGCCCGTCGCCGGCGTTGATCGGCTGCTGGCTGACCGAGTTCATCCAGGTCATCGGCAGTTTCCCGGTCGGTGCGTACCCGCCGAAGAGGACATCGGCAACGCCGGCGCCCTCGGTGCCGGGCAGCCAGGCGGCCAGCAGCGCGTCCCACCTGGGCAGTTCGGCGGCGATGTCCAGCGGCCGGCCGGAGACCAGCACCACGATCACCGGCACGCCTGCGTTGCGCAGCGTGGCGATGGTGCGCAGGTCGTCGCGGTCCAGGCTCATGCCGCTGGTCCGGTCGCCCTGCCCCTCGGCGTACGGCGTCTCCCCGACCACCGCGATCGCGGCCCGGTAGGTGCGGTCGATGCCGGTGCCCCGCTGGTTGTAGGTGACCGTCGTGGTCGGACCCGCGGCGGAGCGGATGCCCTGCAGGATGCTGGTGCCGGGGGTGACCGGGCCCGACGAACCCTGCCAGGAGATGGTCCAGCCACCGCTGGCGTTGCCGATGTTGTCGGCGCTCTTGCCGGCCACGAAGATCTTGTTGTTGTCCCGGGCCAGCGGCAGTACGCCGCCGGCGTTCTTCAGCAACACCTGGGACTGGCGTACCGCCTGCCGGGCCAGTGCCCGGTGCGTCGCGCTGCCCACGGTCGGGGTCCAGCTCCGGTCGGTGTACGGCCGCTCGAAGAGCCCAAGCTCGAACTTCTTGGTGAGGATGCGCCGGTTGGCGTCGTCGATCCGGCTCATCGGCACGTGCCCGTTCTGCACCTCGGCGCGCAGCGTGCTCAGGAAGGTCTTCCAGGCCGTGGGCACCATCACCATGTCGATGCCCGCGTTGATCGCGGCGCTGACCTCGGCCGCGGTGAATCCGGCGGCGCCGTCGATCTGGTCGATGCCGTTCCAGTCCGAGACGACGAAGCCGGAGAAGCCGAGCTCTCCCTTGAGGACGGTGGTGATCAGGTAGCGGTTGCCGTGCAGCTTCACCCCGTTCCAGCTGCTGTAGGAGATCATCACCGAGCCCACGCCGCGCTGCACGGCGGCCTGGAACGGCGGCAGGTGGATGGCCCGCAGGTCGGCCTCGCTGAGCACGGTGTCGCCCTGGTCGTCGCCGCCGGTGGTGCCGCCGTCGCCGACGTAGTGCTTGGCGGTGGCGAGCACCGAGGTCGGCCCGCCGAGGTTGGCGCCCTGCAGCCCGGTGACCAGTGTGGACAAGCTCGACGGCAGGTCCGGAGTCTCGCCGAACGACTCGTACGTGCGGCCCCACCGATCGTTGCGGGCGACGCAGAGGCAGGGGGCGAAGTCCCAGTCCACCCCGGTGCCGGCGATCTCCTCGGCGACGGCCTGGCCGATCTGCTGCACCAGGGCGGGGTCGCGGGTGGCCCCGAGCCCGATGTTGTGCGGGAAGATGGTCGCGCCGTACACGTTGTTGTGGCCGTGCACGGCGTCCACCCCGTAGATCATCGGGATGCCCAGCGGCGTGGCGAGCGCGCCCCGCTGGAAGCCGTCGTACATGTCGGCCCACGCCGTGGCGGTGTTCGGGGTGGGCGCCGAGCCGCCGCCGGAGAGGATTGAGCCGAGCCGGTAGGTGGTGAGGTCGGCGGCGGTGACCGAGCCGCGTTCGGCCTGGGTCATCTGGCCGATCTTCTCGTCGAGCGTCATCCGGGACAGCAGGTCGGCGACGCGGGTGGCGACCGGCAGCGACGGGTCCTGGTACGGCAGGGCGGCGGCGCCGGCCGGCACCGGCCCGGCCAGCGCGATGACCGCGCACAGGAACAGGGCGAGGGCGAGCGGGCGGGCGCGGTGGCGGTGACGGATCACGGGTCGCTCCTTCCGGAGGAACACTGGGCCGTTCACCGGCAGCCTATGCCGGCAGCCATTCACTGTGAACGATCCGTTCGGGTTCCGGAACCAGCGGACGGACCGGCGCCCCGGCGGACTACCGTGAGCGGGGTTGACACAAGATCGGCACGAGGCGGCGGGACGGACATGACCGACCACGGACACGAACTGCACTTCGGCGGCTTCCTCACCCCCGGGGCCGGGCGGCCGGAGCAGGTGGTGGCGCTGGCCAAGCTCTGCGAGCAGAGCGGGCTGGACCTGGTCACCTTCCAGGACCACCCCTACCAGCCGGGCTTCCTGGACACCTGGACGCTGATCTCGTTCGTGGCCGCCGCGACCAGCCGGGTCCGGCTGGCCGGCAACGTGCTGAACCTGCCGCTGCGCCAGCCGGTGGTGCTGGCCCGCAGCGTGGCCAGCCTGGATCTGCTCACCGACGGCCGGATCGAGCTGGGGCTGGGCGCCGGGGCGTTCTGGGAGGCAATCGAGGCGGCCGGCGGCCGGCGGCTCCGCCCCGGGCAGGCGGTGGCCGCCCTGGACGAGGCGATTCGGGTGATCCGCGAGGTGTGGGACACCGAGCGGCGCGGCATGGTCCGGGTCGAGGGTGAGCACTACCGGGTGGTGGGCGCGAAGCGCGGTCCCGCCCCGGCGCACCCGGTGCAGATCTGGGTCGGCGCGTACAAGCCCCGGATGCTGCGGCTGGTCGGGCGGGCCGCGGACGGCTGGTTGCCGTCGCTGTCGTACCTGCCGAAGGGCCCGGCGGAGCTGCCGGGCCTCAACGCGCTCATCGACGAGGGCGCCGAGGCCGCCGGGCGGGAGCCGGCGGCGGTACGCCGGCTGCTCAACGTCAACGGCAGCTTCGCCCGCTCGTCGACGGGCTTCCTGGCCGGACCGCCCGAGCAGTGGGTCGACGAGTTGGCCGGGCTCGCGCTGGAGCACGGCATCGCCACGTTCATCCTCGGCAGCGACGATCCCCGCGCGATCCAGCTGTTCGGCCAGGAGGTGGCGCCCGCCGTGCGCGAGCTGGTCGGTGCCGAGCGGGCCGCGCCGGGCGACCGCGCCGAGGCGGTGGCCCAGGAGCGGGCGGCCGTCGCGGCCGGGGAGACGACCGCCCTGGCGGTCACCCCCACCCCCGATCCGGGGGTACGGCTGAGCGCGCGGCGGCTCTGGGACGAGAGCGCCCGCCCGGCGGCCCCGCCGGCGCCGGCCGGCCAGCGCTACACGGTGCGCGGGCAGGCGGCCGGCCAGCATCTGGTGGACGTGCACGACCACCTGCGGCAGGAGCTGGGTCAGGTGCGTGACCTGCTGGAACAGGTGCGGCGCGGGGCGGTCTCGGCGGGTGCGGCCCGGGCCGCGCTGAACGAGATGACCATGCGACAGAACAACTGGACGCTCGGGGCGTACTGCGCCGCGTACTGCACGGTGGTGACCCAGCACCACGGCCTCGAGGACAACTCGATCTTCCCGCACCTGCGCCGCGCGGACGCCGGGCTGGGCCCGGTGCTGGACCGGCTGACCGAGGAGCACGTGGTGATCCACGGGGTGGTCGAGGGGGTGGACCGGGCCCTGGTGGAGTTGATCCACCACCCGGGCGACTTCACCGCGCTGCAGGAGGCGGTGGACCTGCTCACCGACACCCTGCTGTCGCACCTGTCGTACGAGGAACGGGAGATCGTCGAGCCGCTCGCCCGGTACGGCTTCTTCGCCGGCCAGCTCTGAGCCCGCGGGTCTCCCCCGCCGCTATTCCCCTTTTCCGGTGTGAGCTAGCTGGCTTTGGTTTTCCTAAGTCAGCTCGGGTAGCGTCGCCGGCATGACGGACCTGCTCGCCCAGCGTGGCACCTGGACCACCGCCAACTGCTCGATCGCGGCGGCGCTGGACGTGGTCGGCAACCGGACCACACTGCTGCTGCTGCGGGAGGCGTCGCTGGGCACCCGGCGCTTCGACGACTTCGCCCACCGGGCCGGGGTCAGCGAGCCGGTGGCCGCCGCCCGGCT
This sequence comes from Micromonospora sp. NPDC050495, assembly GCF_040655175.1. Classification (NCBI taxonomy): domain Bacteria; kingdom Bacillati; phylum Actinomycetota; class Actinomycetes; order Micromonosporales; family Micromonosporaceae; genus Micromonospora; species Micromonospora sp. NPDC050495. The sequence continues at coordinate 46,734 of NZ_JBFAJK010000032.1, read as the reverse complement.
CAAGCAGCTCGTCGCCGACGGGCTGCTCGAACGGCGGCCCTACCGCCAGCCGGGCCAGCGCACCCGCGACGAGTACCTGCTCACCCCGAAGGGCCGGGACCTGCTGCCGGTGCTCGCCGCGCTGCGGCAGTGGGGCGACACGTACGCCGTCGACGAGCCGTCGATCCGGGTCGCCCACCGCGGCTGCGGCGCTCCCGTGCAGGTGCGGTTGCGCTGCGACGCCGGGCACGACGTACCGGCCGACGAGGTGGCCGTGCTGCCCGGACCGGGCCTGCTGCCGGCCACCCCGCCGGCCCGGCCCGCGAGCCCGGACCGGCCCGCGAGCCCAGACCGGCCGGCGCGTCCTGACCCGCCAGCGCGCCCCTGACCGGCCCGCGAGCCCGGACCGGCCCCCGGCGGCGCTGAGCGCTGCTCCGGACACCGAATGAAGGCCGGCCCGCCCGCACCGGCCCGGCCGCCGTCGACCTGCCCCACCCATCCCTGCCACACCCTCAGGAGCAGACATGAAGATCGCAGGACGCACCGCCCTGGTCACCGGGGCCAACCGGGGCTTCGGCCGGCACCTGGCCGCCGAACTGCTGACCCGCGGCGCCACCGTCTACGCCGGTGCCCGCAACCCCGACACCGTGGACCTGCCCGGGGTCACCCCGGTCCGGCTGGACATCACCGACCCCGCGTCGGTGGCGGCCGCCGCCGAGCTGGCCGGCGACGTCACCCTGCTGGTGAACAACGCCGGCTCGGGCACCGGCGCGGACCTGCTCGACGCCGACCCGGCCAAGGTCCGGCTGGAGATGGAGACCCACTACTTCGGCACCCTGGAGATGGTCCGGGCGTTCGCCCCGCGGATCGCGGCCAACGGCGGCGGCACAGTGCTGAACGTGCTCTCCGCGCTGTCCTGGTTCGCCCTGCCCGACGTCGGGGCGTACAGCGCCGCGAAGTCGGCCGAGTGGGCGCTGACCAACGCGCTGCGCGCGCAGCTCGCCGGGCGCGGGGTGCGGGTCGCCGGCCTGCACGTCGGTTACATGGACACCGACATGACGGCCGGGCTCGACGTGCCGAAGTCCGACCCGGCGGAGATCGCCCGGATCGCGGTCGACGGCATCGAGGCCGACCGGTACGAGGTCGTCGCCGACGACACCTCCCGCCGGGTCCTCGCCGGCCTCTCCGGCGGCGTCGCCGCCCTCTACCCCGACCTGCCCTGACCGACGCGAGGAGGGGCCCTTCGCCATGCCCGGTAGCCAGGTCGATCGAGGAGTGACCGACCGGGCCAGTCGCGGACGGGCCCCTTCGTCCCGCACCGCCCGGTCAGGGGCCGTTCAGGTCCAGCTCGGCCAGTTCGGCGCGGGACACCACGCCGAGCTTCGGGTACGCCTTGTACAGGTGGTAGCCGACCGTCCGGGCGGACAGGAACAGCCGCGTCGCGATGTCCTTGTTGGACAGCCCGGCGGCCGCGAGTGAGACGATCCGCAGCTCCTGCGGGGTGAGCCGGGCGGCCGGACCACCCGCGGGCCGGGGCGCCGGGGAGCCGGCGGCACCCAACTCGGTGCGGGCCCGCGCCGCCCACGGCGCCGCGCCCAGCTTGTCGAAGGTGTCCCGCGCGGCGGCCAGGTATGGGCGGGCCTCCGCCCGGCGGCGGCCACGGCGCAGCCACTCGCCGTACAACAGCGCGGTGCGGGCCTCGTCGAACGGCCGGTTCAGCCGGCGGTACGCGGCCAGCGCCGCCGCGTACGACTCCCCCGCCGTCTCGTCCGGGTCGAGCAGCGCCTGGCAGCGCAGCACCACCGCGTCGATCCACGGCTGCCGGGCGTGCGCGGCCCAGCGCCGGTACTGCGCGAACGCCTCGGCCGCCGCGTCCGGCCGGCCGGCCCGCACCGCGGCCTCGACCAGGTCCGGGGTGCTGCGGGTGGCCGAGACGTGGAACCGGGACCGCCCTTCCCCCAGCGGCGCCAGCCAGGTCAGCGCCGACTCGGCGCGGCCGTGTCCGAGGTCCAGCAGGCCGAGCGCGGCGTACACCCAGGGCACCTGCCAGGCCGGGTCGCCGCCCGCGACGCCGGCTAACGCCTCGTCGGTGATCCGCCGGCACCCGTCCTCGTCCCCGGCGATCGCGGCCAGGTACGCCAGCGGCTCGCCGAGCCGGTCGATCCACTGCCGCTGGTCGGTGTCGCGGGCGATCGCCAGGGCCTCCTCCGCCGCGGCGGCCGCCGCGGCCTGCCGGCCCGCGAACTGCCAGCCGCACGCCAGGTAGAACAGCGCCTGCGGAAGCCAGCCCACCCGGCCCTGCCGGCGCGCCAGCTCCACCTGTTCCTCGGCCAGCTCGACGGTGACCGCCTCCTGGCCGAGGATCAGCCCGAGCCCGGCCACCAGGATCGCGGCGCCCGGCTCGCTCTCGGCGGCCCGGGCCGCCCCGATCATCGCACCGGGCGCCGCCCAGTCGACACCGTCGTCCCCGTCCGCCCCGCCGACGATCGGGGTCACCGCGTGGATCAGGAGCCGGGCCAGCGGGGTCAGCGGGTCGTCGGGGAGCAGCACGGAGCGCAACCGCGCCACCGACTCCGACAGCTCCCGCTCCCCCGCGTACCAGCCGACGTGCAGCGCCTCCACCAGCAGACTCAGCGCCAGGTGCCGGTCGGCGGCGGCCACCTGGGCGGCACCGCTCAGCAGCCGGGCGTGCGCCGACGGCAGCGCGCCGCGCCAGAAGTCCGCCGCGGCGCGCACCGCGGTCAGCCGGGCCGCCAGCACCGGATCGGCGGTGCCGGGACGCTCGGCCCGGGCGGCGAGCACGTCGGAGCGGTCCAGGTCGCCCGCCTCGGCCGCCGCCTCGGCGGCGAGCGTGAGCCGGCGCAGCTGGGCGCCGGGCTCGGCGGAGAGCTGGGCGGCCCGCTCGTACGCGGCGGCCGCGGCGGCGTGCCCGCTGCGCTCACCGGCCCACGCCGCGGTGCGTTCCAGCTCGGCGGCGACCCCCTCGTCGGCCCCGGTGGTCGCCGACGCCAGGTGCCAGGCGCGCCGGTCGGCGTCACCCGGCCGGTCCAGGGCGGCGGCCAGCGCGTCGTGTACGGCGAGGCGCCGGCCGGGCGGGGTGCCGTGCCAGACGGCGGCCCGGACCAGGGGGTGCCGGAACGACACCGGGTCATGCGCGGTCACCAGCCCGGCCCGGACCGCGGCGTCCAGCTCGGCGCTGCCGGCACCCAGCTTGCCGGCGGCGTGCAGCAGCACCCCGAGGTCGCCGGTGTCGTCGGCGGCGAGCACCTCCAGCACGGTGCGGACGCTCTCCGGCAGCGTCCGCACCCGGGTGTGGAACGCCTCGCGCAACCGGTCGGGCAGCGCTCCGCCGGCCGGCCCGGCCGTCGCCGGCAACTCGATCAGCGCCAGCGGGTTGCCGACCGCCTCGGCCAGCACCCGGAACCGCGCGCCGGCGTCCAGGTCGGCGGCGCGCTCGGCGAGCAGCGCCGCCGCGGCGGACGGGTCCAGCCCGCGCAGCGGAAGCTCCGGCACGCCGGGCGCCGGAAAGCCGTCCGGGCGGGCGGCGAAGAGCAGGCCGACCGGCTCGGCGCCGAGCCGCCGCGCCGCGAACAGCAGGGCGTCGGCGGAGGCCCGGTCCAGCCACTGGGCGTCGTCCACGACGGCCAGCACCGGGCCGGTGTCGGCCAGCTCGGAGAGGAGTGACAGCACCGCGAGGCCGACGAGGAACCGGTCCGCGCCGCCGGCCGCGGCCAGCCCCAGCGCGCCCCGCAACGCCTCGGCCTGCACCGCCGGCACCGCGTCGAGCCGATCGAGCACCGGGTGCAGCAGCAGGTGCAGACCCGCGAAGGGCAGCTCGGCCTCCGATTCCACGCCGGCGCCGCGCAGCACCCGCAGCCCGGCGGTGTCGGCGTGCTCGATCAGCGCGGTCTTGCCGATGCCCGGCTCACCGCGCAGCACCAGGGCACCGCTGCCGCCGGAGCGCACGGTGTCCAGCAGCGCGCCGACCGCCGCCAGCTCGGCGTCCCGCCCGTAGAGCATGGCCGAGACGTTACCGACCTCCACCGACGGAAGTACTGATGCGTGACGGATTCCGCGCCCGCCCCCGCTGCATAGCGTTTTCCGCAACGGCAACGAGCTGGAGGAACGCCATGAAGGTCATTCACCGGTACCTGGAGTGCTGGAACGAGACGGACCCGGCCGCGCGGCGGGCGCTGATCGACGAGGTCTGGGCCGAGCAGGGCCGGTACACCGACCCGCTGGCGGTCGCCGAGGGCCGCGACGCGATCGACGCCACCATCGCCGCCGTCCAGGGGCAGTTCCCCGGGCTGCGGTTCGATCTCGGCCCGGTGGACGCGCACCACGACATCGCCCGGTTCACCTGGACGCTCGGCGCGCCCGGCGCCGAACCGCTGGTGGTCGGCTTCGACGTCGCGGTGCTCACCGGCGACGGCCGGATCGCCGCGGTGCACGGCTTCCTCGACAAGATCCCCGCCTGACCACCCTGGAGGCACGAGCCATGAGCACCATCACCGCGCCGGCGGTCACGCCGCCGCGGGCCGAGACCGGCTGGGGCGCCCTGCTGGTCCTGCTGACCGGCACGTTCGTCACGCTGTTGGACTTCTTCATCGTCAACGTGGCGATCCCGTCCATCCAGGTGGACCTGCGGGCCGGGCCGTCGGCCGTGCAGTGGGTGGTCGCCGGTTTCGGGCTGGCGCTGGCCGCGGGCCTGATCACCGGTGGCCGGCTGGGCGACCTGTACGGCCGGCGGCGGCTGTACGCGTCGGGCCTCGGCCTGTTCACGCTCGCCTCGGCGGCGTGCGGACTGGCGCCCAGCGCCGCCGTGCTGGTCGGCGGCCGGGTCCTGCAGGGCGCCGCCGCGGCGCTGCTGATGCCGCAGGTGCTGGCCATCATCAACACGGTCTACACCGGCGCCCGGCGGGTCCGCGCGTTCAGCGCCTACGGCGTGGCGGTCGGGCTGGGCGCGGTGTTCGGGCAGCTCGTCGGCGGGCTGCTGATCCGCGCGGACCTCGCCGGCCTCGGCTGGCGCAGCATCTTCCTGATCAACGTGCCGGTCGGCCTGGCGGCGATGGCGGCCAGCCGGCGCCTGGTGCCCGAGTCACGGTCGGCGACCGGCTCCGGTCTGGATCTGGTCGGCACCGTCCTGGTCACGGTCGGCCTGGTCGCCATCGTGTACCCGCTGGTGGCCGCCGCGCCGGTCGGCTGGTGCCTGGCGGCGCTGCCACCGCTCGCCGCGTTCACCTGGCACCAGCGCCGGCTGGCGGCGCGGGGCGGCGCACCGCTGGTGCACCCGCACCTGTTCACCGCCCGCTCGTACACGGTGGGGGTCCTGGTCAGCCTCGCCTTCCAGCTCACCATGGCGTCGTTCTTCCTGGTGCTGGCGGTGTACCTGCAGGACGGGCGCGGCCTGTCGGCGCTCGCGTCCGGGCTGCTCTTCGCGCCGCTCGGCCTCGGGTACCTGGTCACGTCGGTGCTGTCCGGGCGGATCGCCGCCCGGCTGGGCCGCCAGACACTCACCGTCGGCACGCTGGTGGTCGCCGCCGGGTACGGCCTGCTGGCGCTCGCCGCGCAGGAGCCGACCGGCTGGCTGGTGCCGGGGCTGACGGTGGCCGGTGCGGGGATGGGCTTCGTGGTGGCGCCGCTGCCCTCGATCGTGCTGGCCGGCGTGGCGGCCCGGCACGCGGCGGCCGCCTCCGGGGTGCTGTCCACGGCGCAACAGGCCGGCAACGCGGTCGGCGTGGCCCTGATCGGCAGCGTGTTCTATCACGCGCTCCGGACCGGCCCCTTCCCGCACGCGTTCGCGGTGAGCCTCGGGGTGCTGGTGGCGCTGAGCGTCGCGGTGGCGGTCCTCGTCCAGTGGCTGCCCCGGCGCGGCGCCTGACCCGCCGCGAAGCCGGTCCGGCGGCCGAGCCGACCCTGCGCCCGACCCGCCGGCCGGGCCGGCCCGGCGGCTGACCCGCCGGCGGAGCCGGCCCGGCGAGCGCCGGGCCGGCTCCGGTGACCGCGAGCGCGCGGCCTACAGGCTGCGGGCGAGCCGGTCGGCGAGGATCCGGGTGAACCGGGCCGGATCGGCCAGCTCCCCGCCCTCGGCGAGCAGCGCCATGCCGTACAGCAGCTCGGCGGTCTCGGTCAGCGCGGTGCTGTCGGCGTCCTGCTCGTGGGCCTTACGCAGCCCGGTGACCAGCGGGTGGGTCGGGTTGAGCTCCAGGATCCGCTTGACCCGGGGCACCTCCTGCCCCATCGCCCGGTACATCTTCTCCAGCGTCGGGGTCATGTCGTGCGCGTCGCCGACCACGCAGGCCGGCGAGGTGGTGAGCCGGGTGGAGAGCCGGACCTCCTTGACGCTGTCGGCCAGCGCGCCGCTCATCCAGCCGAGCAGATCGGCGTACTCCTGCCGCTCGGCCTCGGCCTTCTCCTTCTCCTCCTCGGTCTCCAGGTCGACCTGACCCTTGGCGACCGAACGCAGGGTCTTCCCGTCGTACGCGCCGGCCCGCTCGACCCAGACCTCGTCGACCGGGTCGGTGAGGATCAACACCTCGTAGCCCTTGGCGCGGAACGCCTCCAGGTGCGGGGAGTTCTCGATGGTGGCCCGGTTCTCCCCGGTGGCGTAGTAGATCTCGGTCTGGCCGTCCTTCATCCGCCCGACGTAGTCGCGCAGCGTGGTCGGCTCGGCCGGATCGTGGGTGGACGCCGCCCGGACCAGGTCGAGCAGCGCCTCGGTGTTGTCCGGGTCCTCCAGCAGACCCTCCTTCACCGCCGCGCCGAACTCGGTCCAGAAGGTGCGGTACGACTCGGCGGGGAGGTCCTTGAGGGTGGCGAGCACCTTCTTGACCAGCCGGCGGCGCACCGCGCGGATCTGCCGGTCCTGCTGGAGGATCTCCCGGGAGATGTTCAGCGACAGGTCGTGCGCGTCCACCACGCCCTTGACGAAGCGCAGGTAGTTGGGCATCAGCGCGTCGCAGTCGTCCATGATGAACACGCGCTTGACGTAGAGCTGCACGCCGCGGCGGCCCTGCGGGGCGAACAGGTCGAGCGGGGCGTGCGAGGGCAGGAAGAGCAACGCCTCGTACTCGAAGGTGCCCTCGCCGCGCATGTGGATGGTCTCGAGGGGGTCCGCCCAGTCGTGCGCGACGTGCCGGTAGAACTCCTTGTACTCGGCCTCGTCGACCTCGTCCCGGGAGCGGGCCCAGAGCGCCTTCATCGAGTTGAGCGTCTGCTCCTCGCGGGTGGTCGCGCCGTCCTCGCCCGGCTTGTCGACGGTCATCCGGATCGGCCAGGCGATGAAGTCCGAGTAGCGCTTGACGATCTCCCGGATGGTCCACTCGGCGGTGTAGTCGTGCAGGTTGTCCTCGGTGTCGACGGGCTTGAGGTGCAGGGTGACCGAGGTGCCCTGCGGCGCGTCGTCGACGGCCTCGACCGAGTAGGTGCCCGCGCCGGCGGACTCCCACCGGGTGCCACCGGCCTGCCCGGCCCGCCGGGTGAGCAGGGTGACCCGGTCGGCGACCATGAACGTCGCGTAGAAGCCGACGCCGAACTGGCCGATCAGCTCCTGGGAGGCGGCCGCGTCCTTGGCCTCGCGCAGCCTGGCCAGCAGCTCCGCGGTGCCGGACTTGGCGATCGTGCCGATCAGGCCGACCACCTCGTCGCGGGACATGCCGATGCCGTTGTCCCGCACGGTGAGCGTGCGGGCCTCCTTGTCGACCTCGATCTCGATGTGCAGGTCGGCGGTGTCGACCTGGAGGTCCTTGTCCACCAGCGACTCCAGGCGCAGCTTGTCCAGCGCGTCGGAGGCGTTCGAGATCAGTTCGCGCAGGAAGACGTCCTTGTTCGAGTAGATCGAGTGCACCATCAACTGGAGCAGCTGACGGGCCTCGGCCTGGAACTCCAACGTCTCGACGCGGTCGCTCACACCGGCTCCTTCCACTTCGCGGGCTTCCGGCATGAAGGATACGAGGCGTGACCGTGGCGGCACCGACCGCCCGGTCCCTCTCGTCTACCGCTGTCCGGTCGCCCGACGGTAGGCCGCCCGGACGGCCGCGACGGCGTCGCCCGCCCCGAGTTCCCGGCGCAGCCCCAGCAGGTAGCCGGTCGGGTGGTTCCGGCGGACCTGGTCACGGCCGCCCAGCATGCCCGCGGTGGCGCCGAGGACCCCGACCGCCACCGCCCCCGAGCCGGTCATCACCGGCGGCAGCTCCAGCGCGCCGCCGAGCAGGGCAAGCGCCGCGGGCGGGACCAGCGTCTGGGTGGTGAGCAGCGCCCGGGCCGGTTCGAAGCCGAGCTTGGTCAGCTGCTTGCGGGTGGCGTCGAGCCGGTCGCCGATCTCGCGTTCGACCATCGTCTCGAGGTGGGCGGCCCGGACCGCCGGATCCGGCACCGTGGCCAGGTCGGCCAGGACGGGCGCCAGCGAGTCCAGGTAGGCACGGTAGGCGAGCAGCTCCGGGTGCAGGTGCCGCCGGGCCTCGACGATCCGCCGGACCGGGACGTCGGCCAGCCCGCCGGGCACCGCGACGGAGAGCGCGAGGACCGCGAACGCCTGGGCCGGTTCGGGGTGGGCCGGCGGGGCCGGCACGGCGTCCGCCAGCAGGGCGGCGGCCATCGACTCGATGGTCCAGCCGCCGCTGGTCGCCAGGGTCACCGGCCGGTCGGTGACGGTCGCCATCCGGTTGGCCCGGGCCACCGTGTCGGCGAGCACTGCGAGGTAGAGGGTGCCGAGGTCGCGGTGCAGCGCCAGATCGCCGGTGCGCACCCGGCGGCCGTCGGGGAGCAGCCGATCGAGCCGGCACAGCAGGCCCTCGTCGGCCAGCCGGTCCGCCAGCCGCCAGGACATCTTGTCCGGGTGCACCGCGGTGAGGCGGGGATCGCGTGGCACCTGTCCGCCCCGGCCGGGCCCGTTGTCGAGCATCGGGTCGATGCCGAGCCGCTGGACGCCGTACCGGGGACGCAGCTCGGCCAGGTGCCGGTCGAGGAAGCCGTAGAACAGCTCGTCGACCTGCGTCAGCGAGCCGTGCCGGTCCCCCGGCCAGATCGGCACGTCCACGATGCAGTCGAGCGCCGCCCGCAGTTCGAGGACGGTGGCGGAGTCCGGCGGCGCCGGCAGGCTGTATGGCAGCAGCCGGGCGATCTTCGGCCAGTAGAGGACGGCGCCCTTCAGCCACGCCTCGTCCTGGAACCGCACGTACGGGTGGTAGAGGGCGATGTCGCTCACCGGGTCATTCTCCGACGTCGCTGCCAACCGCGGAAATCCGACTGGTCCAACCAGTTGACGGGTTGATGTGTCCGGCACCACACTGCTGGCCATGGCCTTCGCCCCCGCGCCCCGCGCCTCGGTCTCCGACCACGTCTTCGGCCAGCTCCGCGACGCCATCGTCAGCGGCCGCTACCGGCCGGCGGAGACACTGCCCGGCGAGCGCGAGCTGGCCGCCGCGTTCGAGGTCAACCGGCACGCCGTCCGGGAGGCGCTGCGCCGGTTGCAGCAGCTCGGCCTGGTGCGGGTCAGCCAGGGCGGGGCGACCCGGGTGCTGGACTGGCGGATCCACGCCGGGTTGGACCTGGCCCTGTCGCTGGCCCGCTCCGGCGACGTACTGCCGGTGGAGACGCTGCTGCGCGACATGCTGGAGATGCGGGCCTGCGTCGGGATCGACGCGGCCCGGCTCTGCGCGGAGCGCGGCGACCCGGCCGTCACCGCCGCGCTGGTCACCGCCGCCGAGGAGTACGGCTCCCTCGCCCCCGACCTAAACCGGATGCACGAGGCCAACATCGACATCTGGCGGCTGGTGGTGCGCGGCAGCGGCAACACCGCCTACCTGCTGGCGTTCAACAGCCTGATCGCCGGCACCCTCGCCGTCGGCGACGTCCCGCCGGACGCGCGCGCCGCCGAACTGCTCGACGTCGCCGGCCACCGCCGGCTCGCCGCCGCGATCGCGGCCGGCCAGGGCACGGCCGCCGCCCGGCACGCCCGGGCGCTGCTGACCGCCCCGGTCACCACCCCCACCCCCACCCCCGCTCCCCAGGAGGAGGCCCGAGCATGATCCCCGCCGTGCTCTACGCCATCCCGGCGTTCCTGCTGTTCATCGTCCTCGAGGCGGTGTCCTACCGGTTCCTGCCCGACGACGAGGAACGCGGCTACGAGGTACGCGACACCGCCACCAGCCTCTCCATGGGGCTGGGCAGTCAGCTCATCGGCTTCCCGTGGAAGCTGGCCACCGTCGGGCTGTACGCGGCGCTCTGGACGATCGCCCCGGTGCGGCTCTCCCCCGGTGACTGGTGGGTCTGGGTGCTGCTCTTCTTCGCCGACGACCTGGCCTACTACTGGTTCCACCGGCTGCACCACGAGGTGCGGGTGCTCTGGGCCAGCCACGTGGTGCACCACTCCAGCGTCTACTACAACTTCTCCACGGCGCTGCGGCAGAGCTGGACGCCGATGACCTCGCTGCCGTTCTGGCTGCCCCTGGCGCTGCTCGGCATTCCACCGTGGATGATCTTCCTGCAGCAGTCGATCAGCCTGCTCTACCAGTTCTTCCTGCACACCGAGCGGGTCACCGTGCTGCCCCGGCCGATCGAGCTGATCTTCAACACCCCGTCGCACCACCGGGTGCACCACGCCTCCAACACCGAATACCTGGACCGCAACTACGGCGGCATCCTCATCGTCTGGGACCGGCTGTTCGGCAGCTTCGCCCCCGAGCGGGCACCCGCCCGGTACGGCCTGACCAAGAACATCGCCACCTACAACCCGCTGCGGGTGGCCACCCACGAGTTCGCCGCGGTCTGGGCCGACGCCCGGTCCGCCCGGTCCTGGCGGGAGCGGGTCGGCTACGTGTTCGGCCGGCCCGGCTGGCAGCCCTCCCGGTGAGCCGCCACGGGCTCCGCCTGTTCGGGGTCGTCGCCCTAGTCGAGCTGATCGGCGTCGCCACCGACTCCACGCTGACCCAGTGGCTGGCCAAGCCGCTGCTGGCGCCGCTGCTGCTGGCGTACCTCTGGTCGGTCCGGCGGCGGTTCGACGGGGTCGCGGTCGGCCTGGTCGCGGCCACCGCCGGCGACGTCGCGCTGCTGGTGCCGGGCCGGACCGCGTTCCTGGCCGGCATGGGCTGCTTCCTGCTCACCCAGCTCGGCTTCCTCACCGCGTTCCTGCGCCACCGCCGCCCGCCGGTGGCCGCGGTGCTCGGCTACCTGCTCGCCTGGGCGGCCGCGAACGCGCTGCTCTGGGGCGCGCTCGGGCCGCTGCGGCTGCCGGTGCTCGGCTACAGCCTGGCGCTGTCGGCGATGGCGGCGGCCGCAACCGGGGTGTCCCGGCGGACCGGGCTGGGCGGTGCGCTCTTCCTCGGCTCCGACCTGCTCATCGGGCTCGGCGCGGCGGGCGTCGACTTCCCGGGCCGCGACCTGCTGGTGATGGCCAGCTACGCGGCCGCCCTTCTGCTGATCACCACCGGGTGGGCCGGGCAGCGGCCGCCGGGTGGGGCCGACCGGCCGCGGCCGGCCGATCCACCGGACGGGCGGGTGCCGGACCGGGTGGCGGCCCGCTGGGCCGCCGCCCCGCCGCCCCGCTGAGTCGCCGCCCCGCCGCCCAGGGGCAGACCCGCCGGCCCGGCCCGGGGCGGCGGCGACCGCGGGCCGGCCGGGGCCGGCGCCCGGATATCCTGCCCTCGGCGCGGCGGACGAGGAGGCAGGGCGTGGCCAGGGAGAACGGGCGCAAGGTCATCGCCAGCAACAAGAAGGCGCGGCACGACTACACGATCCTCAAGACCTACGAGGCGGGGATCGTGCTGGCCGGCACCGAGGTGAAGTCACTGCGCGAGGGACGGGTGTCGCTGGTCGACGCGTTCGCCCAGGAGCGCGACGGCGAGATCATGCTGTACGGCCTGCACATCGCCGAGTACGGCTACGGCACCTGGACCAACCACGCGCCCCGGCGGACCCGCAAGCTGCTGCTGAACCGGGTGGAGATAGCCCGGATCCTGGAGAAGCTGCGCGACGGCGGGATCACCCTGGTGCCGCTGTCGATGTACTTCGCCAACGGCTGGGCCAAGGTCGAGCTGGGCCTGGCGAAGGGCAAGAAGTCGTACGACAAGCGGCAGGCGCTCGCCGAGCGGGACGCCAACCGGGAGATCGCCCGGGAGCTGGGCCGCCGCCTCAAGGGCCGGGCCGGCACCGGCCGCTGACCGGCCGGGTGCCGATCGAAACGCAGGTTCTTGCCGCCCAAGACAAAGACGAAGGTAAATATTGACGCACGGCGTCAACACGGACAGAATCGGCGCACCCATGATCCACCACCCTGGGAGCCCACCATGATCCGTCCTCGCCTGCCGTTCCCCCGGGCGGCCAGCCGGCTGGGCGCGCTCGCCGCCGTCGTCGCCGGTGTGCTGCTCGCCTCCGTCACCCCCGCCAGCGCCGCCGTGCCCGCCGGGCGCTATGTCGCGCTGGGCGACTCGTACACCGCCGGCCCGCTCGTCCCCACCCAGGTCGACCTCAACTGCCTCCGGTCCAACCGCAACTACCCGTCCCTGGTCGCCGCGTCGGCCGGCTCGGCGTCCTTCGCCGACGTCAGCTGCTCCGGGGCCACCACCAACGACATCCTCAACGGCGGCAGCGGCCAGCTGGGCATCTCGGTGCCGCCCCAGCTGAACGCGGTGACCTCGAGCACCGCGCTGGTGACCGTGCAGATCGGCGGCAACGACATCGGCTTCTCCAGCATCATCAGCGACTGCGCGCGGGCCAGCCTGGACAGCCCGTTCGGCTCGCCGTGCAAGAACACGTACACCGCCGGCGGCACCGACCAGTTGCGGGCCAGGATCGACGCGGCCGCGCCGAAGGTGGCCACCGTGCTGCGGGCGGTCCGCACGGCCGCGCCCGGCGCGCGGGTCGTCGTGATCGGCTACCCGGCGATCGTGCCGGACAGCGGTTACGGCTGCTGGCCGCTGGTCCCGATCGCCTACCAGGACGTGCCCTACCTGCGCGGCGTCGAGAAGGCGCTGAACACCATGCTGGCCAGCACCGCCGCCGCGAACAACGCCAGCTACGCCGACGTCTACACCCCGTCGATCGGCCACGACGCCTGCAAGAGCAGCGGCACCCGCTGGGTGGAGGGCCTGATCCCGGAGAACTCGGCCGCCCCGTTCCACCCGAACGCCCGGGGCGAGCAGGGGATGGCCACCGCCGTCCTGGCCCACCTCAACAGCTAACCGCCCTCCCCCACCGGCAGGCCCCGTCGCACTCGCAGCGGGGCCTGCCGCCTTCCGGGACCGGCCGGCCGGGCCGTCATTCGTTCCACAAGGCTTCTTGTACATGCTTTCTTGTTCTTCTAGGCTGAGGCCGTGACCGAAGAAGAGCCCATCCTGCGGCTGAGCGACCCCCGCGCCATGCGGGCCCTCGCCCACCCCACCCGCCTACGCCTGCTCGGCGAGCTGCGGCTGCGCGGCCCGCAGACGGTCGGGACGCTCAGCGAGATCGTCGACGAGGCGGTCGGGTCCGTCAGCTACCACCTGGGCAAACTGGCCGAGCACGGGTTCGTGCGGGAGGCGCCCGAGCTGGCCCGCAACCGCCGGGAACGCTGGTGGCGGGCGGCGCACGCCCGCACCAACCTGGAACTGGTCGAGATGCTCGCCGACCCGGAGCGCAAGGCCGCCTCCGACCTGCTGCGCCGCGCCGTCCTGGACCGGTACGTCGAGCGGCTGCGCAGCTACCTCGACGCCGAGGCCACGCTCGACCCGGAGTGGGTACGCGGCACGGCCAACAGCGATTCCTGGCTGCACCTGACCAGCGAGGAACTGGTCGAGCTGCGGGCGGATCTGGAGGCGCTGGCCGCGCGCTGGCACGCCCGCAGCGACGCCGACCGGCCCGACGCCCGCACCGTCACCCTGATCTACCACGCCTTCCGGGACCCGCGATGACGGCGGCCGCACCGCGCCGCGCCCCCCTGGCCGGGCTGCTCGGCGCGCACGTGGTCTCGCTGACCGGCAACATGCTGACCCTGATCGCGCTGCCGCTCTACGTGCTGGCCGAGACGGGGTCCGCCGCGGCAACCGGGCTCACCGGCGCCTTCGCCACCGCCCCGGTCGTGCTCGGCGGCGCGTTCGGCGGCGTGCTCGTCGACCGGATCGGCTACCGCCGGGCCAGCGTGCTGGCCGATCTGGTCTCCGGCGTCACGGTCGCCGCCGTACCGCTGCTGCACGCCACGGTCGGCCTGCCGTTCCCGGCGCTGCTCGGCCTGGTCTTCGTCAGCGGCCTGCTCGACACCCCGGGCCAGACGGCCCGAAACGCGCTGCTGCCCGAGGCGGCGACCGCGGCCGGGGTGCCGATCGAGCGGGCGGTCGGCTGGTTCGAGGCCACCGAACGCGGCGCCCGGCTGATCGGCGCGCCGGTGGCCGGCCTGCTGGTCAGTCTGCTGGGCGCGCTGCCGGTGCTGGCCGTGGACGCGGCGACCTTCGCGGTGTCCGCGCTGATGGTGGCGATCCTGGTGCCGCGGAGCCTGCAAGCCGACGCCGCAGCGGAGGCCGGGTCGGGCGGCTACTGGCGGGACTTCGCCACCGGGCTGCGCTTCCTGCTCCGCGAGCCGCTGGTGCGCGCCGTGGTGCTGCTGATCCTGGTCACCAACCTCTTCGACGCGGCCAAGAGCAACGTGCTGCTGCCGGTGGTGGCCACCCGGGAGCTGGGCGGGGCGAGCGCGTTCGGCCTGCTGGTCGGCGCGATGGGCGGCGGCGCCCTGGTCGGCTCGCTGCTGTTCAGCGCGGTGGGGCACCGGCTGCCCCGGCGGGCCACCTTCGTCACCGCGTTCGCGGTGGCCGGCGCGCCGCCGTTCTGGGCGCTGGCCGCCGCCCCGCCGCTGCCGGTGGTGATGGCCGTCTTCGCGCTGGCCGGCCTCGCCGCCGGTGCGATCAATCCGCTGATCGGCGCCGTGAAACTCGAACGGATACCCGCGCACATGCGGGCCCGGGTCTTCGGGGTGGTCGGCGCGGGCGCCTGGGCGGCGATGCCGCTGGGGGCGCTCGGGGCCGGCGTGGCCGCCGAACGGTTCGGCACCACCGGGCCGCTGCTCGCCATCGGCGCCGTCTACCTGCTGGTGGTGCTCACCCCGCTGCTCGGCGGGCCGTGGCGGGACATGCGCCGGCCCGCGCCCGAGGGGCAACGCCCCGAGCGGACACCGGCGCCCGCCGCGCGGTGACGCTCGACGGGGCCGCCGGTCGGTCTCCCCGATCAGGGTGGGAACCGGGGAGACCGACCGGCGGGGGTCAGCGCGCGACGCGGACGAGCAGGGTGAACGCCCGGACCGGGTCGCCGCTGAGCTGGGCGTGCTCGGCGTCGGCGAGCAGGGCGGCCCAGTTCTCCGGCGCGTCGCCCCGGACCACCGCGTCCTGGGCGGCATCGCGGGCCACCGCGAGGACCGCGTCGACCAGTGCGCCGTTCCCGCGGTCGGCGCGCAGCTGCCCGCCCAGGCGGTCCAGGACCCGCGGCGCGTCGCGCAGCGAGCCGTCGGCGTGCCAGGCGCCCGGCGCGAGCGCCGCGCCCAGCTGGGGCCGGTCGGCGGCGAGCGCGGCGAGCCGGTCCCGGCCCCGGTCGGTACGCAGACCCCAGCCGAACGGGTACAGCGGCCGGTAGTCGGCGTCACCGACGTTGATCGGCACCTGCTCCTCGGCGCGCGGCCAGCTCACCGGCAGCCGGCCGGTGAACGGGCGGCGGCCGAAGAGCACGTCGGCCACGCCCGCGCCCTCGCTGCCCGGCAGCCAGGAGGCGACCAGCGCGTCGATCTCGGCGAGCTGGTCGGTGAGCACCTGGGGCCGGCCGGAGACGACCAGCACCACGCAGGTGGGCAGCGCCGCGCAGACCTTGTCGACGACCGCCCGGTCGGCCGGTTGCAGCCGCAGCGACTTCTCCTCCTGCTGCGGCACGCTGCACCAGCCGCACTCCGGGCCGCCGACGTCGCCGTAGCCCTCCGCGTACGGGGTCTCGCCGACCACCACCACGCCCACCTGGGCGTCGCCGGTGGGGGCGGAGGCGTCCGCGCTGTAGGTGACCTGGGCTCCCGGGGCGACCTGGCGGATGCCGTCCAGGATCGAGGTGCCGGGGATCGCGTCCGGGCCGGAGACGCCCTGCCAGGTGATCGTCCAGCCGCCGGCCTGGTTGCCCAGGTCGTCGGCGTTACGGCCGGCCAGGTAGATCGACGCGTCGGGGCGCAGCGGCAGGGCCCGTCCGCTGTTCTTGAGCAGCACCTGCGACTTGGCCACGGCCTCCCGGCCGAGCGCCCGGTGCGCCGCGCTGCCCACCTGGTCGACGTTGGCCGCCGAGGCGTACGGATTCTCGAAGAGGCCCAGCTCGAACTTCTTGGTGAGGATCCGGCGCACCGCGTCGTCGATCCGCGCCAGGCCGACCCGGCCGGCGTCGACCTCGGCCAGCAGCAGCTGCTCGAACTGCTCGGCGGTGTTGGGCTCCATGAACATGTCGCTGCCGGCGTTCACCCCGACCCGTACCTTGTAGGCGGTCAGCCCGGTGTTGGTCGGCTCGGCCGGGTCGGGGATCTGGTGGATGCCCTCCCAGTCGGTGATGACGAAGCCGTCGAAGCCCAGCCGGCCCTTGAGCTCGCCGGTGATCAGGTCCGGGTTGGCGTGCATCTTGATCGGGTTGCCGAGCCCGTCGGAGGTCCAGTCCACGCTGGAGAACGAGGGCATCGCGCTGCCCACGTCGTGGCGACGCACCGCCGGCGCGTACGGCGCCAGGTCGATCCGGGCGAAGCGGGCCTGGTCGGTGACGGTGACGCCCTGGTCGATCGGGTACTTCTGCTCCCACCACGGCTTGCCCTCGTTGGCGGCGGCGGTGGCCTCGTCGTAGTCGGTGTCGCCGTCACCGGCGAAGTGCTTGGCGGTGGCGAGCACCCGGTCGGCGTCGTCGAGCTGCCCGGACCGGCGGCCCTGCAGGCCGTCGATGACGCTCTCCATCGACACCACCAGGGCCGGGTCCTCGCCGAAGCTCTCGTAGCTGCGGCCCCACCGCTCGTCGCGGGACACGCAGAGGCAGGGCGCGAAGTTCCACGGGATGCCGGTGGCGCGCACCTCGGCGGCGGTGGCGTGCCCGATCCGCTCGACCAGCGCCGGGTCGCGGGTGGCGCCGAGGCCGACGTTGTGCGGGAAGATCGTCGCGCCGTAGACGTTGCCGTGGCCGTGCACGGCATCGATGCCGTAGATCAACGGGATCTGCAACCGGGTGCTCAGCGCCTGGGCCTGAAGCCCGTTGACCATCTCGACCCAGGCGGCCGGGGTGTTGGTGGCCGGGGTCGAGCCGCCGCCGGAGAGGACGGAGCCGAGCTGCCAGCGCGCGACCGCGGTGGGGTCGTCGGCGACGGCGGCCCGCTCGGCCTGGGTCATCTGGCCGACCTTCTCGGCCAGCGTCATCCGACCGAGCAGGTCGGCGACCCGCCGCGACACGGGCAGCCGGCGGTCCAGGTACGGCAGGCCGTGCGCGTCGACCACCACGGTGGGCCGGGCCGCGACGGTGGCCCCGGCGGCGGTGAGGGTGACCGGCACGGTCTCGGCGGTTTCCGGGATGCCGTCGGCGCGCACGGTGACGGCGAGCGAGCGGGTGGTCCCGGACGGGCTGCCGGCGGGGAAGGTGACCGCGCCGGAGTCGGCGGTGAAGTCGGCGCCGGCGGTGGCGGTGCCACCCCCGGCCGTCCAGCGCACGGTGACGGCCGCATCGAGGGGCCGTCCGTCGGAGGTGGACACCGCCAGGTCCACCGGTGCCCGGCTGCCCTCGGCCGCCGGGTACACCGACCGGCCGGTGCTGACGGTGACGGTCTGGGCGTCGGCCGCGGCCGCGGGTGGGGCCGGGAGCAGGGCCAACGCCAGCACGCCGACCCCGGCGAGCGTGGCGTACCTGGGCAGTCTCATCTGGTGCCTCCCCACGGGACCGGTCGCCCGGTACCCCGTCGGCCCGGTGCCGCCCTCGCCCCGCTACCGGATCCTTCCGAACGGCATCGCGTGACGTCAATATTACCGGCGGGTTCCGGAATGGTTCCCGCCGCCGAGGAAGCGCTCTCTTGACAGCCGTCGACTTCGTTCATAGCTTCATCGAAGTCTATCTTTATGGTTTGTTTACCGTTCGGGCGGCCGTCCCGCGGCCGGACGGGAACGCCACAACCGCAGGGAGGCATCCGTGCGCAGCATCCGCACCATCGCCGCCGTGGCCCTGGCGAGCCTGGGCCTGACGGTCGCGCTCACCGCCACCACCGGCAGTCCGGCCCTCGCCGGACCCGGGGCCGTGACCTGGTCCGACGACTTCATCGGCGCCGCCGGCGCCGCACCCGACGGGAGCAAGTGGCGCTATGACATCGGCGGCGGCGGTTGGGGCAACAACGAGTTGGAGTACTACACCAACAGCACCCGCAACGCCGCGCTCGACGGCAACGGCAACCTGGTGATCACCGCCCGCAAGGAGAATCCGAACGGCTACAACTGCTGGTACGGCAGCTGCCAGTACACCTCGGCCCGGCTGCTCACCAACGGCACCTTCGCCCAGGCGTACGGCCGGTTCGAGGCGCGCATCAAGATCCCGCGCGGGCAGGGACTCTGGCCGGCGTTCTGGATGCTCGGCAACGACATCGCCACCAACCCGTGGCCCAACAGCGGTGAGATCGACATCATGGAGAACGTCGGCAACCAGCCGTCCACCGTGTACGGCACGCTGCACGGCCCGGGTTACTCCGGCGGCAACGGCCTCGGCGGCTCCACCTCGCTGCCGAACGGCCAGGCCCTCGCCGACGCCTTCCACACCTACACCGTCGACTGGGCCCCCGACTCCATCACCTGGTATCTCGACGGGGTGGCGTACTCCCGCAAGACCCCGGCCGACGCGGGCAGCAACCGGTGGGTCTTCGACCACCCGTTCTTCATGATCATGAACGTCGCGGTCGGCGGCAACTGGCCCGGCTCGCCCGACGGCAGCACCACGTTCCCGCAGACCATGACGATCGACTACGTCCGGGTCCAGGCCTGGGACAGCGGCAGCGGCGGGGGCACCGGCGGCCCGATCACCGGGTACGGCAACAAGTGCGTCGACGTCGCCTCCGCGAGCACCGCCAACGGCACCGCCGTGCAGCTCTGGACCTGCAACGGCACCGCCGCCCAGCGGTGGACGTGGAACTCCGACGGCTCGGTGCGCGCGCTCGGCAAGTGCATGGACGTGGCCGGCGGGTCGACCGCCAACGGCGCGAAGGTGCAGCTCTACGACTGCAACGGCACCGGCGCCCAGCGGTGGACCTTCACGTCCGCCGGCGACATCGTGAACCCGCAGTCCAACAAGTGCCTGGACGCCACCGGGGTCAGCTCCGCCGACGGCACCCGGCTGCAGATCTGGGACTGCACCGGCGGCGCGAACCAGAAGTGGCGCCGCTGACCGCGCCCGCCGCGCAGACCGGCGCGTGCCGCCGGGGTGGACACCGTCCGCCCCGGCGGCACCGGGCCGGCCATCGCCGCAACCGGGAGCGTCACGCGGGTCAACCGCGCGGGCGCGCCCAGCCGACAAAGCGGTCGTACAGGGCGGCCGGCGGGACGTCACCGTGGTGGCCGGCGAGCTGCTCGGCCGCCTCGGCGGCACAGACCGCCAGGTAGATCAGCAGGTCGGTGCGGGCCTCGCGGTACTCGCCGAGGAGGCGCAGCTTCGCCGGCGAGCACGGCCAGGCGATCCCGCAGGCGCGGCAACGCCAGGTGGGACGCGACGGAGCGTGCTCCGGCCGCCGCCGGCTCATCGCAGCCTCAACGCCACGGCGCGGGCCTCCTCGTCGGTGAGCGGGAAGAACCAGAGGAACCGCCGTACGATCTCGGGCGGCTGCGGGCCGCCCGGACGGCCGCGCAGATCGCGGATCGCCCGGCGCGCCAGCCGGACGAACTCCGGCAGCAACTCGGCCCGGCGGGCGGCATCCGTCGGCGGATCCGTCCACGCCGGGCAGGGCCAGTCCTCGCCGCAGTCGTCGCAGGTCCAGCCCGGCGGCGCGGTCGTGTGCGCGGCGAACGTCCCGGCCCTGGCGACGGCCGGTCGTGGCGCGCCGCGTTCGTCCTCCGCCATGCCTCGCCCCTCTCGTTTCCCGCACCACCGGCAGTGCCGGCCGCAGTGACGCGCCGCCGGCAGCCCGCCGTCCACAGGGAAGCGTGCCGAGCGTTGCGGGACGATCACACTGCGTTGCACTATGGCGCTGGGATGTTCGGGACGTTCGAGAGGCACCGGGATGAACCACGCCGTCAAGGCCGCGATGGCCGAGGCCGGATACACCGCCGACAGCCTGGCCGCGCGGATCGGGGTCGACCCCAAGACGGCGGCCCGGTGGGCCAGCCACGGCCGGATACCGCAGACCCGGCACCGCGCCCGGGTCGCCGAACTGCTCGGCAAGGACGCGGCCGATCTGTGGCCGGATGCCCTCAAGCGCAAGGAGCCGGCCTGGTTCCGGCCCTGGGCCGACATCGAGCGAGAGGCGTCCGGACTGCGGTGGTACGAGTCGGCCGTGCTGCCCGGTCTGCTCCAGACCCCGGCCTACGCCCGCGCGGTCCTGACCAGCGGCCCGCTGAACGAGAACGCGGACGCCTACCTGGAGGCCCGGCTTCGCCGTCAGAGCGCCGTGTTCGATCGGGCACGGCCGCCGCTACTGGTCTTCGTCATCGACGAGGCGGCACTGCGTCGAGGCCCGGCCGAACTCATGCGCCCTCAACTGGATCACCTGATCGACCTTGCCCAGCGCCAGCATGTCATGGTGCATGTCCTTCCCCTACGGGCCGGGCTTCACCCGGGGCAGGCCGGGCCGTTCATCATCGCCACCACACCGGACGGCGAGGAGGTCGGTTACCTCGACGACCAGGCAGCCGGCCGGATCACGAATGACGTTGCACCGCTGTGGACCGTCTGGGATACCGTGAGGTCCGTTTCGCTGCCGCGAGACCAGACCATCGACTTCCTGGAAGCGCGATCATGGATGAGCTGACCGGCGCGCGATGGCGCACTAGCACCCGCAGCAGTTCCAATGGTGGTGCCTGCGTCGAGGTCGCCGACAACCTGCCCGGCGTCGTCGGCGTACGCGACTCGAAAGACCCGACGGGCCCGGTGCTCACCTTCGCCGCGCCGGCCTGGCGGGCCTTCGTGGCTCAGCTCGCCTCGCGGTCCTGACCGCCGGTTGCCCGGGTGGCGCGGAGGAAGCGGCCGCCCCACTCCTGGACGTGCGCGACGAACTCCGGCGGCCCCAGCACCTCGAAGTCGGCGCCCACGTTGCCCAGCGCCTGCGTCGGCCAGTCGAGCGAGGTCGAGGTCATGGTGAGCCGGCAGCGGTCCTGATCGACCGGTTCGACCGTGCCCCAACTGCCCACCGCCTGCCGCACCCGCGCGGCGGGCGCGTGCACCAGCGCCGTCACCGTGTACGGCGCCGGGGCCCCGCTCGCGGCCTGGACGAAGGTCACCGCGTCCTCGGCGGGCAGCGGGCGGGGCCGGAAGCGTGCGCCGGTGGCCGCCGGCCCACTCAGCCGGTCGAGCCGGAAGCTACGCCAGTCGTGCCGGCCCAGGTCGTAGGCGACCAGGTACCAACGGCCGCCGAGGGCGACCACGCGGTACGGCTCGACCTCGCGCTCGGTGGGTGCGGAACCCCGGGCCGTGTAGCCGAACCGCAGGCGCTCCTCGTCCCGGCAGGCCTGGGCGACCGCGGTGAGCACGTCTGCCGCGACGACCGGCCCGGCGGTGACGGCGGACAGGGTCATCGCCCGCAGGGTGTCCACCCTGGCCCGTAGCCGGGGCGGCAGGACCCGCACCACCTTGGTGAGGGCGCGCAGGGACGCCTCCTGCATTCCCGCGATCCCGCTTTGCGCCGCGTCGCCGACGCCGACGGCGAGGGCCACCGCCTCCTCATCGTCGAGCAGCAGCGGCGGCAGGACCGCGCCGGGCGCGAGCTGATAGCCGCCGTCGGTGCCCCGGGCGGCGCCGACCGGATAGCCGAGCTGGCGCAGCCGCTCGACGTCGCGGCGCAGCGTCCGCTCGGATACCCCGAGCCGACCGGCCAGTTCCGGGCCGGACCAGTGTCGGTGGGTCTGTAGCAGCGAGAGCAGCCTGAGGGTCCGCGAGCTGGTGTTCGCCATACCGACATCCTGCCTCGACTTCCGGTCAGGAACTGACCGCAAGCCTCTCTAGTGTCGATCACGACGGCCACACCCGAGGCAAGGACAAAAGATGATCACCCGTGAGATTCAGCTGACCGCCCAGGTCACCGGTAGCCCCACCCTCGACCACTTCACCGTCGCAAAGACCGAGGTGGACGGCGAGGTCCTGGTACGCACCGAGCAGATCGGCCTCGCCGCGACGTACCTGGAGTTGATGCGGGCCGACTGCGCCATCCCGGTGCCAGCCTGGCGGCCGGGGCAGCGGGTCGGGGTGGCCACGATCGGCACCGTCGTGCGCTCGGACAACCCCGACCTCAAGGTCGGCGACCTGGTCCAGTCGATGACCGGCTGGAGCGAGCACTCGGCCGGCCCGGCCGGCTCGTACGTCAAGCTCGACCGCACGCTGTTCGCCGACCCCGGCTACCACCTCGGCCAGGGACCGACCGCCTACCACGGGATGGCCGAGGTGGCGGCGGTCGGCGCGGGCGACGTCGTGTTCGTCTCCGGCGCGGCGGGCGGCGTCGGCTCACTGGCCGGACAGATCGCCCGGTGCCTGGGCGCCACCCGGGTGATCGGCAGCGCCGGCAGCCCGGCCAAGGTCGACTACCTGGTGCGCGAACTCGGCTACGACGCCGCCTTCGACTACCACGACGGCTCGACGGCCGACCGGCTGCGGGAACTCGCCCCCGAGGGCATCTCGGTCTTCTTCGACGTGGTGGGCGGTGAGCAGTACCAGGGGGCGTTGCAGGCGGCCCGGCCCGGCGCGCGCTTCGCGCTCTGCGGCTCGCTGTCCAGCCAGCTCGGCGGCGCGGCACAGCGCTTTCCGCAGCCCGACCCCGCGGCGGCCGAGGCCCGCGGCGTCGCATTGCTGCCCTTCTCCTGCCACCACACGCCCGCGCAGATCGCGGCCTGGCGGGAGCACTTCAGCACCTGGCTGGGCGAGGGCCGCTTCGTGTATCCGCAGACGGTGGTCGAGGGCGGGATCGAGGACGTGCCGCGGGCGTTCCTCGCCCTGCTGCGCGGTACCTACCGGGGCAACGTCTCGGTGCGGCTGTCGACACCCGTGAGCTGATCATCGCCGCCTCTTCCGCGCGAGCCTTCCGGGCAAGGCGGACGCCAGATCTGTGGCCGAGCCGTCGTCCCGGCCGGCCTGGGCATTGAGCGGCCGCAGCTCCGCCAAGCCTTCGAGGATGTCCCGGCGGTCGCCGGGGTCGGTGTCACGCAACGCCAACTCGACCAGCGCCTTGTCCCGGTCCGCATGGATCTTCTCGCGGATCAGGCGGCACGCCAGCGCACAGACGGCGGCTACAGAAGTGGCGACTCCGGCCCAGAGGCTCGGTTCGACGACCCCCATGTCCCCTACCCCTCACTCCGGTCGAGTGAGGCGCGCAGGCTCAGCTCGACCAGTACGCAATGACTGGTGTAGCCGAGGTCCTGTCGCCGACCGAGCAAGATCTCAGGTGGTACGGGTGCATCTCTGCATAGGGTTTAGCAAGGCAGTCGAGCGCCGAGTCGGCCGGCACTCCACCAAAATGTCGATATAGGTCGCTCGCATGGCTGACACCGTGCGAGGACAGCGAAATCCTAGCGGAGGCGTCGACACCCTGCACAAACATCGCGCCGATGTGGACTGACGCCCGGCTGGGGCCCACCTTCCGGTGAACGACCGGGTGCGCGGAAGCTGGTCCCTCGACACTGGGACGCTGCGGCTGGCCGCACCGGTTTGCTCCGCGAACAGATCACCGGCCCGGTCGGCCGGTGGCCACGGCATGATGAAGCGCATGACGCCCATCGCGCCGGAGCCCATCCGCACCGAGCGGCTGCTCCTCCTGCCGCTGCTCGTGGCGCATGCCGAGGAGATGGCCGCCGTGCTGGCCGACCCGCGGTTGCACGCCTTCATCGGCGGCTCCCCCGCCGACCCGGCGGCCCTTCGCGCCCGCTACGAACGGCTCGTCGCCGGTTCCCCCGACCCGGCCGTCTCCTGGGGCAACTGGGTGATCCGGCTTGCCGACGAGGAATGCCTGGTGGGCACGGTCCAGGCGACCGTCACCGGCCCGGCCGACGGGCGCACCGCGGAGATCGCCTGGGTGGTGGGGACGCCGTGGCAGGGGCGGGGCATCGCCACCGAGGCGACCCGCGCGCTGATCGCCTGGCTCCAGCGGCACGGGGTACGCACCGTGATCGCCCACATCCACCCGGACCACCGGGCGTCCGCCGCCGTCGCCACCGCCGCCGGCCTCACCCCCACCGACGTCCGGCACGAGGGCGAGATCCGCTGGGTACGGACCGCCGGCGGCTGACCCGTAGCCTGGCGCCATGACGGAAGTTCTGCGGTACGCCGCCTTCACCACCGACCCGGCGGCGGGCAACCCGGCCGGGGTCGTCCTCGACGCCGGCGCCCTCACCGAGCCGCAGATGCAGGCCATCGCGGCCGACATCGGCTACTCCGAGACGGCGTTCCTCACCGCCACCGGCCCCGGCGAGTACGACGTCCGCTACTTCAGCCCGCAGGCCGAGGTGCCGTTCTGCGGCCACGCGACCATCGCGTCGGCCGTCGCGGTCGCGGAGCGGGGCGGGACCGGCGAGCTGACCTTCCGGACCCGTGCCGGCACGGTCCCGGTGGCGACCGCCCGGGACGCCGACGGGCGGCCGACCGCCACGTTGACCAGCGTCGCGCCCGCCGACGCGCCGGTGCCGCCGGACGACCTTGCCGAGGCGCTCGCCGCCCTGGGCTGGGCCGCCGGCGACCTCGACCCGGCGCTGCCGCCCGCCGTCGCGTACGCGGGCGCCCACCACCTGGTCCTCGGCGCGGGCACCCGGCAGCGGCTGGCCGCGCTGGACTACGACTTCGACCGGTTGCGCGAGCTGATGCTGCGCCGGGACTGGACCACGGTGGCGCTGGTCTGGCGCGCCTCCGGCACCGAGTTCCACGTCCGCAACCCGTTCCCGGTCGGCGGCGTCGTCGAGGACCCGGCGACCGGGGCGGCCGCCGCCGCGTTCGGCGGCTACCTGCGTACCCGGGGGCTGGTCGAACCGCCGGTGACCCTGCGCCTGCACCAGGGCGCCGACCTGGGCCGGCCCGGGCTGCTGGTGGTCGACGTGCCGGCCACCGGCGGCATCCGGGTGACCGGGACGGCCGTGGTCATGCCGCCGGTCGAGGGCTGAACGCGCCGGGGCCCGGCTCCCACGGGAGAGCCGGGCCCCGGACGCCTCACTCAGTCGGTGCAGGACGGGGTGTCGAAGTGCCCCGGGGTGGACGGGAACGCCGCCCCCGCCCCCTGATCCTTGTTGTCCCGCGGATACACGTAGGACAGTTCCAGGAAGGCGGAGGTGCCCGCCGTGGTCACGTCGTCGGCGCTGCGTCCGGCGCCGGTGGCCCAGGCCAGCCGGGTCAGGAAGTCCTGCATCGCCGGGCTGTGCTGGCGGATGTCGTTGAACCCGCCGTACGCCGAGTTGCAGTGCGTGAACAGGTTGTACGCGCCGTTCCAGTCGAAGAGCCGGTCACCGTTGTTCGGCCCGTTCTGGGTCACGTCGCCCTGGAGCACGTCCCGGTCCCAGCCGCCGTAGATCCAGTCCGTGCCGTGGTGGTGCTGGTTGTCGGCGAGGACGTCGTTGTCCAGGTTGGTTGCCTCGAACCAGCGGCACGGGTCGACCGTCCCGGTGGACAGGTCCACCGGCCAGGCCCCCGCCGCGCAGTTGTCCGGGTAGGAGCCGCGCGGCCGGAAGTCCAGCAGGTCCGACCCGAGCACCGCGGTGACGGCCGGGCCGCTGGTCGCCCCGGCGCCACCGAAGAGGTGGTCGACGTACTGGTCCTGGTCGCCCCGGGCGGCGGCGCTGAACACCCCGTCCACCAGGCACTGCGGGTTGGTCGCGTCGAGCACCGGGTCGCAGCCCTTGCCGCCCCAGAGCACGTCCGAGCCCTCGCCGCCGAACACCTCGTCGCCACCGCTGTCACCGTTGGCCACGTCGTCGCCGAAGCCGCCGTGGATGTTGTCCGCGCCGGCCCCACCCCGGATGTAGTCGGCCGCGCCGGCCGTGAGGCCCGCGTAAGGCATGGCCGCCGAGGTGGCGCTGCCGATCCAGGCGTCCCCGTCGGTGTCGTGCAGCAGGTCCACCCGACGGTCGTACCCGCCGGCCCGGAACCCGGTGTACGACTCCTGGGGCACCGACGACAGCGTCGCCGTGAAGCCGAGCGCCGCCACGTCGTCGGCGTTCAGGTACTGGTTCACCACGCCACCCCGGTCACCGAGGATGGCGTCCCGGCCGTCCTCGCCGTACAGGGTGTCGGCGCCCAGCTCACCGAAGAGGTCGTCGTCGCCGGCGCCGCCCCGGATCAGGTCGTCGCCGTCCTGGCCCCACGCCCCGTCGTTGCCGGCGTCGCCGAAGAGCTGGTCGTTGCCGTAGGCGCCGGCCGGCTCGCAGGTGGCTTGCCCGGTGGTGCAGAACCGGGTGGACGGGCCGGGCAGCGCCGGGTCGTGGGTGCGGGCCGCGGTCGCGTCGGCCGGCACCGCGCCGGTCGGGTACCGCTCGGTGTAGACCCGCTCGGCCGGACTGCCGTTCACCGTGGTCACGGTCCGCAGCAGCGAACCGTTGTCGCCGAGGAGCACGTCGTCGCCGCCGTTGCCCTCCAGGACGTCCCCGGTGTCCCGGAACCCGGCCGCCGCGCTGCCGCCGATCAGGTCGTCCTGCCCGGCCGGCGCGCCCGCGCCGACCAGCTCTGCCGCGGGCGACGGGTCGCCCGGCCAGCCCGGGTCGGGCAGCGGGGTGACCGTGGCGTGCCCGGCCGCCCCGAGGGCGCCGTCGCCGCGCAGGCTGTCCGCGCCGCCGTTGCCCTCCAGGTAGTCGCCGTCGCCGTCACCGGTCAACGCGTCGTCGCCGTCCTGGCCCCAGAGGGTGTCCACGCCGTCGCCGCCGCTGATCCGGTCCGCGCCGAACCGGCTGGGGCTGAGCGCCGCCCGGTCCAGCAGCACCACGATCCGCGGGCCGAACGGGGCGCCGTCCGCGCCGAGCCGGACCGTCACGGCCGTGGGCTGCTCGCCGGGGAGCGGGCGCAGTACCGCGCCGTTGTCCCCGATGACCGCGTCGGAGCCGGGCCCGCCGAACACCGCGTCCGCGGTGTCCGGCTGGCCCGTCGTGCTCGCCCCGGTCCCGTCGTACGCAGTGCTGGACCCGCCGACCAGGTCGTCGTCGCCGGCGTTGCCCTCGACCCAGTCGGTGCCGGGACCGCCCTCGGCGAAGTCCGCGCCCGCGTCCGCGTGCACCCGGTCCGGACCGCCCTGACCGAAGATCACGTCGTCGCCGTCGCCGCCGGAGATCAGGTCTCCGCCGCTGGTCCCGGCGGCCGGACTGAACCCGAGGTCGAGCAGGGTGACCTTGCGCTGCGGACCGGTCCGGCCCTGGGTGACCCGGGTCGCGTCCGTGGTGGCCGGCGTGAACCGGCCGTTGTCCCCGGCGATCAGGTCCGCGTCGCCGTCGCCGAAGAGCCGGTCGCCGGTGTCCGGGCGGCCCGTGCCGGTGGCCGGCTCCTGCCCGGAGCCGCCGACGATCTCGTCCCGGCCCGTGCCGCCGTGCACCAGGTCGGCGCCGTTGTTCCCCTCGAGCTGGTCGTCGCCGCCGTCACCGTCGACCCGGTCGTCGCCGAGGCCGCCGTACGCGACGTCGTTCTCCGGGCCGCCGGAGATGACGTCCCCGCCGCCCGCGGCCGGCACGTCCCCGGCCAGGTCCAGCGGGTACGGCCCGACGTCGCCGATGCGCGGGGTGCCGTTGTCGCCGACGATCCGGTCCACGCCCCCCTCGCCGTAGACGAAGTCCCGGCCGTCGGCCACGCCGGCGGTGCGCCCGCCGCCGTAGAGCACGTCGTCGTCGGGGCCGCCGAGCACCTGGTCGGCGCCCTGGTTGCCCTCCTCGGTGTCGATGCCGGTGCCGCCGAACAGGCCGTCGTCGCCGGTGTTGCCGAAGAGCAGGTCGTCGCCGTCGTCGCCGTGCAGCTGGTCCACGCCCGGACCGCCCCACGCCCGGTCGGCGCCGCCGCCCAGGTGCAGGGTGTCGTCGCCGAGCTGGCCGCAGGCCCGGTCGTCGCCGCCGCCGAGGTCGGCCCGGTCGTCGCCGCTGCCGGCGGTGACCACCTCGACCCCGGCGCCGCCGAGGATGAGGTCGGCCGCGCCCTGGTCGGTCGGGTCGGGCTGGGCGTCGGCGAGCGCGGCGTCGGCGCAGGTCTCGGCGGTCAGCCGCCGGTCACCGAAGACCGTCGCCCCTCCGTCCCCGCCGATCAGATGGTCGCTGCCCAGGCCGCCGACGAGCAGCTTGGTCTGCGACTGGGTACCGGCCGGCAGCGGCTGGTGGCTGACCGGCCGGGCCGGGCCGTACCCGTCGGTGCCGTCCGGCTCGCCCACCGTGGCCGGCTCGGCGATCACGTAGTCCTCGTCGGGGCCGCCGAACAACTCGTCGGTGCCGTAGCCGCCGACCAGCACGTCGTCGCCGCCGTAGCCGTAGAGGTGCCCGGTCTGCCCGTTCGCGGAGTGCGAGACGACCAGGTCGCTGCCGGCGCTGCCGTGCACGGTGTCCTGCCCGGAGCCGGTGTCGACCTTGTTGACCAGCCCGGCGTCGCCGCTGCCGGGCGCGTCCGGGTCGGCGGGGGCGGTGCTGCCGGCGGTGTGGATGGTGTCGTCGCCGGTGCCGCCGTTGAGGATGTCCGAACCCGGCCCGCCGATCAGGGTGTTCTTCCCGTTCGGCCGGTCGTCGACGACCACGCCGAGCACGTCGTCGCCGCCGTTGCCGTAGACCGTGCTGGCGCCGTGGCCGACGGTGACGTGGTCGTCCTCGCCGCCGGTCGCCTCGCTGGGCGCGGTGAGCTTCGTCCAGTCGACCAGGCCGTCGAGGGTCTTGTCCCCCACCGAGGTGTGCACGGTGGTGCCGCCGGAACGGTCCACCGGGCCGAGACCGCTGTCACCGGCCACCACGTTGTCGCCGTCGCCGGTGGTCACGGTGTCCTTGCCGGCGCCGCCGGCCACCCGGCTCACCTGGCCGGCCGCCTCGGCCGTGACGATCACGTCGTCCCCGCCGCGACCGTCCACCCAGGCCGGCCCGCTGCCGGTGCGGATCTGGTCCCGGCCGTCCGAGCCGATGATCACCGCGGCCCGGTCGAACACCGAGGTCTTCGTGCCGTCGCCGCCGGTGTCACCGTCACCGAGCAGCAGGATCGACAGCGAGGTCTTGTCGGCGTCGGCGACCTGGTAGCCGCGGCCGTCGACGAC
The DNA here is from genome assembly GCF_040655175.1 of Micromonospora sp. NPDC050495. Taxonomy (NCBI): domain Bacteria; kingdom Bacillati; phylum Actinomycetota; class Actinomycetes; order Micromonosporales; family Micromonosporaceae; genus Micromonospora; species Micromonospora sp. NPDC050495. Next base: position 17,390 of record NZ_JBFAJK010000032.1, on the reverse strand, counting down.
CACCCGGGTCAGGTTCGGGTCGAGGAACTCCTGCTTGCGGCCGAGCGCCTCGACCGCGAACCCGTCGAAGTCCGGATCCGGGTCGGCGAAGTGCACGGCGTACACCTTCACCACGTCACCGGCGTACGTGCCGGCGCCGTTGTCCCACGCCTTGTCCCCGCGCTGGTCCTTGGTGCCGAACCTGCCGGCGAAGACGACCAGGGTGTCGCCGACCGTGCCGCCGAGTTCCGGTGGCTTCGGTTTGCAGTCCGGTTGCGCCCGGAAGTCCAGCAGCGTGGCGTCGACCAGGGTGAAGTCGAAGGTCTTGCTGAACAGGAAGAGGTCGATGGTGATGTAGACCTTGAGGAACACCGACAGCGCGCCGCTGGTGGTGAAGAGGCAGACCGGGTTGACCAGGAGCGCCTGGAGGAACTCGCTGGTGCGGAACTTGCCGTCGTTGTTCGGGTCGTTCCAGCTGAACCCGACGGTGAGCCGGATGCCGCCCTCGATACCCGCCTTGACGATCAGCACGCTCACCTGCGCCCCGGCCGCGATCTCGCCGCGCAGGGTGACCACCGGGACCGCCGTGCCGGTGCTGTCGGCGGTCTTGAAGTAGAGGCCGTCCAGCAGGCTGACCGCGTCCAGCGCGGTGCCGTCGGTGGCGGCCTCGACCGCGTGCCGGATGCCGGCGGTGTCCAGGCCGGCGATGAACCGGGCGGTCACCGAGGCGCTGCCGGCGAGGGTGACCAGCACCGGCGGCGGGGCGTAGACCGGCCCGAAGGACTGCCGCCAGCTGAACCCGAGCGACAGCGGCCCGGAGTCGAAGCTGACCAGTTCCACGTCCTGCCCCATGAGCAGGCCGAACAGCGAACCCGGGTTGTCGAACACCGGGAAGCTGAAGCCGGTCTTCTGGGCGTTGGTCCGGCCCTGCCCGTCGGGCGTGAACAGCTTCCCGGCGTCGCCGCCGGCCGCGCCGTCCACGGCGGACTTGACGTCCGACGTCTTCGCCGGCGCGTACCCGTGGCTCTTGTCGATCAGGCTCTCCGCCGCGGCGGGCGAGACCGCCGTGGTCAGCGCCCGGCCGGGGTCCACCTGGAACGCGCCCAGCGGGATGGCGCAGTTGGTGGCGCAGTTGGTGGGGATCGAGTTGACGAAGCTGATCACCGAACGGACGGTGTCCACGAAGTCCAGCTTCGGCCCGCCGGCCAGGGTGCTGAACGTCTTGGCCAGCCAGACCAGGGTGATGTCCGGGCCGCCGGTGGCCTTGGACAGGTCGGACAGCACCGGGATCGGCGCGTACAGGGTGTCGATGACCGGCTGGAGCGGGCCGGTGACCGCCTTGATCTTCTCCACCACCGGCTTGAGGATCTTGGTGAAGAAGGCGCCAGCGTCCAGCGCGATGTCGGTGAAGGCGACCTGGAGCGGGGTGCTGACGTTGTCGCCGGTCGGGGTGAGCCCGCCCTGCTGGTGCGTCAGCCCCCACTTCAGGGTGAAGTGGGCGCTGACGCCGGGCAGCGCGGAGACGTCGCCGCCGGTGTCCACCGCCGCGGCCAGCCGCCAGTCGATGTTCACCGCGGCGGTGAGGTCGGTGGCGAGCAGCGAGCCCAGGTCACCGAACTCGGCGAGGGTGAGCTTGTCGTCCGGCTTGGCGGTGCAGTCGGCGGTGACCGTCGGGTCGAAGCAGCTCTTCTCCCCCGCCGAGCCCTTCAGGTCGATCCCGAAGTACGCCCGCACCAGCGGCGCGGTGCCCTGCTTGGTCGCCTTCACCTGGATGAAGGCGAGCTGGGCGGCCAGGTCGCCGGTCATGTCGAAGCTCGCGCCGATCTGCACCTCGGGCGAGGTGTCCCCGTCGTGGGTGGGGACGTAGAAGCCCTCGTCCCGGTCGAGGACCAGATCCAGGTGCAGCTTCCAGCCGAGCTTGGCCTGGATGCCGTCGGTGGCGCCCTTCTTCGCCTTCAGCGACAGGCCGGGGATGCCCAGGTCGAGCGGGACGTTGGCGGTGAGGCACCGGTCGGCGTCGCTGGCGTCCGTGCAGCCGGCCGTGGCCGACGGGGCGCCCCGGGAGGTGGTGAGCGTGATCCGGATGGACTGGAAGTCCTCCGGCTGGCAGGGCGCGGTGACCCCGCTGCGGCAGCCGACCACCGCGCTCACGCCCGGGTCCAGGTCGTGCAGGGCGGTGTTGAGGGCGGCCTGCATGCCGGCGCTGTCCAGGGTGGCGTCGGCCAACGCCGGGCCGATCGCCGCCTTGACGTCCGCGCGCAACTGGGCGATGAACTTCTGGCCCTGCTGCAGGTCCTCGCCGACCAGGGGCAGCTTGCCGTCGAAGCTGGCCAGCCGCAGCGCCTCCTCCACCTTGGCCAGGTAGCCGTCGATGCCGACGTTGAAGTCGGTCAGCTTCAGCGACAGGTTGGCGAAGCAGGAGGTGAGGTCCGGGGTCTGCGCGTGCGGGGCCAGGTCCAGCCCCATGGTGAAGGTGAGCAGGTTGGTGGCGTCGTCCGGCTCGCAGTTGTTGACGAACAACGGCGCGCGGGCGCAGATCGGGGTGCTCGTGCCACCGACCCCGTCGCCACAGTCGACGCCGGCCGTGGTGAAGGTCGGGGTGACGCCGAACAGGCCGCTGACCGGACCGTCCGCGGCGAGCCCGCCGAGGCCGACGCTGAGGTTGGCCTTGACGGTGGCGAAGTCCGGGTCCTTGCCGAGGTCGAGCGCGAGCGGGCCGACCCGGGCGGCCAGCGCCGCGTCGGTCACCCCGCCGCTGACCGTCACCTTCGCCGAGGAGTTCTTGTCCAGCAGCGGTGCCGCGTCCAGCTTCAGCGGCAGCAGCAGGCCGAGCTGGGCGCGGGCGTCGACGTCGAGCGCGAAGGTGCCGGAGCTGTCCAGGCTGATCAGCTCGCGGGCGCCGTCCCAGGCGAAGGCGAGCGGGCCGGCGGTACGCACGTTGCGCTTCCAGTCCAGCCCGATCCGCAGGTACGGGCCGCCGGCCCGCTCGTCGAGGGTGAACTGGATGCCGCTGTCCGCGCCGATGGCGCCGTTGAGCCGGTCGAGGGCGTCCTGGAGGTTGTCCGGGGGTGCGGCGAGCAGCTTGTCCAGCGCGTCGGCCAGCTCGGGCCGCAGCGCGTACGCGGACCCGTCGCCGGGCTTCGGCGAGCCGGCCGCCTCGACCCGCAGGGTCTGGCCGTCCACCCGGGCCAGCACCCGGTAGGCCTTGCTGCCGATCACCACCGTACGGCCGGTCAGCCGCGGGTCGAACGCCGCGTCGCCGCTGCGGCCGGCGTCCTTGAGCAGGAAGTTCGCGCCGTCGGCGGTGAACGTGACGCCCTTGCCCACGCCGCTCTCGTCGGCGCCCAGCAGTTCCCGGGCGGAGCGGCCGAGCAGCGGGATCTCGGTGTTCAGCGGGCCGCTGCCGCCACCGGGCGCGGAGAGCGCGGTGTTGACCAGCCGCAGCGCCTCCACCACCACGGCGAAGAGCGCCTTCGGGTCGTCGGGGTTGAAGTCGACGGCGAGGATGTCGGCCAGGCCGGCGGTGTCCACCACCGGCTGCCCGCCGGCCTGCCAGCTGACGTCGACGCCGACGCCCTCGCCGAGCGCACCGGTGGCGCCGGGGACGCTGACCGTGACGCGGCCGGTGGTCTTCACCGAGGAGGAGACGGCCAGCAGGTTGCCCGGCTCGGACTGCAGCCGGCGGAACAGCTCGCCGAGGCTGACGTCCTGGGCCTGCTTGAAGCCGACCCGCAGCATCCGCTGACCGGTGGCGGCCGGCCCCACGGAGAGGTTGCCACCGAGCTTGACCTTGAGGAAGCCGGCCGTGGCGAAGAAGTCGACCCCGGTGGTGATCGGGAAGTCGGCGGCGAACAGCGGCGTCGCCGGGTCGGTGCGCAGCAGCACCCGGTCGGCGTTGGCGGCCGCGCTGCCGAGGTCGTCGCGCAGGTCGAGCACGAGGGTGACGGCGGCGCTGTAGCTCGGCTTCACGGTGGCGAAGCTGGCCTGGGCGTTGGCCGCCCGCAGGCCGACCTTCTTGTCGCCGCCGGCCGGTTTGGTGAGCGTGCCGGCCAGTTCGACGGCGCCGATGTTGGGGCTGGATCCGCTGATCACCCAGACGCTGTCGGCGGCCGGTCGGCCACCGATCCAGTCCTCGGCCAGAGTGATCGAGGTGGCGGTGTTGGCGGCGATGGTGCCGGCCGAGGTGCCGGCGACGACCCGCTGGCCGACCAGCTCACCCGCGGTGAACCGACGGTCGTCGTCGGCGAGGCTGAAGCCGTTGGCGGTGAAGGTGGCGCCCCGGCCGGAGACCGAGGCGGCGCCCGGGTCCAGCGGCACCGCGACGGTGGATTCGCGTTCCAGCGTCACCCGGAAGACCAGCTTCTCGCCGGCGAAGGAGAGGTTGTCCACCGGCAGGCCCTCGGCGGCGAGCAGCTTGACCAGTTCCTGGATCGAGCTGAACGTCGGCTGGCCGGCCTTGGCCGGGTCGTCGGTGGCCGGGTCGAAGTCGGGGTCGTCCGGTTTCGGGTGGACGTACTTCTTGAGGAAGCCGGTGAGCTTCTCGTTGACCTTCACGGCGTCGGCGAAGGTGCCGCGCAGGAACGGCAGGTTGAGGTTGCCCGCCGGCCCGCTCTGCTGCACCCCGCCGAGCAGGGTGGCGAGCTGGGCGAGGCCGGCGGCGAGGTCGAGCGGGCTCATGGTGCGGAAGGGCGCGATCGTCTCGTCCAGCCCGGTGGTGGTGACCGTGGGCGCGCCGACGGCGATGTCGTTCCAGTCCACCTTGACGGCCGCCGCGACGGCGGGCAGGGCGAAGGGTGCACCGGCGGTGGCCGCACCGAGGTTGACCACGGCGTGCACGGAGCCGGGCCCCGGCTCGGTCTCGGTGTCGGAGATCTTCCCGCCGCCGGCGCCGTCGAGGGCGACCTGGACCAGCCCGGCGAGGGAGCCGGCGGCGCCCAGCTCACCGGTCCCGGCGCCGGCAGCCGTGTCGAACGCGAGCCGGCCGTCCCCGTTGGGGTCGGTGAGGGTCACCTTGACGTGGGTACGCGCGGTCAGCGTGCTGCCGGCGGTGAGCGTCACGCCCAGGATGCCGACGGAGGCGGTGGCCTGGTCCAGGTCGCCGCGCAGCTTCGCGGCGGCGTCGATGTCGAGCCGCGGGGTGTCGCCGTCGCGGACCAGGTACGTCTCCCCGGCGGCGGTGTGCCGGGCGCGCAGGTGCAGGGTCGCCCAGCCGGTCACCTCGACCGCCTTGGCCACGGTGACCCCGCCGACCGTCAGGTCCTTGTCGCTGACCTGCCGCTTGGTGGTGAGCAGCACGTCCAGCAGGTGGTCGCCGCCGTCGGAGGTGACCGAGCTGGTCAGCCGGGTGCCGCCGCCGAGGTCGACGTCGTCCTTGGTCAGCCCGGAGGCCAGCGCGTCGGCGGCCTTGCGGGTGAGCTTGTCGGTCTCGACCAGGGCGCCGGGGCTGACCCCGAGCAGCGGCAGCGGCTGGCCGAGCTGGCCGATCCGGGACAGCCCGCCCTCCGTCCAGGTGGCGGTCCGGGTCATCAGGTTCTTGAGCGCGGACTCCCACGCCTCGTCGGCCTGGGCGGGCGCCGCGGTCCACACCAGAGCGAGCGCGGCGGTCACCACCGTCGCGGTCAGTGCGGCCAGCAGCCGCCGTAGTGCCACCATGAGCCACCTCTTCCTGGATGGTCCGTCACCGACGGCGCTGGTCCCGCGACAGCACATCGATCAAAGAGATGACCCACAACTTCTGTGTCGAGATCGTGACAGCCTGTCAGGCTGATCGGTCGACGTGATTGCGCCGGCTGTCGTGATCGGACTGAGCAATCAGCCAGAGCGATCCGCCGCCACGGATCGAACCGGCCGGCACGCGTAACGAAACTGCCGTCGGCAGCGCTGTCAGTTGGCGCTCCGACGCCCCAGGACTTCGGGGGCCGGCGCGGGGCGGGCAGCCGCCGGCCCCCCGGACAGCGACGGCCGCCGGGCGGATGACGCGCGGGTCAGAACGGGGCGTCGACGGCCAGCCGGCGCACCTGGGTCAGGTACGGGTCCAGCTCCCCCACCTCGAACCGGCAGGTGCCGATCACGTGCCAGAACTGGCCGCCCGGATCACCGTCCAGCTTGTACCGGCCGTCCGGGCTGACCGCGGCCCAGCCCTCGGGCAGGCCGATCAGGGTGGCCCGCAGCTGCGCCTGCTCCGGGTCGGCGACGTCCCAGAGCCGGACGGTGCCGTCGTCGCCGGCGCTGGCCAGCAGGCTGCCGTCCGGGCTGAACGCCACCGACCAGACCCGCCGGGTGTGCGCGGACAGGGTGCCGTGCAGCCGGCCGGTGCCCGGATCCCAGAGCCGGATGACCAGGTCGTCGCCGGCGGTGGCGAGCAGCGCACCGTTGCCGCTGAACGCGCAGGACCAGAGCCGGCCGGAGTGCTCGGTGAGCACCGTGCGCGGCTCGCCGGTGTGCGCGTCCCAGATCACCGCGGTGCCGTCGTTGCTGGCGCTGGCGAGCAGCGACCCCTCGGTGTTGAAGCTGACCGCGTACACCCGGTCGGTGTGCCGGGCCAGGGTGAGCCGGCAGGAGGCGGTCGCCGCGTCCCAGAGCCGGACCAGCCGGTCGTCGCAGCCGGTGGCGATGGTCTCGCCGTCCGGGCTGAAGGCCACCGCCCGCACCCGGCCCTCGTGCGGGGCGAGGGTGCCGAAGTGCCGGCCGGTGCGCCGGTACCAGAGCTGGACGGTGTCGTCGTCGTTGGCGGTCGCCAGCGCGTCCCCGTCCGGACTGAACGCGGCCGCCCAGACGTGGTCGGTGTCCACGTTGAGCTCGCGTTCGTCGGTGCCGGTGTCGGTGTTCCACAGGTGCACCCCGCCGTCGCCGCTGGGCGCGGCGACCAGCGCCTCACCCGGGCAGAAGACCGCCGAGAGCAGCCGGTCGGCCGGGCTCGCGAGTTGGCGGACCAGCCGGCCGGTGCGCGGCTCCCACAGCCGCACCACGCCGTCGTTGCCGCACGCGGCGAGGACCTCCCCGTCGTCGCGGAAGGAGAGCGCGGTGATCCGCCGGCCGTGCCCGCGCAGGGTGTGCTGGAGCTGACCGGTCCGTACGTCCCACAGCCGGGTGGTGCCGTCGTTGCTGCTGGTGGCCACCTGGGCCTGGTCGGGCCGCCAGACCACCGGCCAGACCGAGCCGCGATGCCGGGTCAGCTCGTGCCGGAGCTGACCGTCGGCGGCGTCCCAGAGCTGGATGGCGCCGTCGCTGGCCGCGCTGGCGAGCAGGCTGCCGGCGGCGTTGAACCGGACGCTGTAGATCGCCCCGCGCTGCCGCCCCAGCACCCGCAGCGGCCGGCCCGTCTCCACCTCCCAGAGCCGCAGGGCGCCGTGGGTGTCGCCGGTGGCCAGCATCGTCCCGTCCGGGTGTACGTCGAGGGCGTACACGTCGGCCTCGTGGCCGCGCGCCTGGCGCAGCAGTGTCCCGTCGGCGGCCCGGCGGATCCAGACCCGGCCGTGCTGGCCCACCGCGACGAAGTGCCGGCCGTCCGGGGTGTGCACCACCCGGTAGACCACCTCCGGCTCACGTACCTCGAAGACCGGCCGGCCCGAGGCGACGTCCCAGCCGCGGACCACGCCGGCGCTGTCCACCACCACCAGCCGGCGGCCGTCGGGGCTGAACGACGTGCCCCAGATCGGCGCGGCGTGGCCCGGCCACTCGTGGCGCAGCCGCGCCGTGCGGGTGTCGTAGAGCCGGACCACGCCGGCCGCGTCGCCGACCACCAGCCGGCCCCGCCTGCCGTCGGTGAGCAGCGGCCACACCCAGCCGGCGAAGACGTCCTCGATGACGTGCCGCACGTCGCCGTGGTCGGCGTCCCAGAGCCGGACGGTGAGATCCGCCGCGCCGGTGACCAGCTGGTGCGAGGCGGCGTCGAAACGCACCGCGTAGACCCGGCCGCGATGCCCCTGGAGGGTACGCACCGGCAGGCCGGTCGCGGTGTCGCAGATCAGCACGCCACCGTCGTCACTGCCCACGGCGAGCACCGACCCGTCCGGGCTGTACCCGGCGGGCACCGGCAGCCGGCCCACCTCGAAGCCGTACGAGACGCCCACCGCGGGTGGCGCGAGGCCGGGCACCACCGGGCGGCCCGGGGCGACCACCGCGCCGCGCAGTTCCGGCGCGCGCAGCAGCGCCGGATCGGCGCTCACGTCGATCAGGGCGCTCCGGTGCCAGCTGCTGCCGGAGAGCTGGACGCCGCGCAGGTCGGCCCGGAACAGCCGGGCCCCGCCCAGCTCGGCGCCGCGCAGATCCGCCCCGGCCAGGCGGGCCTGGTCCAGGCGGGCGCCGCGCAGCCGGGCATGCGCCAACCGGGCGTCGGCCAGGTTGGTGGCGACCAGCCGGGTGTCGGTGAGGTCGGCGCCGGTCAGGTCGGCGCCGGCCAGCTCCCGGTGCGACAGGTCCTCGCCACGCAGCACCGCGCCGCGCAGGTCGGCCCGGTCGGGCAGCCGCAGCCGGGCGCTGAGCCGCAACGCGTTGGCCCGCACCGTCTCCCCGGCGCTCTCGTCGCCGAGCACCCGGGCGGTCCACGCCGTGCAGCGGGCCGGGTCGGCGAGGTCGCCGAGGAACTCCACGGTCAGCGCCGACAGCGGCCGCACGGCCAGCGCCGCCGGCTCCTCGCCGCGGTTGAGCTGGGCGGCGATGCCCTCGGCGACCAGCCACTCCATCACCGAGGTGTGGATGAACCCGAACAGGCCGTCGTCGGTGCGTACCAGCAGGCTGCCGGCGCCCACGGCGTGCGCCGCCTGCGGGCCGGACAGCCGGGAGTCGGCCAGCCCGGCGAGCTGGCCGGTGGTCTCGGCCAGCTCGGCCAGGCGCAGGTACGACTCGCCGGTCTCCCAGAGCTGGAAGGCCAGCCGGCCGACCGCGTGCCACAGCTCGGGGCGGCGCAGGTTCACCGGCGCGCCCGGGATCCCCTGGGTACGCCGCTCCTCGAAGTCGAGCCAGGACTCCAGGATCTCCCGGTACAGCGCGGCGGCGCTGAACGTGCCGCCGGCGCCCGCCACGGCGGCCAGCCGCCCCTCGTCGAGGTTGGCGATGAAGCCGAGCATCCGCGGGTTGCGGGAGAGCCCGAGCAGGTCCTTCACGCCGGCGAGCAGGTCCATCCGGTCCCGGGCGGCCCGCTCGTCACCGCCGTACCGGTTGCGCAGGAAGGACTCGATCTGGCCGGGGGTGAAGTCCTCGATGGCCAGCACCCGGCGGTGCGGCAGCAGCCCGACCCGCTCGCCGAGCGCGGTGAGCACCTGCGAGTTGGTCTTGAAGTGCTGGGTCCGGCTGCTCACCACGATCTTGGCGTTGCCCTCGGCCGCCTGCAGCAGCGTCTCCAGGTGGTCGGCCGCCCGGTCGTAGGTCACCCGGGCCACCAGCTCGTCGAAGCCGTCGAAGAGCAGCACGATGCGCCCCTGCCGCAGCATGTAGCGGAACGCCTTGAGGTCGATCACCTGCTCGCCGTGGTTGGCCAGGTGCGCGGCCACCAGGCCGTCGACCGAGTGCGCCTTGTCCAGGGCGCGCAGCTCCACCAGGATCGGGATCAGGTCCGGGGCGGCGGTGGGCAGCCGGCGGGCCACCTCCCGCAACGCGAACGTCTTGCCCCGGCCGAAGTCGCCGAGCACCAGCACGAACCGGCCGTCCGGGGCGGAGGCCAGCTCCAGCAGCTCGTCCACCACGTCCTCGCGGACCCGCTGGTCGGCGCCGACCAGGTGCCGGTAGCGCTGCGGCACGTACTGGCCGGGCGGGTAGAGGCGGTCGGCCTGCAGCCGGGCGGTCTGCGCGGCCACGTAGTCGCGCAGGTCCAGCAGGCCCTGGAACTCGGTCAGGTGCAGCACCCGGACGCCGCGCCGCTGCGCCGCCTCGGCCAGCCCGCGCGGCACCCGGTCCCCGTCGTAGACCAGCTCGGAGGGGATGTCCGGGTCGGTGGCGTGCACCCGCCGGGCGAAGTGGTCGACGTCGGCGGCGGTGGGCGTGCCGACATGCCCGCCGACCCGCTGCTGGCGGACCACCCCGTCGGCCCGGTACGTGACGAACAGGTGCGGCGGCTCGGCCGGCACCCGGCGCACCAGCACCCGGTCGTGGCGGGCCTCGCACACCTCGGCGAGCCGGTCGAGCAGGCGGTCCAGCGGCGCAGGTGGCGCGCCGGCCGGGACGGCCGCCGGCGGATCGGCCGCCGCGCCCTGGGTCGGCCCCTCGTCGACGGTGGGCAGCCGTGGGTCGGGCACCTGGGCCGGGCCGGCCGCCCCGAAGGTCGCCTCCGTCCCGGGCCAGCGCAGCGCCGCCGGCTCACCGACGTCGTGCCGGTCGTCGCGGCCGAGCACCCAGCGGGTCATCCCGTCGGCGGCCAGCCGGAGCAGCTGGGCACGGCCGTCGCGGGAGGTGGTGGCCAGCGGCACCGCCGAGTCGACCCGGGCGCCGGGCGCGGCGTCGCAGAGCAGCAGGTTGAGCATCGGCCCGACCAGGCGGTGAAACCCGCTGCGGTCGCGCAGGGTGACCCCGTCCGGGATGGCCACCTCGTCGGCGTACGGGGTGCGCGGGCCGGGCGCGTGCGCCATGGCGCCCAGCCGCAGCCAGCCGGACTGCTGGTAGTGACGCAGCCGCTGGGCGAACCAGGTGGACTGGGCCTCGCCGAGGAAGCCGTACCGGTCCTCCTCGCGGTGGGTGAGCGCGATGGTGGAGTTCAGCCCGGCCACCACCACCCGCAGGTCCGGCACGGGGAACAGCGTCCACGGCTGCTCACTGTCGAAGATCCGGTCCTCCAGGCCCTGGTACAGCTCGTCGAAGAGCCGGGCGTAGTGCCGCCACTTCGGCCAGTACGGCGGCTGCGGGTCGACGTCGTCGGCCTCGCAGGTGGCGAAGTACGCCCGGCTGGCGGCCATCGTGACGTCGCGCGGGCCCGGCACCACGACCAGCCGGTGCGGTTCCAGCCCGAGCAGCACCCGCAGGCCGGTGAGGAAGGTCAGCGCGTCGGAGAACTCCCGCGGGCTGCCCGACTCGGTCAGGTTTCCGGCCACCACGAGCAGGTCCGGGCGGGGCACCCCGTCGTTCATCAGCAGGGTGAGGTCGCCCATCAGGTGTTCCTGGAGCTCGCCGGGAGTGACCGGGGCGCCGGGCGCGATCATGCCGCGGCCGAAGCGCGGCCCGGCCACCTGGAGCACGGTCAGCGTGCCGCGGGACACCGGCGCGGTGGTCGCGGCGGGCGGGAACGGCGGCGGGTTGATCGGCGTACGCCGGGCCCGCCGGGGCGCCGGCGGGCCGGCGGCCGGTGCCGCGAGCACCCCGGCCGGATCGGCGGGGTGGTGCGGGAACGCCGGCTGCCGCATCGGCTTGGCCCGGCCGTCGAGGGCCTCCCGGATCCGGTCGAGCACCCGGCCCCGGGCCTGCGCCGGGTCGGTGACGCCGACCAGGTCGACGTAGGTGATGGTGGCCAGCAGCCCGTCGATCGGGCAGTCCTCCACCCGGACGGTGACCAGCTTGTTGCCGGTGCCGTCCGGGTCGGCGCGCAGCGCGGCCTGCCATTCCAGCTTGCCGTAGGTGGAGTGCAGGTAGCGTTCGGAGAGCACCGCCACCACCACCTCGGCCTCGCGGACCCCGCGGTCCATGAAGTCGATGAAGTTGGTGCCGGCCACGAAGTCCCACGCCTGCAACAGGGTGCGGTACCCGGCGGCCTCGAACTCCCAGGCGAGCCAGGTGGCCCAGCGTTCGTCGGCCGGCGAGTAGCTGATGAAGAAGTCGATGGGGCGGTCGGACCGAGTGGGGTGCGCGCCTACAGCCACGTGGTCATTATCACCACCGACGGTCAATCGGTGGCCACCCTCGGCAGCCGCGTCGGGCGCGTCCGGCCGCGCGGTGGTGTGCGAGGATCATGCGTCGTGAAGACCGTCGGCGAGCCGCCGTCCGCCGTACCGGACCGATCGCGTTGGGGCCGGCTGCACGTGCTGGACTGGATCGCGATCGGGCTCGCGGTGGTCGGCGTGGCCTGTGTCCTCACCGGCCTGCTCCCCCGGGCCGACGCCGAGGCCACCCTCCGCCGGATCGGGCCCATCCTGGTCTTCCTCGGCACGGTCGTGGTGCTGGCCGAGCTGACCGCGGTGGCCGGGGTCTTCGACGCCCTCGCCGCGCGCGTGGCGATCACCGCGCGGGGCAGTTACCGGGCGCTGTTCTGGCTCTGCGTCGGGTTCGCCTCGGTGACCACCATCGCGCTCAACCTGGACACCACCGCCGTGCTGCTCACCCCGGTGATGATCGCCCTGGCCCGCAAGCTCGGCGTGCCACCGACGCCGCTGGCGATGACCACGGTCTGGCTGGCGAACACGGCGAGCCTGCTGCTGCCGGTGTCCAACCTGACCAACATCCTGGCCAGCGACCGGATCGCGTTGAAGCCGGTGCCGTGGGCGGCCCGGATGTGGGCGCCGCAACTGGTGGCCATCGTGATCACCATGGTGCTGCTGTGGTGGTGGTACTGGCGGCCGGCCCGGGCCGGCGCCGACCCCTTCGTGCCCCCGCCGCCGCACGTGCCGCCCGACCGGGTCCTGTACCGCACCGCGATCCTGGCCTGCCTGCTCTTCGTGGCCGGGATCCTGGTCGGGGTCGAGATCGGCGTCGCCTCCGGGGTGGCCGCCGCCATCCTGGTCGCCGGGTTCGCGGTGCGCGCCCGGGGCAGCCTGCGGTTCGCGCTGGTGCCGTGGCGGCTGCTGGTCTTCGTGACCGGGCTCTTCCTGGTGGTGCAGACCATCGGCCGGTTCGGGCTGGACACCGTGATGGGCACGCTGATCGGCGGGGACCCGGGCGCCGAGGGCGCGCTGCGCGCGGGCGCCGTCGGCGCGCTCTCCGCCAACGTGGTCAACAACCTGCCCGCGTACCTGGCCGGGGAGGCGGTGATCGCCGTCGACCACCACACCCAACTACTGGCCCTGCTGGTCGGCACCAACGTCGGCCCGCTGGCCACCCCGTGGGCGTCGCTGGCCACCCTGATCTGGTACGAGCGCTGCCGGGCCGCCGGGGTGGCGGTGCCGCTGGGCCGGTTCGTCGCCACCAGCGCCGCGCTCGCCGCCCTGGCCACCGCGGCCACGGTCGCCGCCCTGCTGGTGGTTTCCTGACCGTCCTGGTTGGCGCACGGGCGATCCGGGTCGCGACGACCGGGCCCGGATTCCCGCGCCCGCCCGTACCGGGCTCTTGCACTGTCACCGAGGGTCGTGTGCACTGATGCGGTCGGTGGCCGGCGAAGGGGAGGTGGCCCGGTGCCGGAGACGCGCGACCCTTCCGCCGGTGCGGCCGAGCCCGCCGAGCCCGCCGAGCCCATCGGGGCGGCCGAGCCCCCTGGCGCCGCCGAGCCCGTCGGGGCGGTCGAGCCCGCCGAGCCCGCCGGAGCCGCCGGGGCGGCCGAGCCCGCCGAGCCCGCCGGGGCGGCCGAGCCGGCTGGGCCGGCGCCGGACGCGGGGCCCGGGCCCGGACCGTGCCGGCCGGGTCGCTTGCGGACGCTGCTGCGCCGACTGGCACCGGTCGGCCCGCCCGCCGGCCGCTGGTTCGCCGGCGTCGCCGCAGCTGTCGTGACGGCGGTCGTGACCGCGTGGCTCCTCGCCTCGGGCCTCGCGCCGCCGCCGCCGGAGTCGCACGGGCTGCCGTTCACCATCGCGGTCCGCACCAGCCACGACTCGAGCCTCGGCTGGTTGATCGACGCGCCGGTGGCGAAGATCCCGGCCCGGCCGGGTTGGGCGGAGGACTGGTCGTCCTGGGCCCGGGAGGCAGCCGGCGTGCCGGCCTTCGGATCAGAGGTCTACTTCACCGTCCAGGGGATCAGCGAGGCGCAGGTGACCCTCACCGACCTGCGGGTGCGCGTGCTGGCGCGACGCCCGCCCGTGCCGGGTGTGCTCATCGGGCTGGGCGGTGGTGGCTCGGGCGCCTACCGATGGGTGGACGCGGACCTGGACAAGCAACCGCCGCTGCTCACCAGCGGCCGATTCGAGGAGGGCGAACAGCACGTCCCCGAACACGAACGGAAGGAGATCCGCTTTCCCTACCGGGTGTCGGTGAGCGATGCCGAGACGTTCGTCGTCGTCGGCCACACGGCCGCCTGCGATTGCGACTGGACGATCGAGGTGGACTGGGCGTCGCAGGGCCGCACCGGCACCGTCACGGTCGACGACGCGGGCCGCCCCTTCCGGGTCACCGGCACCGGCGGTGCGCACACCGAATGCTGGATGGGGCCGGACGACACCGAGCAGTGCCGGCCGCGCTGACCGGACCGGCCCCGCTCAGCCCGGCCGGCCGGACAGCCGGCGGACCGCGTACAGCAGCGCGCTGGCGGCGAAGAGCGCCCCGCTGACCGCCAGCCACCGGCCGAGCATCGCCCGGGGTGCCAGGCCCGTCGCCGAGGCGTACGTGCCGTCGCCGAGCCCGAGGATCCCCGGCAGGTAGACCAGGAACAGCAGGCTGGCGCCGAGCGCCGGGACCCGGACGTGGTTCAGCAACGACGGCGTCCCCCGTCGGCCCAGGGTGGCCCGCAGCACCCGGTCGACCGAGGCGTACGCCGGGAAGAGAACCAGGTCGTGCGCGACGGCCGCGCCGACGAACCAGAGCAGCATCCGGCCGGCCGACGCCTCACCGGCCAGCCGCAGCGCGATCCAGCCGGTGACCGCGAAGCAGCCGGCCAGCAGCGCCAGGTGCCAGGGCGCGGCGCCGTACGCCCGCCGGAACTCAGCCATCGAAGACGATCTCCTCGACCCACTTGGTGCAGTGCACCCCGGGCAGTGCGGGCACGATGATCCGGGCCGGGTAGCCGTGGTCCGGGCTGAGGTCGACGCCGTTGACCCGCAGGGCGAGCAGCGCGTCGGGATCGGTGACCTGGTTGCCCTGCAGCCTCGCCTGGCGGAACTGGCCGGTGCGCTCCAGCGAGCGCACCCACGCCGAGCCCGGGTCGGTCGCGCCGACCAGGGCGGCGAGGTCCCGCAACCGGACCCCGGTCCAGGTCTGCGACGTGGACCACCCCTCCACGCAGGCGATCGGCAGGGTGGCGGTGTGCTGCCCCAGGGCGAGCAGCCGGCCCCGGTCCAGGGTGGCGGTGCGGTCCCCGGCGCGCAAAGTGAGCCGCCAGGCCGGCCCGGTCTGCTCCGGCGTGACGCCGGCCGCGGCGACGCTGCGGTTGACCGGGAAGCCGGTGGGGCCGGCGCCGGCCAGCCGGCCCCGGGGCAGCAGCAGCGCGGTGCGGCGCAACGCGTCGACGCTCTGCCCGACGGTCAGCGCGGCGAGCAGCAGCGAGCCGCCGCCGACCAGGGCCAGCACCCCGCGCCGGCTCATCGTGGCCGGGCCGGGCCGCCGGGCCACCAGGCCGTCCGGGTCCGCCGGCTCCGGCCCGGTGCGGTCCAGCGGGGTACGCCCGAGGTTCGGCCCGCGCAGCGCGGTGAGCATCCGGGGCAGCTTGATCGCCACGTGCGTCACCAGGGCGGCCGTGAAGATCCAGGCGCCGTACCAGTGCGCGGTGTAGAAGTCGAAGCCGAACAGGTACGCGTACTGGATGTTGAGCAGGCCGGTGGCCGTCTGGAAGAGGATGCCGCCGACCAGCAGCAGCAGCGACAGCCGCTCCAGCAGTTGCGCGGCCGAGCGGGCGGGCGGCCAGTCGAAGAGCTTCGGCACCACCGACCAGAGCTTGCCCAGCACCACCGGCACCAGCACGATGCCGAGCGTCACGTGCAGGCCCTGGGTGACCCGGAACAGCCAGGCGGGCCGGGTGGGCCAGGCGAAGACCGGCGGGTGCAGCCAGCCCACGTTCCCGGGGAAGGCCTGGTCGAGCCGGGGCGCGTAGGCGATCCAGTCGAGCAGGCCGGTGACGATCACCAGGGGCAGGGTGGCCAGCAGCACGGCGCCGAGCACGGAGGTCAGCCAGGGCCCGCGGGCCGGGCTGCGCCAGGCGCGGTCGAGGGTGTCGACCACGGGCGGCCGGTGCCGGGCCAGCCGGCGCCACAGCGCCGCCGGGGCGGCGGCCGGTGCGTCGTCCGGCGGCGGTGGGCTGGTGGGCACGTCTCCTCCTGTCGGCGGCGCGCGGTCCGGTGCTCCAGCCAGACGCTAGACGCCGGCGTGGCCGGCCGGCCCGGTTTGCCGCATTACCGAACGCTTACCGCGCGGCGGGCGGCCCGCCCGGCCCGCCCGCCGAGGCACCCGGCTGGCGGAGGCGGTGCCGCCGGACTCTTACCGACCGCTGACGTCCACCGCGAACCGGCCGGTCCGGGCCGCCCGGTGCCCTAGCGTGGGTCGCATGCGGGTACTGGTCACCGGCGCCGCCGGCTTCATCGGATCGCAGATCGCCGACCTGCTGGTCGCCGAGGGGCACGAACCGGTGTGCCTGGACGCCCTGCTGCCCCAGGCGCACGGCGGCACCCTGCCCGAGTGGTCCCGACGGCACGACCCGGTGATCGGCGACGTGCGCGACGCCGGGCTGCTGGACCGGCTGCTGTCCGGGGTGGACGCGGTCTGCCACCAGGCGGCAATGGTGGGGCACGGGCTGGACCCGTCGGACGCCCCGGACTACGCCGGCCACAACGACCACGGCACCGCGGTGCTGCTCGCCGCGATGCACCGGGCCGGGGTGTCCCGGCTGGTGCTGGCCAGCTCGATGGTGGTCTACGGCGAGGGGCGCTACACCTGCCGGCGGCACGGGGTGGTCCGGCCCGCGCCGCGCCGCCCCGCCGACCTGGCCGCCGGCCGGTACGACCCGACCTGCCCGGCGTGCGGCGGCACCCTCGCCCCGGCCCTGGTTCCCGAGGACGCCCCGCTGGAGCCGCGCAGCACGTACGCGGCCAGCAAGCTCGCCCAGGAGCACTACGCCGCCGCCTGGGCCCGGCAGACCGTGGGCGGGGTGTGGGCGCTGCGCTACCACAACGTCTACGGGCCGCGGATGCCGCGCGACACCCCGTACGCCGGGGTGGCCTCGCTGTTCCGCTCGGCGCTGGCCGGCGGGCGGGCGCCGCTGGTCTACGAGGACGGCCGGCAGCGCCGCGACTTCGTGCACGTCACCGACGTGGCCCGGGCCAATCTGCGGGCGCTCACCGCGCCCACGCCGGACGGCCTGGTGGCGGTGAACGTCTGCTCCGGCGAGCCGCACACGGTCGGCGACCTGGCGGTGGCGCTGGCCCGGGCCATGGGCGGCCCCGAGCCGGAGGTGGTCGGCGGCGCGCGGGCGGCCGACGTGCGGCACGTGGTGGCCGACCCGCGCCGGGCCCGCGAGTTGCTCGGCTTCACCGCCGAGGTGGGCTTCGTGGACGGGGTGACCGCCTTCGCCACCGACCCGCTGCGCGAGCCCGCGGCCCTCCCCGCCTAGACGAGTAAGTCCTAACTCAAGGCGGGGCTGCGGACGCAGCGAAGGGTGTTGATGATCCGTTTGTGACGACAGACATCAACACCCTTCTCAC